>NZ_FOWN01000042.1 GCF_900115465.1 Halolactibacillus alkaliphilus
TGAACAACAAAAAGGGGCCTTTTTTGTTGTGACATATAAGTGCTACACACGCTTATTTTACTGCGCCTATGATTTTGAACATCAACACCTTGAGGTTGAAATCAAACACCTAAAGTCTCGCTTGTTCCAATTGAACTTTAAGAAAGATCGATATGAAAAACAATTGATTCAATTGACAAACAAAGTGACGGGTGTGTGTTTCGGTAGTAAAAAACTCGCCCGCGGCCAGTTAACACAAAAGACGTATCACGCTCATCCTGAGCGTTGGCAGAAAGATTGGACAGCGGCGCGTTACGGTAAGATGACTATTTCAGGACGGAAAGATGCCAAATCAGGTAACTTTGTCTTTCATTATCACCCAGAAACGCATACCCTTCCTCAAACATTCGTGAGAATGTTAGGTGGGGGTAGTTCAATGGAATAAATAGTTAGAAAAACCAATCAAAAAGTAGATACAAACTTTTCGCTGATATGATAGAATAACAAGGACAAAAGAATTTTGGGGGTAAAAAGTAGTGAAACGTTTAGGACAATTAGTAAGTGTTTTTTTAATCGCAGTGAGCATCAGTATTTTTACATCAAGTGAGGTAAGAGCTGTTGCTGATTTAGAAGCAGAATCCGGTATTATTGTGGACGCTGCAACAGGTGATGTACTCTTTAGTAAGAATGCCGATATTAAATTGCCACCAGCAAGTATGACTAAAATGATGACCGAATACTTAGTCCTAGAGGCAATTGAAGAAGGAACGATTACTTGGGATACTACGACACAAATTAGTGATTATGCCTATAGTATTTCAGCAAATACATCATTTTCTGGGATTGGTTTACGCCAAAACCAACCTTATACAGTAAGACAGTTATACGAAGGGATGGCAATTATTTCGGATAATGCGACAACCATTGCCCTTGCTGAGCTTGTTGCTGGTTCTGAAACTGATTTTGTAAAGTTAATGAATCAACGAGGTGAAGATCTTGGTTTAGAAGATTTTAAATTTGTTAACTCAACTGGACTAAACAATAAGAGTTTAGGTGAAAGTCGTCCGGGTGGTACTGGACCAGAAGAAGATAACTTAATGTCGGCCCGAGCAACAGCGAAACTTGCGTTTCACTTAGTAAACGATTACCCAGAAGTACTAGAGTTCTCAAGTACGATTCAATCAGAACTTGATGATCAGCCACTTGAAAATTTAAACTGGATGTTACCTTGGAACAATACAAATTTCGCATCTTATTTTTATGAAGGTGTTGATGGTCTAAAGACAGGCTTTACGACAGAAGCAGGTTATTGTTTTACTGGAACGGTTCAACGAGGAAATCAGCGTTTTATTACAGTTGTCATGCGAACAGATAGTTACGGCGCACGATTTGAAGAAACGATTAAACTAATGAATTATGGATTTAATCAGTTTACTGAGATTACTCTATTTAACGAAGGAGACACTGTAGAAGGTGCTGAAACACTTCCTGTAGCCAAAGGTAAAGCTGATAATGTTAATGTTGCTTTAAGTGAAGATGTTACCCGTATGGTTAAAAATGATGAAGAAGACTTGTATACTCTTAACTATACGTTTGATGAAGCGTTACTGGATAAAAATGGTTCGATAGTAGCGCCTATTGAAGCAGGTACTGTGGTTGGAACGGCAACAGTAACCTATGAAGGTGAAAATGATTACGGTAATATTGATGTGACAAAAAATACGAGAACAGTTGAACTTGTCACAACAGAAGCGATAGAAAAAAACAACTGGTTTATGTTGGTGATAGGTGTGATTGGTGATTTCTTTGTGAATCTCTATCAAACAGTCGCAGATACAGTAACTGGTTGGTTTTCATGATCTTCTATTAACGACTTGAAGGATTGCTTCAATGAGTTTACAAATAGTGAAACACGTAAGATGCTTGCTTTACGCAGCCTCTTACGTGTTTTTTGTTAAATATTAGCTAATTCAGAGTGTAAAGGTAAGATTTATATCTGATTTAATCAAAAATTGTTGCGAAAGCAGTAACCATAGGATAAAATGAAAGCTACCGAAAAAGATTGAATCTTTTTTAAATTGAATTTTTTTGTAATTGATGAACAATACATGAGGGGGAATTAGAATGGTAAATGTAGGAACAGATCGAGTGAAACGTGGAATGGCTGAAATGCAAAAAGGCGGCGTCATTATGGACGTTGTGAACGCTGAACAAGCTAAAATTGCAGAAGAAGCAGGCGCGGTTGCTGTTATGGCGTTAGAACGTGTACCTTCTGATATTAGAAAAGCTGGTGGCGTTGCTCGTATGGCAGACCCGACAATCGTAGAAGAAGTAATGCATGCTGTATCTATTCCAGTTATGGCAAAAGCCCGTATTGGTCATATTGTTGAAGCCCGTGTATTAGAGTCAATGGGTGTTGACTATATTGATGAAAGTGAAGTGCTGACTCCAGCTGATGAAGTCTTTCACTTAAATAAAAAAGATTATACCGTACCATTTGTGTGTGGTTGCCGTAATTTAGGCGAAGCTGCGCGCCGAATTGGTGAAGGTGCGTCTATGTTACGTACTAAGGGTGAACCAGGTACAGGTAATATTGTTGAAGCTGTACGTCACATGCGTCAAGTGAATGCGGAAGTGCGTCAACTCGTTAACATGTCTGTAGATGAAATAATGACGTATGCAAAAGATCTAGGTGCACCTTATGAAGTGCTCTTGCAAATTAGAGAAGAAGGGCGTTTACCGGTTGTTAACTTTGCAGCTGGTGGTGTAGCAACACCTGCTGATGCGGCTCTTATGATGCAATTAGGCGCAGATGGTGTCTTTGTTGGTTCAGGTATTTTTAAATCAGATAATCCGCAGAAATTTGCCAAAGCGATTGTTGAAGCAACGACACATTTTGAAGATTACGAGCTTATTGCACGTGTATCTAAAGACTTAGGTGAAGCAATGAAGGGGATTGAAATTTCAACGATTCCATCACATGAACGTATGCAAGACCGTGGGTGGTAATTTCTATAAGAAAAGGACGTTGTGATATGGTAATGGTGGGTGTATTAGGCTTACAAGGCGCGGTAAGAGAGCATGTTAGATCTATTGAGGCGAGTGGTGCTAAAGCTATAATTGTAAAAAAAGTTGAACAACTAGATGAAATTGATGGCTTAATCTTACCAGGTGGTGAGAGTACGACAATGAGACGTTTGATTGATCAGTATGGTTTTTTAGAGCCATTACGTCAGTTTGGTCAAACAGGTAAGCCGATTTTTGGTACGTGTGCTGGCTTAATCTTGCTAGCTAAAGAGATATCCAATCAAACGACGACACATTTAGGTTTAATGGACATGACGGTCACACGTAATGCTTTCGGGCGCCAGAAAGACTCATTTGAAGCGGCGCTGTCGATTGAAGGTGTTGCCGATGATTACAATGCCGTCTTCATCCGTGCTCCTTATATTGAACGTGTCGGTGAGGATGTTCATATACTTGCTACTTATGATGACGCGATTGTCGCGGCAGAAGAAGGGCCATTTCTTTGTACAGCCTTTCATCCTGAGTTGACAGAAGACCACAGGTTAGCGAAGTATTTTGTTGAAAAGGTGAAAGAATCAAAAAAATCTCTTGCAAGATAGCGTCTGATTTTGTATGATTTGATTAACTTCAATATATTAAAGCGTTAAAGAGGAACAAGTAACTTATACTATTTACTTTTAGAGAGTCAGTGGTTGGTGCAAACTGATGGAATAGTTAAGTGAATCCATCTTCTGAGTGATATGTGGTCAACAAACATATCCGGTTAAAAGCCGTTATCTTTTAGAGCCGGAAGACTGAACTGTCTTCAATCAGGGTGGTATCGCGGGAAATACAACTCTCGTCCCTACTTTTATAGTCTAGGGATGGGAGTTTTTTTGTACGTTTCTTTTCTACCATCAGTTTATGATGAGAATAGAGAGGATTAAACCTGTTGATAAATCAAAATCAAGATTTTAACTACAAAAATTATTATACGAGGAGGAAAAAACATGTTAGACATTAAATATTTACGTCAAAATTTTGAAGAAGTGAAAGTGAAATTACAGCACCGGGGGGAGGATTTATCTGACCTCGATCAATTTGAAGCGCTTGATACAAAGCGTCGGGAATTGATTGCTAAAACAGAAGAGCTAAAAGCGAAACGTAACATAGTCACAAAAGAAATTGCTGCATTAAAGAAAAATAAGCAAGATGCAGAAGACAAGATCAAAGAAATGCGTGCCGTTGGTGATGAAATTAAAACAATTGATGAAGCATTACGTACTGTTGAAGAAACATTGCAACTGATGATGTTATCGATTCCAAATATTCCACATGAATCAACACCAATTGGCGAATCAGAAGATGATAATGTAGAAGTACGCGTATGGGGTGACGTACCCCAAACAGACTTCGAACAAAAACCTCATTGGGAACTAGCAACTGATTTAGGTCTACTTGATTTTGAAAAAGCTGCTAAAGTTACAGGGAGTCGTTTTGTCTTTTATAAAGGCTTAGGAGCACGACTAGAACGTGCACTTATCAATTTTATGATGGATTTACATGCGGAAGAACATGGCTATGAGGAAATGTTACCGCCGTACATGGTCAATCGAGACAGCATGACAGGGACTGGTCAATTACCGAAGTTTGAAGAAGACGCCTTTAAGTTGGAGGGATGGGACTATTTCTTAGTACCAACGGCTGAAGTACCGGTAACAAACTATTATCGTGATGATATTTTAGCTGTTGATCAATTACCACAAAAGTTTGTTGCTTACAGTGCATCATTCCGTTCTGAAGCAGGATCAGCTGGACGTGATACGCGTGGCTTAATTCGTCAACATCAGTTTAACAAAGTTGAACTCGTTCAGTTTGTAAAACCTGAAGAATCATATGATCGATTAGAAGAGCTCACTCAACACGCAGAAACCGTCCTTCAAAAGTTAGAACTCCCTTATCGCGTTCTAAGTATGTGTACAGCTGATTTAGGCTTCACAGCAGCGAAAAAATATGATATTGAAGTATGGATGCCAAGTAACGATACGTATCGAGAAATTTCTTCTTGTTCAAACTTTGAAGATTTTCAAGCACGTCGCAGCGGGATTCGCTTCCGCCGTGAAGAAAAATCAAAGCCAGAGTTTGTGCATACATTAAATGGTTCTGGTTTAGCGGTTGGCCGCACTGTCGCTGCTATTTTAGAAAATTACCAAAATGCGGATGGATCTATTACAGTTCCTACTGCCTTACAACCCTACATGGGTGGTAAGACCATCATTTCAGCAAAATAATAAAACAGAACGGCGGCAACGAGGTCATCCTAACCCTCGTTGTCGTGTTCTCTTCAAAATAATAAAAAAACTTTTTCAAACATATTGACAGTTAGCGCTAGAACTGATATTATATATTTTGTCGTCAGATCACGGAGGAATACCCAAGTCCGGCTGAAGGGATCGGTCTTGAAAACCGACAGGGGCTTCACGGCTCGCGGGGGTTCGAATCCCTCTTCCTCCGCCATATTATTTTAACGACAATAAAGCACTTAGTCATATGACCGAGTGCTTTTTTTTGCATAAAAAAGCTATGTTTCCGATAAGAAGAGGCATAGCTTATTTAGTTTTTTTTTATACTTTCTTAATAGGTGAAATATATTTTTTAGTGAGGATTAAACCAACTGTAGCAAGTCCAATCACGTAGTAAAAGATATACTCATAGTGGCCGAACAGATCAATTAGTAGGCCAGAACTTAGTACACCTACAATCGCACCAATACCATAAGCAGTAAAGACAACCCCGTAGTTTTGACTGTAATGCCACATGCCAAACAATTTAAGCGTAGCAGTTGGTGCAATGGCTAACCATCCTCCGAGGTTAAACCAAAAAACAGCAAAGGAAATGACATAAATGAAACTTAGGTGCTGAAAGAAAATAACTAAGAGTGACGCTATAATGATTAATGAATATGATAAAACTATCGCAAACTTCGATGAAAGATGATCAGTAATCCATCCAAACGTTGGTCGCCCTAAACCATTAAATATCGCAAAGAACGAGACAAATAATGTGACGGTACCTGATTCTAACTGAAAATATTCGATGCCTACACTTGTCGTGAGACCAATGAGCATTAAACCAATAATTGTACCAATGATAAAGTTTAAATAGACACCTTTAAAAGATCGTGTACGCATCATTTCTTTTGTCGTTAAGTTATGTGTTGGTAATTGATCGGATTGAGGTGTTTTTATTGTCGTTATATCATCAGACTCAGGATATCTAAAAGGTAGACTTAAAAAAGGTAAAATAATGCTAAAACTGATTCCTAGAATTAAAAAAGTTTCCATAACACCGAAATGCTGTACTAACGTACTCGCTAGTGGAGCTGTCACGAGCGGTGATAAACCAAATCCAAGTAAAACTAACCCTGAGGCTAATCCTTTTTTATCAGGAAACCACTGCGCAATAATGTTCATGATCACCCCATATGCTATTCCAACACCAGCACCGCCAATCACCCCATAGGTGATGGTTAGTAAATAGATATTAACGACAAATGAGGAAAGAATCCAACTAATGGCTACGAGGTAGCCACCTACTAATATCAACGTACGCGGATGAAAGTTCCGCATATATTTTCCGATAATTAGCATGCATACCGCATAAAATGCAAGAGCAAACATATAAGGCAGTCCACTTTTCGCTGAACCGATATTAAATATGTCTTCTAACGCTACTCGAAATACACTGTAAGAGTAGACAGTTCCTAAAAACATCATGATGGTAATGCCTAAAGCGATAAAACCCCAGCGTTTTTTCTCCATATTATTAGTAGTGACTGATTTTAATGATGATAGACTCATCCCCTTCACACTCCTTCTCTTTATCTTCATTTCTTATAATCTTTTGAGTAAATGACATCAAAACAACGGATGGGGACAAATAAAAAAGCCAATAACAGCCCCCTATTCAATGAAAAGGGAACTATTATTGGCTTACAAATTGACTGGTGCGTGCACCTTTCGATGTGTCTTCCAAAAGTATTTACTTAATTAATTCTTCAATATTACGATCGACAACAATCATAATCATTTTTTCTCCAGTTTGAGTGGAGACATCTGAGTGTGTACTCACAACATTTACATCGATCACGGAAGTAATCGCACGTTCTAAGTTATCACGTGATTTTTCAAATAGGGCAGTCCGCACTTTTTTGATTAACTCAATACCTTCAAGCGTCTCAGCTAAATGACGCTCAGATGGGCTTAGAAAGCCTTGCAGACGAATAATAATCAGATCTTGAAAAATAATTGTCCGAATCTTTTCGGGACCACGTCCCATTTGTTCAATCTCAAACTTACTTATTGCTTCGCTTATTTTCGACTCAATTTGTCCTTTTGTCATGAACATTCACTCCAAAGATTATTCCTAAACCAATATCAACTTTATCTCGTCACTGGTTTACGTTTAAATTACTATACCATAACCTTTGAGTTGTTTCAATCTTATGACATTTATTTAAGGAGAAGGAACGTGTTTAAGCCGCTTGCTTATCTTGAGTTTCAGTTTCGTTAATTAGTACTGTTCCTGTTAAATCACCCACGACATTAATTGCCGTACATCCCATGCCAACAAGGGCATCAATGGCAACGAGTAGAGCGACAGCTTCCATAGGTAAGCCTAATTGTAAGAAAACGGTTGAAATCATGACAATACCAGCACCTGGCACACCCGCAGTACCTATTGACGCAAGTGTTCCTACTAAGACTACGGTGAATAGTTGTCCCATGGATAAAGACTGACCAATAACATTGGCTGCAAAGACAACAGATACCGCAATTCGAATAGCGGCGCCGTCCATATTGAGTGTTGCTCCAAAAGGTAAACTGAAACTATAAAGACTTTTATTTAACTTTAGTTTCTTCGCTGCTTCCATTGATAATGGAAGCGTACCAGCACTACTTTGTGTTGCGAAAGCTGTCAGCATAGGCGTACGAATGGCTTTTGAAAATTGTTTCACTGAAAGACCACGGCTTTTAATTAGTAGTAGGTAGAAACCAAATTGAACCGCTAAAGCCAAGTAAAGAACCAAGACTACTTCTGCCAGTGAACCAATGGTATCAAACCCTTGAGAAGCTGTTGTCGTTGCGATAATTGCAAAAATACCTACCGGTAAATATTGCAAAATAACGTGCATAACTTTAAATGATGCTTCATTTAAACCGTCAGCTATGCGATAAAGTAAATCACCACTCGCTTGATGTTCTTTGGAGTCACGCAAAGCCGAGATAGCTAGACCAAAAACAATCGCAGTAAAAATAATACCGAGTAAGTTAAGTTCACTAAATGCGGTGACGATATTTCTTGGCACAATATTTAATAATACCGCTGCAATACCAGGATGTGATGGTGCTTCATAACTTTCACTTAAATCAAGTGTCATCCCGTCACCAGGTGATAAAAGACTGGCAATGATAAGACCGATAATAATAGCGAGTGCAGAGGTAAAGAGATAGTATAAAAACACTTTGCTCCCCATACGTCCAATATGACGGATATTCGTTTGATTGATTCCTACAATCAAACTAAAGAAAATAAGTGGTAAGATAAGAAACATTAACAAACGGATGAGTAGCTCACCAAAAGGTTCAATGATTGAAATAATCGGGTCGTTGATTAATAAACCTGTTATAAGACCAAGAATGAGTGCCATCGTCACTTTAACAACAAGTGACGTCGTAATGTATTTGCGAATGATTGAAGACAAGAGTATCCCTCCTAAAAATAGTATAAGTAAATGATTAATGTCACTATAATGTAAGTAATCCGATTTGTCAACTTTGATTAATTACATTTGATGGTAACGCTGAGAATAGTTAGACAACGCAGGCGAAGCAAGCTAAAATATAGATACAGAGGGGGAATTACGAATGAAAAAGATAGCTTTTATTGGTGCTGGTCAAATGGCTGAGGCAATTATTACTGGGTTGTTATCAGAAAAAAGAGTAGGATCAGATGTTATTTATGCAACAAATAAAGGAAATCCAGAACAACTCATATATTTAGAGGAAACGTATCATATTTATGCAAGTGAGGATATGAAAAAAGTCGTTGAAGGAAGTGATGTCGTTATACTTGCGGTAAAACCAAAGGATAAAACAGCAGCTATTCACGCCATTAAACCGTTTGTAAAAAATACCGCAGTCATTATTTCTGTTATGGCAGGTGTCGAAACAAAGGCGATTGAAGAATTATTAGATCAGGACATTCGTGTCATTCGTGTGATGCCAAATACAAGTGCTAAAGTAGGGCTCAGCGCGACAGGTTTAGCACGTGGACGATTCGCGGATGATCATGCTGTGAAGCTAGCAACAGAGATTTTTGAATCGGTGGGTTTAGTTGTTGAAGTGAATGAACAAGACCTTCACGCGGTCACAGCAGTCAGTGGAAGTGGACCTGCTTATTTTTATTATATAGTTGAAGCAATGCTTGAAGAAGGTGTAGCTCTAGGTTTGTCAAAAGAGATTACAACAGCGCTTGTGAATCAAACAATTGTAGGTGCTGCTAAAATGTTAGAAACAGCTGATTTAACACCGGATGTGTTAAGGAAAAACATAACGAGTCCTAATGGAACAACTGAGCGTGCAATCAAAACGTTTGATGACTATCATGTGAGTGATCATGTTAAAAAAGGCGTCCGAGGCGCTTATGAACGCTCGATGGAATTATCTCAAGGTAATGAATGAACGCAATTAAAATAAGATCAAAAAGCGCCCTACTCATGGGTCGAGTAGGGCGTGTCTATGTTTAAAAACGTGATTGATTGATAAATAAACTAATTTTCTCTAAAATAGGCTCAACGGATGTGTCATCATTCATTAAATCATAGTCGTTGATATTTAAACGAAGGATTGGACAGGCATTAAAGCTGTTGATCCACTTTTCATAGCGACCGTGCATTTCCTCCCAGTAGCTAATCGGTGTTTCTTGTTCCATTGGACGCCCGCGTTCTTGGATTCTCTCTATCACATCATCAAGAGTTCCTTCTAAATAAATAAGTAAATGTGGGTGTGGGAAGTAGGGCGTCATCACCATTGCATCAAAGAGGTTACTATACGTATCGTAATCTGTTGGTGTCATTGTACCTTTCTCATAATGCATTTTCGCGAAAATACCTGTATCTTCATAAATCGAACGGTCTTGAATAAAACCCCCACCGTATTCAAAAATACGTTTTTGTTCTTTGAAACGCTCAGCTAAAAAATACACTTGAAGATGAAAGCTCCAGCGCTCAAAGTCTTTATAAAACTTATCAAGATAAGGATTCGTATCGACCTTTTCTAGTGACGTGCGAAAGTCTAAAGCTTTTGCTAAGGCGTGTGTCATCGTTGATTTTCCTACGCCAACCGTTCCTGCAATGGTTATCACAGAATCGTGTGGAATGCTATACTTTTCTCTTAAATTCATGTGTCTATACTCCTTTAATTCTATCCCTTTAATACATAAGGTTTAATTTGTTTAAAAATAGTTTCTAAATCTCGTTGGTGCTTGATGAAATCTAATTCGTCACCGTTAATACGAATAATAGGGATCTCAGGATGATTCTTTTCAAAATGGTCCATAAAGTCATGGTAGTCTTGACGTAATTGACTTAAGTAGCTAGCTTTAATATTCTCTTCTACTTGTCTTCCCCGTATCTCTATCCGCTCTAGCAATGTATCAAGAGAGGCATCAAGGTAGACCATGACATTCGGTAACGGCATATCTTTTGTGAGAATACGGTAGATTTCTTCATATTTATCTAATTGTTGGTGTTTTAATGTTCGCTTCGCAAAAATCATATTTTTCATAATATGATAGTCACTGACAACAGGTTTTTCTTGTTTGAGAAATTCTTTTTCAGTATCTTCTAGTTGTTTATATCGGTTACATAAGAAAAACATTTCTGTTTGAAAACTCCACGCATCAATATCATCATAAAACTTACCTAAGAAAGGATTTTCTTCGACAATTTCTTTGAGTAAATACAAATCAAAGTGTTCAGCAATCTTCTTAGATAATGATGTTTTGCCAACGCCGATTGGGCCTTCAACAGCAATAAAAGGGACGTTTGTCATTACCTCTTCCTCCTAATTTCTTCGGTCACTACATATTACAAACAACTATTTTAACATAATTACTTAGTAAGTGTGAGTAGTTTAGATGAATATCTATCTTTCTTTATTGAAAAGTGTTACCAAGGACACTCTTCAGTAAAGCATAGAGGCTTAAACACATTAATTTTCTTGAAAACTATCGGGTTAAACAACAGTGAGTATGTCGAAAAGACGCGCTTTGTTAAAACAAGCATTGAAGACTATAGTATTCACCACGACGTTTTGAACATTTCATGTTAGAATCAAATAGGGAAAGTAAAGGTGACTCTCCTGATTGATATAACAGATGTAAGGATGATGTAATCATGACAGATAAGATAATAAAGAATGACCAATATTATATGCAGTTAGCGATTCAAGAAGCACGAAAAGCAGAAGCAATTGGTGAAGTACCGATTGGTGCTGTGCTTGTTTATCAAGATGAAGTGATTGCTTCTAGTTTTAATTTAAGAGAAACATTAGAAACAACAGCCTCACATGCGGAAATGTTAGTGATTGACAAAGGAAATCAACATTTTAAAAGCTGGCGTTTAGAGGGTTGCACGCTATACGTCACACTCGAACCTTGTCCGATGTGCGCGGGGACAATTGTGCAATCACGAATACAGCGGGTGGTTTTTGGTGCGCTTGATCCAAAAGCTGGTTGTGCGGGCTCATTAATGAATCTTTTACAAGATGACCGTTTCAACCATCAAGTTGAGATTACTAGTGGTGTGGAGGCTGAGGTTTGTGCGTCATTGCTACAAACATTTTTTAAACAATTACGCGAAAAGAAAAAGTTACTTAAACAATTGAAGACGCGAGAAGAAAGCATACAAGAATAGTGTTACTACGTTCTTGTTTGATGTATAGATAAAGCCAGTCATTTTCTCCTTAGAGATTATGACTGGCTTATTTGAATTTAGTAAATTAAAAGATTATACATAAGAATAACGGGAAGGATTTTCTTCATTTGATACAATATCAACATGAATAATATCTTTTGCGTTATCAAAGATGTTTTTACAGTCATCACTTAAGCGAATTAAGGTAACTTTCTTACCTGCATCATGATAGCGACCATTAATCGCATGAATCGCTTCAATCGCTGAATGATCCATTACTTTCGCATATTTAAAATCGATAACCACGTGGTCTGGGTCTTCTTCAATGGTAAACAGTTCTTTAAAGTTTAAAACTGAACCGAAAAAGATAGAGCCATTTATTTTATATATTTTAGATCCGTCATACTCAAATTCATTGTTTGTATAAATGACTCGTCCTTTTTCCCAGGCGAACATAAGCGCAGAGGTGATTACACCAGCAATGACAGCCGTTGCTAAATCAGTGAAGACCGTAAGGACTGTCACAATAAGGATAACAAGGATATCTTGACGTGGAATTTTCCCAGCATACTTAAGACTTTCCCACTTAAAGGTCCCAACAACGACCATAAACATAACCCCAACGAGCCCAGCAAGAGGGATGACATTAACGAAACTAGCACCAAATAGTATGAAAATTAAAAGTGTAATAGGCGCAACCATTGATGATAGACGTGTCCGACCACCGGACTTTATATTGATGATTGATTGGCCAATCATCGCATCGCCACCCATACCACCGAAGAAACCATTCACAAAGTTTGCTAGACCTTGAGCGATAATTTCTTTATTCGTTCGTCCACGTGTATTCGTCATTTCATCAATGACCCGAAGGGTTAAGACAGCTTCTGTTAAACCTACAAGCGCACCGATAAACGCATAAGGCGCAATAATTGACAAGGTTTCAAAATTTAAGGGGACACGAGGTAAATAGAAGCTAGGTAAAGATCCTTTTAACTCCATGCCCGCAAAATCTTGAACCGTCTGTAAATGATAGCCTAATCGAGATAAGACGACGGAAATAATTGTCAAACTAATAATAGCAACTAAACTGGCAGGTACTGCTCGCGTGAGCTTGGGAACAAAATGTATAATCAGCATTGTTAATATAACAAAACCAATCATGATAAGAAGGTCTGTACTAGGTAACCACACTCGTTCAACTGTTTCTATTCCGTTCACAGTTGTGATTTGGTTAATTTTAAATTGATCCCATTGAGCGATAAAGATAACAATAGATAACCCATTTAAAAACCCTAACATAACCGGGTGAGGAATAATTCGTGCGAATTTACCTAACCTCAAAGCACCAATGGTGATTTGAATAATCCCCATTAAAACGACCGTAGCGAATAAATAATCTAAACCATGGGTACGAATTAAAGCGGCGAAGACAACTGCGATAGCAGCAGTTGAAGAACTAATCATACCAGGGCGTCCAGTAAAGAGGGCAGCAATAAATCCAATCATAACAGCTGTTTGTAGACTTAGTATAGGACTGACACCAGCAACAAAGGCGAAGGCAACAGATTCCGGTATTAAGGCTAGAGCAACGGTTACCCCACTTAATAGATCATTTTTGATCATATGTTTATTTTCTTTCAATTGTGTAAGCACGTGATGACGCTTCACTAATTAATCACTCCATTTCCTTAACTTTTTTGTTGTTTGTCGTTCATTCACAGGTCTCAAATATACTAAACAAATGCAATTAATACAATAGATTAATCAATTGCAAGCGCAATCATACCTTTTTGGAATAAAAAATGTTGTAATCATATCATTTAACCTCTCTTTTTTGATGTGAAGAATGTATCGTTTTGAGTGAGTGACGCCTTCCTTAAAAATCCATGAGTATTTTGTATGGAGACAGTTAATTGGTCCAATTAGCGCTATTTGGTAAGAAGTACCGATGAAAATTTTCACTCGTAAGCGTTGCATTTTTTTTATAAACGCGTTATACTTGACCTTGCCGTGCTAGGTGGGGAGGTAGCGGTGCTCTGTACTCGCAATCCGCTGTAGCGAGACTGAACCCCCATCCGAGGCCCATAATTTCAAGGTCTGCCATAGAGAATTGGTGTTGACGTTTGGGTCCTGCGCAACGGGAACCTGTGAACCCTGTCAGATCCGGAAGGAAGCAGCAGTAAGCAGTGATCTCTCGTGTGCCGCGGGGAAGCCTGGGCTGAGCCATGCACCTATGTAACGCTTGGTGTTGTGTGGTCGACGATGGGTGCACGGTATACATATTTTTCACTAAATCTCTTACCTTAGTAAGAGGTTTTTTTAATGAAAAAAAGACGTGGAGTGTATTTTTTGCGAGTAAAATCAACAGGGATTTTCTAATGCAACTTCTCTTGACTTCAGTTATAATAGGAAGAGACTTAATACGAAGAGAGGATCCGGTTATATATGAGCTATCAAGCCCTATATCGTGTCTTTCGTCCACAAATCTTTGAAGATGTTGTTGGACAGGGACATATAACACGAACATTACAGAATGCTCTCGTACAAGATAAATTCTCACATGCCTATTTGTTCACTGGTCCGAGAGGAACAGGTAAAACAAGTGCGGCTAAAATATTTGCTAAGGCTATTAATTGTGAGCATGCCCCAATAAAAGAGCCTTGCTTAGAATGTGAGAGTTGTAAAGGTATCCAGTCAGGGGCTATTCCTGATGTAATGGAAATCGATGCGGCATCTAACAACGGTGTAGAACAAATTCGTGACATACGAGATAAAGTCAAGTATGCGCCAACATCTGTTCCTTACAAAGTGTATATTATTGATGAGGTACATATGTTATCGATAGGCGCCTTTAATGCGCTTTTAAAAACGCTTGAAGAGCCACCTAAGCATGTCATTTTTATTTTAGCAACGACAGAACCACACAAAATCCCACTAACGATTATTTCTCGGTGTCAGCGTTTTGACTTTAAACGTATCACTCAGCAAGCGTTGATTGAACGAATGAATGTCATTATGGCGCACGAGGCAATCACAGTAAGCGATGAAGCCTATCACCAAATTGCCCTTGCAGCAGAAGGGGGTATGCGTGATGCATTAAGTTTGCTTGATCAAGCAATATCTTACAGTGAGGGAGAAGTGACCTTAGAAGATGTGCTACAAATAACTGGTTCAGTTTCGCAAATACGTTTACTCCAACTAACAATGGCACTTGCGGATAAAGATGTAAGCACAGCGCTGAAGTTAGTCGATCAGTTTATTCAAGAAGGAAAAGATCCAGGACGCTTGATTCATGATTTGATTTACTTTTTACGTGATGCACTAATGTATCAAACGGCACCCGCACTTAAAGATCAGTTGGAGCGTGCCATTGTCGATGATGCCTTTATAGAATTATCTAGTCGCTTAAATCCACAGTGGATTCAGCAAACCATTAGCGAATGGAATCATTGTCAACAAGAGATGAAATGGACAACCAGTCCGAAGGTATTTATCGAGATCAGTGTATTAAAGTTAACAGAAGATGATAGAGGCTCATCGATAGTGGATGATTCGCGGATTTTGCAGTTAACTGAAAAGCTTGGTAAACTAGAAAAAGAGTTGCGTGTATTAAAAGAGCAAGGTATCCAGGCACAACATTCAAGTCCGGCTACGAAACGACAACAAAAACGCGCACCGCAAAGTAAAAGTAACTATAAAATCCCGTTTGAGAAGATACGGATGACGCTCGAAAAGGCGGAAAAGGAACATTTACAAACCATGCAGCGCAGTTGGGCTAATGTCATGCAACAAGTGAAAGCCCAAAGTGCACCTGCACACGCCACTTTACAAGACGCTAAGCCAGCTGCTGCCTCGTCAGATAATTTAGTTATCGCTTTTAAATATGATATCCATTGTTCATTGGCGCTTGATCACCGTGAACTAATTGAAGGCATTCTTTTAGAGGCAACTGGGCACCAACTATCCTTTATTCCAATTCCTGAAGAGTCATGGCTGAAGTTGCGTGAAGAATTTATTAAAGAACAAAAACTTAAAGCGCAAGATGCCGATGATGAAGAAAAGGACGTCAACAAAGATCCTGTTGTTGAAGAAGCGAGAAAATTAGTTGGCGATGATTTATTAGAGATACATGAAGATTAATGTTTTTTAATTATAAGGAGGAAAATAACAATGCGTGGAAATATGGGAAATATGAATAAGATGATGAAGCAAATGCAAAAAATGCAAAAGGACATGATGAAAGCTCAGGAAGAGCTTCAAGAAATGACATTTGAAGCAACAGCGGGTGGCGGAATGGTTAAAGTAGTCGCTAATGGCAAGAAAGAAATCGTGGACGTTGTAATTAATGAAGAAGTTGTGGATCCAGATGATGTGGAAATGTTACAAGATTTAATTATTGCGGCGACAAATGAAGTATTAAATAAAGTGGATGAAACATCAAACGAGAAGATGGGTAAATTCACTCAAGGTATGAATCTTCCAGGAATGTTCTAAGGAGCGATTATATGTACTATCCTGAACCAATTTCAAAGCTAATAGATAGCTTTACTAAATTGCCAGGAATCGGACCGAAAACAGCGGTTCGACTGGCTTTTTTTGTTTTAAATATGAAAGAGGACGATGTATTAGATTTTGCAAAGGCACTAGTAAATGCAAAACGAGAGTTGACACATTGTAGTGTCTGTGGCCATATTACCGACCAAGACCCATGTCAGATTTGTAGTGACCATACCCGTGATGATGCACTTATTTGTGTCGTACAAGACCCTAAAGATGTAATCGCGATGGAAAAAATGCGTGAATTTAATGGGCGTTACCATGTGTTACACGGAGCCATTTCACCAATGGATGGCATTGGACCAGAAGATATTAATGTCCCCGACTTAATTAAACGATTAAAAGATGATAAAGTAGAAGAACTCATTCTAGCAACAAATCCAAATGTTGAAGGTGAAGCAACAGCAATGTATATTTCTCGGTTAGTTAAACCGTCAGGGATTAAAATTACACGCATTGCACATGGCTTACCGATGGGTGGCGATTTGGAGTATGCGGATGAGGTCACATTATCAAAAGCGCTCGAAGGACGACGTGAACTATAAACTGAAAGTGACGTGTTAATAATGGGCTTTCTTACAAATCGAAAGAAACAACAATATGAACAAGCTTTACTTGATGATATTTATCGTCTTCAATCGGAATGGATACAGGTAAAAACGGTAATGGAACGTAGCCTTGAGCCCTCAGTGGAAGGTGAGCATCAATTGAAGGTTGCGGAAATCAAATACTTCTTCTTATTAAAAGAGGCAAGACGTTTACACTTGAACGCCCGTCAAAAATGATGGGGTGTTCTTTTTTTTTTCTTTCATCATATAAATAAAGTAAATGCAAGGGTTATGAAAAAGGGGTAAGTGTAAATATACTTTAATGAGAAGGAGGGAAACAATGAGAAAGATTGGCTATCAGTTAGCGAAGCTAATTTACCGAATGATTGCTAGTGTCCTGGTTATCTTCTTTATCAATGTTACCGGAGGACTGATTGGCTTTCATTTACCTATTAACGTCATCACAGTAGGAATGACTACACTACTAAGTGGTTACGGCTTAATGGGTTTAATTCTTGCAAAAACAATACTATTTTAACTGTATATAATGAAAGAAAAAAATTATCATGAAGAAATTTAATAAAAAACAAATTAATCCTTGCATTTTAAAATGGATTCGTGGTATATTATTTAGGCAGTCTTTTGAGAGGTAATCCTAAAAAATGATTTTAATTATCTTTTTTGTAAAAAAGTTATTGACTTCTCATCACGAGATATGCTATAGTTAAGTAGTTGTCAACAAAACGACAGCGAAAAAATTGACCATTGAAAACTGAATAACACACACAGTAAGTTAAGAAATAAAGTAAGACAAGCTAGTGCTTGAAACCAGAGTAAAGTATTACTCATCAATTTTATTGAGAGTTTGATCTTGGCTCAGGACGAACGCTGGCGGCGTGCCTAATACATGCAAGTCGAGCGCAGGAAACTAAGTAGATCCCTTCGGGGTGATACTTTGTGGAATGAGCGGCGGACGGGTGAGTAACACGTGGGCAACCTACCTATAAGACTGGGATAACTCATGGAAACAGGAGCTAATACCGGATAACCGGTGCGTTCGCATGAACGCACTTTAAAAGGCGGCATTTGCTGT
>NZ_FOWN01000006.1 GCF_900115465.1 Halolactibacillus alkaliphilus
CCATTCAACTAATGTGATATTATATTTTTCACTCAATGACACAAATTTATCTTTGGCATAATCCGAAATCGTATCATCTATTACTTTTCTTCGATACTTCACAACTAACACAAGATGGTAATGCATCAAAAATACTGAATGATTGTTACTGTCTAATTTCATTGTTATCTCAATCCTTATACTTAATAAGACTGATTATACCATAATAAGAAAAAAGACAAAATAAAAAACCTTTGGGCTGTCGCCCAACCGACATTCATCTCCCCCTTATCGTTGGGCTACGCCCTTCACACGCTTGAAGAGGGAGACTTCTTTCGGAAGTGCGTTAAAATCTAAGCAAATGGGCTATCCATAAGCTTAGGTTTTTTTCTTCTTCGGCTACATTCATAATAAAAATGGCAGTCATTAGTACGTTATATTTGCCATTTTTCTCACAAAAACGATAATTATTTCCCCACCCGATGTCAAAACATGATACACTTTATTTATCATTTCTTTAGGAGGTTGATTTATGAGTTCTATTTCTATTATTGCCGTCGCCAAAGAAAAACGAGCTGAGTATATGCCCTTGTTGCTTGAAGCTGATCCAAACGAAGTTCTCGTTAAAAGTTACCTTCACTCTGGTGATTTATTTTTAATCAAGCGTGAGCAACGTGTAATCGGTGTGTGTCTCTTCACATTCCCTAAACCACGGACGGTCGAACTTAAAAATATTGCGATTAAATCAACTATTAGAAATCAAGGCTATGGCAAGTCTGTCCTTTTACAAGCCACTGATTTTTACAAAGAAAAAGGCTATCGTGAAATAACTGTTGGAACCGCCAACTCAAGCATTGATAATATTGCCTTTTATCAAAAGTTAGGGTTTAGACTCGTTGATCTTGAACTTGATTTCTTTACAAACTATCCAACGCCTTTATATGAAAATGGCATTCCTACCCGAGACCGACTCATATTTGTGAAACGTATTTAGCTTAATACTTATGAAAGATTTTTTAAAAGGAGAGAATCATGCGGAAACAATCACTATTCACATGGGCAATAAGCATATTATCGCTTATCATCTTAATCGTGCTTATCACCATTAATCGTCAACAAACATTTAATTATTATCCTTCATATAATTCACCTAAAAAACCTTTTAGTGTTTTAATGGCAAGAGGGGATAATCTGTCGCTTGAAAGTCATGTTGACCTAGATCAATTACTTGACTTCCCGCTTTCTGAAGAAGATATGCTTCACCTTTTCACATCACCATCGGTGATGTATGTCGATGCCTCTTCATTATATTTGCGGTTAGGTCCGAGTACATCATACGATATTGTCGCCACACTATTTCAAAATGATGAAATAACAGTCGGAGAATTAATTACGCGAGAACAATTTAACTACGACACTGATCAAACCGAATGGGTTGCCGTTCAATATGGAGACGTTTATGGTTTCGTGAACCCAAGCTATTTATCAGATGAACCTCATTCACTAACCATTAACTCTGAACTCGATGATGTGGATAATTTAGAAGATGATGAGACAAACCATACAACAACCGAGACAAATACAACACATACTTCTTCTACGACACCATCAAACAACAATGTAACGACATCCGAACCGAAAATCACTACTAAATTGGAAACCATCACTAAAAATGTATCTTATGATGTTATTAAACAAGAAAACGATGACCTAATAGAAGGCACAAGTAAAGTCGTGGTTAAAGGCAAAAATGGCGTTAGAACAATCACGTATGAAATAACTTTTAAAGATAATGTGGAAATAAGTAAAAAAGAAATCAGTAATGAATCTACACACGTAGATGAAGTTATCCATATCGGCACAAAACCAGCTGATAACTCTCCTTCTGAAACAGAAGAAGAAACATCAGAATAGACTAAAATCACAACAGACAATCGCCCCTTACATTATCTTTTATTACTTAACGATGTAAAGGGCTCCTGGGGAGGTAAACCATGCATCAGCTTATCAAATTAATAACCGTATCATTAGTTACTATTAGTCTTATTCTAATGTCCCAACTCATACATACACCAGCCTATCTTTCGACCTTTACTAACACACGTTCAGTATTTGTGCCAAAAGAAAAAGCCACCCTATCTTTTAAACATAACACAGCGGAAACAGAAGAACAGGAAGTATCAATTGTGGAACCAGAAAAATTAGTTGAATACTCCGCTACAGATTACTTCTCGTCTACGTCGACTAAATATGTTAATATCAGCAGTTTGAATATGAGGGAGGGACCATCAACAGATTACCCAGTCACCACCCTCTTATATGAGCACGATCAAGTTGAAGTAGGTTCAAACGTCTCAGATACATTATGGGTTGCCGTTCGAAAAGATACAGCTGTTGGGTTTGTGCACCATCGTTACTTAAGCGACCAGCCGACCACCGTGATAGAAAAAGATGATGAACAAACTAACACAGATACCACAACTGATACAAAACCAACTAATCAAACAACAGCTAAAAATGATAAAGAAGAAACAGCAACTACCGCTCCAACTAAGGATACGCATTCACCACAAAAGAATCGTGCAAATCAACTCTCAACTGTTTCTGCAAATAACCAGGTCATTCTTGTTACAACACCCTCTGCCTCCAGCCAAAAAGCAACAATTGAAACTTTTGAGCGTGATGCTAACGGTCATTTCATCTCGATACTTAAGACATCTGGTTTTGTTGGGAAAAACGGCATTACAACGTCTAAAAAAGAGGGTGACGGTAAAACCCCTGCTGGGAAATATTCTATCGGCACAGCCTTTGGTATACCTTCAAATCCAGGCACCGCGCTAAATTACCGGAAAATATCTGATGACGATGTGTGGGTAGATGATTCAGAATCAGCACTATATAATACATGGCAATCACGACAAGCAACTCAAGATCAATGGTCTAGCGCAGAAAATATGAAGATCCCGCAGTATCGTTATGGTTTTGTAATTAATTACAATACTAATCGTACGCCTTATAAAGGGAGTGCAATTTTCTTTCACGTTGCAAACAACTACACATTAGGTTGTGTCGGAACAAGTGAAAGCCATGTCAAACAAATACTTACCTGGTTAAATCCTAGTCAATCGCCTGTCATTATTCAAACAACTGACGCTGGTTTAAGCCAGTACTAATTATTCACAACCGCTATTCTATCACACAATTCTCAACCACTATATTTCCTGGGAAATATAGTGGTTGAGCTTTTGAGGAGTGAGACAATGAGACGCTGCCACTGGGTCAATGATGACCCGCTTTATATTGCTTACCACGACAACGAATGGGGCAAACACACCACAGAGACACAACAACTTTTTGAAGCTTTAACACTTGAACTGATGCAATCTGGTCTGTCATTTTTAACTGTATTAAAAAAACGCGCAGCTTTTCAAACAACGTTCTTTTGTTACGATTTAGTCAAATTATCACAGGCTGATACTAACGATATTGAACTATGGCTAACAGATCCTACAATCATTCGTCATAAGAAAAAGCTTGAAGCTGTTAGCCAAAATGCTGAGGCGGTGCTACAGATTGAACAGACAGAAAAATTTTATACCTATTTAACGAATCACATTGAGTCTCATTTAACCGAACACTCGCAAAATGCACAGACTTTAACAATAGATATATGCAAAAAAATAGTAAAAACAATGAAACAGGATGGATTTAAGTTTATCGGTCCTACCACACTTTATAGTTTCTTTCAGGCAACAGGTTTTATCAATGATCATGATGTCACATGTGATTTCAAGTAAACATCGCATGAGACATATCGATTGGAGGCACTTATCGTGACACAAGATTTTAAACAACAGGTCATTCAGATTGTTACATCTATCCCATCTGGTGAATGGATAAGTTACGGTGATGTTGCGGTGTTAGCTGGTCGTCCACGCGCAGCTAGAGCCGTAAGCAGTATTCTTAAGCGCGAAGGCGACGCTCTGCCCTGGCACCGTGTTGTCGCAAAAGGTGGGAGAATTTCTATAAAAGAACCCGAATTAAGACGAATACAAATTCAAAAACTTGAATCCGAAGGTCTTGTCATTTCTCGATCCGGAGCTATAATGTAACCTTTTTTATACGACTTCTTTTATTAACCACTTTCAAGTGGTTTTTTTGTAGATCTTTTTACTTACTTATGACATACCTTAGCCATTTTCAGTTACTTTCTTATACATTTTTATTGATTTGTCCGCATGTTAGTACAATATTTGTTAAGATTTCTTGTATTTTAAGTAGAATACCAAGACATGATTCTAAAGTTCTGATAAAATTGTCGTAGAACAATTATAGAAAAGAGGAACACTTATGAAAGGAACCGTCGTAAAAACATGGATTAACACTTTAACTCGGCTTTATTCCGCTGACTTTATTCATCCCCGCTTAGAAGCCGCAGGCATTAACCCAAAAAGAACCATATCTCCGATTGATAATATTGAAGATACAAAAATCTTTATGTTTATTGAACGTGTCGCAGATGATAAACAAATGGCAACGGAAGATTTATGGTTAAAAATCGGGGAAGACAATGTCCAATCTTTCTATCAAGGGTTTGGTTCATTCTTTAAAAAAGATAATATGTTTCAATTTTTAAACTCAATGAATGACGTCCATCAAGTTGTTAGAAAGCGCATTGCAGGCTCTAACCCGCCAGGCCTTGACTTAGAGGTCATTGGACCATATACCGCTCAGTTAACGTATCGGTCCAAACGGAATATGTACGATTATTTACACGGTCTACTCGTTGGCGCAAAGAAGCACTTTAATGAAGAAGTAGATGTACAAGAACGCCATCGGCAAGATGGGGAAATGGTTCTTGAACTTACCTTTCCCTACCAAATCAGAAAGAAAAAACGTTTTCTTGTGTCAAACATGCTCTCCTTTGGAGTCATTAAGCGTACGGATGTAAAGTTAGGCTTATTCTTTTTAATTTCTGGAAGTATTTTAACTTACCTACAACAGCTAGTTAACATGCCTACATATATGATCCCTATCGGTTTTGGTGTCATAGGCTTTATCGGGATAAATCAAGTGATGCGCCCTGTAAAGGCCATTATTGAAAACTTGGCCGATTTGAATAATAAGCATTTTGTGGTGACGACAACAATACAAAGTGGGAAAGATGAGTTTGAGAGCATACATGAAGCGATTAATCACTATAAATTGCAGCTTAGTGAAGATTTTATTAGTTTTATGAGTATGACTGAAGAGCTTGAAAACTTTAGCCTTGATTTAAATACTATTTCAAGTAATATGAGCGAAACAAGTACGGATATTCGACAAGTTGTTGATGAGCTGGCAGATACCGCGACCACACAAGCAGAAGAAACAGAAGACGGTGTCGGTCGACTTGAACGGAATATCCAGGCGATTACGAACATAACAGAAACAGAACTTGATAGTCGTGATTTACTAAAAAAACAAATGACAGCGATTAAATCTGCCTTTAACAATCTCGATCAAACGAAAAAAGCGCTCACCAAGTCCCTTCATGTATTTGAAGGTGTACGTAATGAGAGTGTAACTCTAAAAGAGAAAGGAAAAGAAATCGAAAAGATTACGACCGTCGTGACTTCGATTGCCGAGCAGACAAATTTACTCGCTTTAAATGCATCTATTGAAGCCGCTCGTGCTGGTGAAATGGGGAAAGGATTCTCTGTGGTTGCTGAAGAAGTAAGAAAGCTTGCGACAGAATCAAATGATGCGGCAGAAGCTATTCAAACAAACCTTGGCGCCTTTCTTCATGACTTAGATTTAATGGTCAACGGTTTAACAGAACAATTCTCGGTCATTGGTGCTGAAACAGAAACAATGAATGCGGCGATAAATGAAACAGAAAAGTCTTACCAATCCATCGACACCATCGCAGAAAAGATGGTCGATACAACAGAAGAATTAGAAAAAGAAACACGCGCAATTGAACAGCTCTTTACTACTATGGAGTCACTCGCTGCCATTGCGGTTGAAAACTCCGCTTCGACTGAAGAAGCAAGTGCCAGTGTACAAACTTATACCATTGAAATTCAAAAATTAACTGAGCAACTAGAGCAGTTCAAACTTCTCACTCAAAGCTTTAAAGAAGAATTACAAACGTATCATTACTAATATATTAATCAGTGCTAAAAAGAGCTACCCCTCCGTTCATTTTTCAATGGACAGACGGGGTAGCTTTATCATTTAAACATATCTTCTCGTAAAAGTTTAACAATCTGAAGATATTTCCGAGTTATATTATCTATACGCCAGTGTGAAAGCGCTCTTATAATAGAGGTATCAAACAAACCAAGGAGTGAAACACATGCAGAAAAAAACACCGATCAGTTATTTACTACTGTTCGTCCTACTACTTCAACTCATCACGCCAATCGAAATGGTAAGGGCAAGTAATTTAATCACTAATCCAGGATTTGAAACAGATCCATACGAAGAAGAAGGTTGGGTATTCCACTCTTCAAACTGGGAACAGTTAACACTGACGCATACAGAGACTGATGTGAAAACCGGCAAATACCATATGAATTACTACAACAGCAATAGTCACAACCAGACAGAGACAGTGACACTCACACAAACCGTACCAGACGTTGTTCCGGGTACATATACCCTTTCCGTTCAGTCGATGGGTGGCAGTGACGCTGAAAAAGGTCACCTCACTTTGTCAGTTAACGATGTGACATCTGACGGTTTTGATACAAGCGGTTGGGAGAATTGGGAGACAAATAGCTTAACCTTCACTACAGATGAAACCGACACGCTCGTGATTACGATTGCTGTTGATGTTGAGCCTGGTGGTTGGGGCTATCTTGATGATGTGACACTTTTACCCGTCACTGATTCAAACGACAATCTCGGCCCTGTTGAAGCTGATATTCATGTTGAAAAAGTTGATGGCTTAACAGATGACTTTATTAACGGTGTCGATATTAGTTCAATCATAGCTCTTGAAAACAGTGGCGTTACGTTTTATAACGATGCTGGTGAGAAAGAAGATATTTTTACTATATTAAAGGAAAAAGGCGTTAACTATATTCGTGTCAAAGTATGGAATGACCCCTACACTGCCGGAGGGCTTGGCTACGGAGGCGGAAATAACGATGTAGCAACAGCACAAACTATCGGCGAGCGTGCGACAGCCGCTGGCATGAAAGTACTTGTGAACTTCCATTATTCTGACTTTTGGGCAGACCCTGGAAAACAAATGGCACCAAAAGCATGGGAAGGTTTTTCGATAGCGGAAAAACAAGACGCCATTACTACCTTTACAACCGAGACACTTGAAACTCTAAAAGCAGCAGGTGTCGACATCGGTATGGTTCAAGTTGGAAACGAGACAAATAACGGTATGGCAGGTGAATCAGGTTGGGCAAATATGTTGCCGCTGTTTGACGCAGGGACAAAAGCCGTACGTGCATTTGATTCATCTATTGACATTGCCCTTCATTTCACGAATCCTGAAAAAGGCACGTATCCTGGCTATGCAAAACAATTAGATGACGCAGCGATTGATTATGATATCTTTGCGACAAGTTACTATTCATTCTGGCACGGAACATTAGCGAACTTAAAAAGTACACTAACAGCCATTGCTGACACATATGATAAAGACGTCTTAATGGTTGAAACAAGCTACGCGTACACACCAGAAGACGGTGATGGACATGAGAATACGATTAAAGGGACAGAACAAAACCCACCTTATCCTTATACGGTCCAAGGCCAAGCAGATGCTATTCGAGATGCGATCGCTACCATGGCATCCATTGGTGAACGCGGTATCGGCGTCTTCTACTGGGAGCCAGCATGGTTACCTGTTGGACCACCAGAGAATCTCGAAGAGAACAAAGTGATTTGGGAAACATATGGCTCAGGATGGGCATCTAGTTACGCAACCGAATATGATCCAGCTGACGCAGGTAAGTGGTACGGTGGAAGCGCCGTAGATAACCAAGCCTGGTTTGATTTTGATGGACATCCACTTCCATCAGCGAATATCTTTAACTACGTTAAAACAGGCACAGTCGCTCCTGTTATACTAAGAGAGATTGTTGCCCAAGACGTCTCTATCAATGTTGGAGAAGAAGTGACTTACCCAGATAGTGTCGTTTATCACTATACTGATGGCTCGACAGAAAACGTTCAAGCAAGCTTTGAAGAACTGACTGGTGATTTAAAAGCTGGCACTTATCAAACGTCAGGTACGACCGTACGAGGTGATAACGTCACGTTAACCATTCATGTGCATGCTAAAAATTATATTATTGACCCAAGCTTTGAAAACCAAAGTGAGGCATGGACATTGATATTCAATGCACAACCCAATCAAGCATCCATTAAAGCAGGCCAAGCAGATTCTAAAACCGGGCAATACCATGCACACTACTATTCAGATTCAGCGATTGACTTTGTTTTAAGCCAAACAATTTCAAATCTTGAGCCTGGTATTTATCAACTATCTATGTATAACCAAGGTGGCGATCATACTGACAGTGAGCTCGTGCTATTCGCAGAAAACAGCCATCGCTACGAGGAATCAACAACTGTCAATGGTTGGGCAAACTGGCAATACACTGAAATTAACCTCATTGAAGTTCACGATGGCTCTTTAACAATTGGTGCCCACATCAAAGCTAATCCAAATGCATGGGGCACACTTGATGACTTCTCACTTATTCGTACGGGCGACTTACCCGAAGTGACACCAGAAGACCCATCAGACATTGAACCAGACGAACAGCCTGGAGATGTGACTGAGGATGATGAAAGTACCGATGAAGAAACAGAGAACGAAGAAAATACAAATGAAAACAACTCGGAGAATGGCGCAAGTACTGAAGACAACACGCCAGACAACGAAGAAGATCAATCAGGACCGACAAAGCCAACGGACACTGAGTCTGATGAGGCATCGTTAGAAGATAGTTCAGATAATAATCTGGAAGCATCAGAAGAAATAACAACTCATCCCGACGAAATAAACGAACGGACAGAACGCTTACCAAATACCGCATCCGTCATCTTTAATTTCATGTTGTTGGGGCTATTATGTATAAGCCTAGGTGCTGCAAGCTTCTTCTTTATAAGAACACGAAAAACAAACTAAAAAGCTAAAAAGATAACAAAACGAGCCGCCTGCCCTATTTTTTAACAGGGCAGGCGGCTCGTTAATTGTTCATCATTTCTAAATGTGTAAGAGTTACTCCATCTCTTCTAATGCATCTGGATAAACAACAGTATCATAAACCTCACCTGTTGCTTGATCAATGTAATTAAATGTGACTGAATCTGAATCTGATGTATTATCAAACGTTTGATACATGACACCACTAATACCTAATCCAAGAATAAACATCCCTTGAAAACTTTCTTCAAAGACCGCTCGATCGACAGTAACATCAAATGAGTTATAACGGTTATTGACGCTAATATCAGTTACAGCTGAAAGTGTCTCATCCTCTAACACATCTTCAATCATATCATCAATGTTATCTCTAAATTCTTCCATCATTTCATCGTATTCATCTTTTGGCATATTGTAGACAAGGTTGCCATCTTCATTTATGGTGACATCTACTTCACCCTCTACTTCCATTTCTTTAATTATACTGTCCAACTCTTCTTCAGAAAAGAACGACTGCGGGATGACCACTTGTTCTGTTTGATTCCCACAACCAACTACAAATACAAGAAGTGACACAAGCAAGCTACTTACTACTAATTTTTTCATCACTGATACCTCCAATTTATTATACATCTATTCTCTTCCACTTTAACATAAGACACCACTTTTTTACACCTACTTCCATATTTTATTATCTTTAAAAACACTTCCCTCCCTAAGGAAACCGATTGCATTGATATATGCAAATTGAAAACACGATTGAAAATGCAATGACAAGTCATTACAGCGTAAAACCAAGTCATTAAGCAGTAAAAAATTATTTTTTTTCATAATAAATATGCGAAATCGCTTTCATTTTATTTCATACTGTTGTATGATGAAATTAGAAACGCGTTTTGAGGAGGATAACTATGGGAATGCCTAAAGCAGTACTATTTGACTTAGATGGTGTTATTGTCGACACAGCCAAGCATCATTACATCGCGTGGCGTGCGCTAGCGAATGAATTAGGATTTGAGTTTACTGAACATGACAACGAAAGGTTAAAAGGTGTGAGTCGAATGGATTCACTCAACATCTTGCTTGAAGTCGTTGGCATTGAACTACCTGATGATAAAAAAGCCTTACTTGCTGAACAAAAAAACGAACAATATGTGCGGGCGATTAAACAGATGGATACTTCAGATATCCTACCAGGTGTAACGGATTTTCTTCACGCATTAAAAGAAGCTAACATTGCGTTTGCTTTGGGTTCTGCGAGTAAGAATGCACCGATTATTTTAAAAAATATCGGGTTACTCGATGCTTTTGATGCTATTGTTGATGGCAATGTTATCTCACAAGCTAAACCTGATCCTGAAGTCTTTTTAAAGGGCGCCAAACTGCTAGGTGTTGCCCCAAAAGATTGCGTCGTTTTTGAAGATGCACAAGCTGGCATTGATGCAGGAAAGAATGCAGGTATGTATGTTGTTGCTGTTGGCGACCCGGAAGTTTTGACTGGCGCAGATGACTATATAAAAGATTTATCCGCTATGACGTTAACACGACTTGAGCATTAGCTCTTGTTGTTTTTAACTCAGATAAAATGAAAGCGATCACATATTCAAGGAGGAATTACAGATGAAACCTTATTTAAAAGAACACCCTTGGTCCATTATTGAAGAAGGCTTTGATAAAGATAAACACGAGATTTCTGAGAGTATTTTTAGTATTGGTAATGGCCACATGGGACAGCGCGCCAACTTTGAAGAAACCTATACAGGAAAATCACTACAAGGCAGTTATATGGCAGGTGTCTACTACCCTGATAAAACCCGTGTCGGTTGGTGGAAAAATGGTTACCCTGAATACTTTGCCAAAGTACTAAATGCCACGAACTGGATTGGCTTAAAAATCGTCATTGATGGTGTTGAGCTAGATCTAAATACGGCAGACGTGACAGCTTTTAGACGAGAATTAAATATGAAAGAAGGCTACTTGTCACGTACATTCTCTGCCAAACTCCATAACGGTCATATCATTGATGTTGAAGCTACTCGCTTTGTTAGTATCACCTCAAAAGAAATAGGTGCGATCGAATATAAACTAACACCTGTTAACTTCGACGGTGAAATAGAGATTACGTCTTATCTTGACGGTGACATCATTAATAGTGACGCCAATTATGATGAAAAATTCTGGGCTAGTGTCAATGAAGAGGCCTTTGGAAATGAAGCCGTTGTCACTGTCAAAACTAAAAAACTCGATTTTTATTACACATCTAAAAAGGCTACCTATGTTTATACAGATGGTGACGCTATTAAACCAGATGCAGCATCCACACGTGAAAAATATGCGGAAGTGGTCTTTCATACGACATTAAAAAAAGGAAAGACAACCGTAATATATAAGTACGCTGCGAACGTCACAAATCGAGACTACCAAGACGACACACTAGAACAAATCGCTACAAAAAAACTACATGATGCTGTTGAAACTGGGTTTGAAACTTTAATGACCGACCAAAAAGAAGCTTGGGCAAAGAAATGGCAGGACTCAGATATCGTCATCGAAGGTGACGTCAGCGCGCAACAAGGGATTCGTTTTAATATTTTTCATATGAATCAGACCTACACAGGTGAAGATGCTAGACTCAATATTGGGCCAAAAGGGTTTACTGGAGAAAAATACGGTGGCAGCACTTACTGGGATACCGAAGCTTACTGCTTACCTTTCTACCTTGCGACGGCAGATCAACGTATTGCGCGTAACTTGCTTGTTTATCGTCACAATCATTTAGAAAAAGCGAAAGAAAACGCAAAAAAACTCGGCTTTAGTAAAGGCGCCTTATATCCAATGGTAACAATGAATGGCGAAGAGTGTCATAATGAATGGGAAATTACTTTTGAAGAAATCCACCGCAACGGTGCCATTGCTTATGCTATCTATGATTACGTTAACTATACTGGAGATAAAGCCTATATTGGTGAACTTGGTATTGAAGTATTGGTAGAAATCTCACGTTTTTGGGAAGAGCGTGTGCACTACGTTCCGCGTAAAGACGTGTACATGATGCACGGAGTAACTGGACCAAATGAATATGATAATAACGTCAACAACAACTGGTACACAAACCGGATCGCTAGCTGGACGCTAGAGTACACACTTGAATGTTTAGAAGAATTAAAAATGACAAACCCAGCCACTTTTGATACATGGATAGAACAGCTTCAATTATCAGAAGTTGAAACAACCAAATGGCAAGAGATTATTGACAAAATGTATTACCCTGTTGATGAAGATTTAGATGTTTTCTTACAAGCAGATAACTTCCTAGATAAAGAGATTATGAAAGTAGAAGAATTAGACGCTAAACATTTACCGCTTAATCAAAACTGGTCATGGGACCGGATATTACGTTCATGTTTTATTAAACAAGCTGACGTCTTACAAGGTCTTCATTTCTTAAATCATACGTATGATTTAGAAACGATTAAGCGTAACTTTGACTTCTACGAGCCAATGACGGTCCATGAATCATCATTATCACCTTGTGTTCACTCAATTCTCGCTTGTCAACTCGGTTATCAAGATAAAGCCTACGATATGTATTTACGAACGGCACGCTTAGATTTGGATAACTACAACAACGACACCGAAGATGGCTGCCACATTACAAGTATGGCTGGTACGTGGATGTCGGTCGTTCAAGGATTCGGTGGTATGAAAGTCATCGACCAACAGTTACATTTACGTCCCTTTATTCCTGGTAAGTGGGATGCCTTCTCGTTTAAGATTGTCTTTAGAGGTGCACGCTTAAATATCCGTGTCACTCAAGCACAGATTGACATCACAAATGAATCTCACAATGATATCGATGTGATTATTTTTGATGAATCTATTCACATTAAAGGCAACGAAACTATGTCGGTTGCGACAAACTAGCCTTTATCTTTAGTCAAACAACCAAGCCGCAGATAACGGACGCGTTATCTGCGGCTTTTTTATTTTTGATGCTTTTTTAATTCTTTTTTGGCCTTTTTCACTCTTTTATAAAATCATCTAGCGATACCGGCCGGCTAAAATAGTAACCTTGGACAAAGTCACACGTCGTTCCCTTTAAAAAGTCGAGCTGTTTTTTAGTTTCAACCCCTTCAGCCACAATGGCCAAATCTAAGCTTTTACCCATGGCAATAATTGCCCGGACAATAGCCGTTGTTTTATCTAAATCTCTAATAAAAGATTGGTCAATCTTTAATTGGTGTACGTGTAATTCATGCAATTTCTCAAGAGAAGAATACCCCGTACCGAAGTCATCGATGGCCACTGTAATGCCTGTTTTCCCAAGGGTATTCAGTGTGTTTCTCACCTTTGTTGAATCACTAATTGACGTTTCCTCTGTCACTTCTAACACAAGATTTTCAGCTGGATAGTTTGTTTCTTTTAAGATAGTTTTTACACGATCACTAAATGTCTTATCTTCTAATTGTTGAATAGAGACGTTTACAGCTAGCTTAAACGAAGCATTTGTTAACACTATTGGCTTCATATCTATACAGGCACGTTTTAATACCCATTCGCCAATTTTCATAATCAATCCGTGTTTTTCTGCGACGGGAATAAATTCAGCTGGTGACACTTTACCTAATTCAGCTGTTTCAAATCGAAGCAATGCTTCGGCGCCTACTACCTTATCTGTCTTTAAGTCAATGATAGACTGATAATGTACCGATAACACTTCATAAAAATCGACTTGCTGAAGCACATTCTTTATTTGAAACGTCCGTTTAATCGCTGTTGTGAGTTCTTCTTCATAGTAAACATGGGCATTACCGTCGTATTTTTTTGCTTCATACATCGCCACGTCTGCATGGACAAATAACTCGTTCGCATTCTGAACATGGGCACATGAGCTTGCAACACCCACACTGCAACTGACATAAATCGTCTGTCCTAAAAGATCAAAAGGCTCAGATAATGCAAGAAATAAGGCTGCAATTAAATCATCCATCTGCTGCTTTTGATGTTCAGATAACACAACAACAAACTCGTCACCATTAACGCGAGCAAACAACGCTTCTCCAAAATACTGTCGAAGTAAATGCGAAAACTGAATCAATAACTCATCACCGTGGGCATGGCCTAAATTGTCATTGACAGCTTTAAACGCATCGATATCCATATAAAGAAGCGTTAAGTTCTGACCATTATCTAGTAGTTGGTTGATACGCTCAGTAATAAAGGAGCGGTTATATAAGCCCGTCAAGCGATCTCTTGATACTAAAGCATCGATTTGCTTTCGATGAGCGTCGGCTTCTGAGTTGTCTATAAAAATCCCTACAAATCTGACGATGGTCTCTGTCTCATCTTTTATAGAGAAAATCTTTAAATATTCAGGGTATATACTACCGTTTTTTCGTTTGTTCCAAATTTCACCAGACCATGTCCCGTGCGTAAGAAGCTCATGCCACATCACTTGATAGAAGGCTTGATCATGTCTTCCAAATTGTAATAGCCGCGGGTTCCTCCCTAATACTTCTATTTCTTCATAACCTGTAATTGTCGTATAAGCGTCATTAACCCATTCAATCGACCCTAACGTGTCAGTAATGACTACGCCTTGAGTTGTATTTTCTAAAACTGATGCTAACATTTGATTGTATGATTTAAGCGCTACTTCTTCACGCTTATCAATATAAATCGCACACGTAGCAACTAAGACATTTTCAATGTAAACAGGCATAGCGACCATTTGAACATCAACCATTACGCCTGACTTTGTCCTTCTTACACTGCTTTGGGTAATAACAATATCTTCTTCAATCAACTGTTTATTCGCTTGAAAGAGCTGATCTTTGTTCTCCAAATAAATTAAGTGTTGCGGCGACTTTCCAATAGCTTCCTCTTCAGTGTAGCCAAACAATGAAACAAAATGTTGGTTAATTCTTGTCACCTGGTAGTCTCTATCCATCATCATCATGGCATAAGGTGATTTTTCAAATAATGTTCGAAAAAACGCATTGTTCTCCAGTGCTTGCGTGATATCTGTGATAAGTGAGAATAACAACGTTTCCCCTTCATATACGACGGGAATACTGTTAACTTTGACTTCACGGATTGTCCCGTTATTTAACTGGTGACGAAAATGAAAGTGCCGTTCCTTTCGTGCTTTTGCCTCCGCCATTTTATTTTGAATAGCCTCTTTTGATAACGTGTTAATGTCATGAATAGTCATATTCTGTAGTTTTTTTCTCGTATAACCATAAAAATCTAATGCCGTCTTGTTGGCATCAACAATCTGTCCATCATGAGGTGAAATAATCAGCACTGGTAAGTGATGTTGTTCAAATAATGTGTAATAAAAATCATCAGTATACTTATCAATCATTAACTCTGACACTTGCCGTCGCCCCCTAGATCCCATTCTTTTATCTCTTTCGAAAACGTATACATCATTATAACATGACAAAAGTCGGATACCTAGTTCTAGATAAACTATTCGAATAATTATTTCTGATAAATCAGACAAATAAGCCACTCGTCATTGAACCGAGTGGCTTATTTTTTATTGCTTCTCACAAAAACTGTGCCGATTTAGTTTAAGAAAAGCTCTATTTTTAGTTTATATGTCTGGATTGGATAAAGGGTAAACTCTGGGTGTGTTTTTTGCCCCCACGAGTCGTCTCCACCGATACCCATTTGACAAGCATTTACCGTCATCACCGTCTCCGTAACAACTGGAAGTAAGTGATGGTGCGTCGCCTCTTCTAACTGCTGGTCACGATACGGAAGCACAGTCACTTCAAATGGGGTATCACTTTTAACCGTTAGTGATTGATTAACCGAAGCAACAGTTACGCGTCTTACATCTATTTTATTTCCACACGCTTGAGGCTTTAAATAAGGCACGAGTTGGTCTTTAACTTTGCCAGTATAATGACCAAATAATTGACTTGTATATCGATCAATATAAGACTCTTCTGGTCCGCGTCCGAGATAATCAAGCGTGTCAAGCGTTGGTTTAAGACCAAACGTGACGCCTACTGCCGGGATTTCAGGTAAACTTCTTTCCGGTGTGAACCGATAGTCTAAAGTAACCGCGCCACCTGAGGATACAGTTACCTCAAACCGCGTGACACTATTATGAAGCGCTGGATAACGGTGAACCGATTGAATAACCACTTCCTTGTGTCGTTTCTCAACCTTCACCGCTTGTAAAACCATCGTCTCATTCGCATTTCTATAACAAGCACTGCGCTGATCTAGACCATTGCCGCGGTCATTATCGGTCATCGCTCGCCAGAAATTAGGTACAATGGGTGATGTCAACAGCTGCTCATCAGCTTTAGCTAAAGCCGTAATAAGGCCGGTCGCTTTTGATACTGTAAGTGACACATCATGACTCGTAACCGTTATAGTTCCAGGTGTTTCAACGACGTCAACAATCCCCTCATTCACTTCATTTGCTTCAATAACTACTGGTGCGCTGATAACAGGACAGGCAAACTGATCATATGCGACAATGTCACCTTTTTCCGCATAACGATTAGCTTCTTTATAGGCCATTGAAATATTTACATGATATACATCTCCCGCCTTTTCACCAAAGTCTGGGTTCACGTTAAGGATTGTTTTCTCACCTGGCGGGCAGTCAACTGTCACTGTCTCTGTTGAAACAACCTCACCATCCACTAAGAGATCAACCTGTGTCTTAAGCGTTGATAAATTAGTAAAGAGATAGCGATTTTCGATAATGATTTCACCCTTTACAATATCTTCTGTACTAAAGTGGACCGGTTGATATTGGCGTTTGACTTCAGCTAATTTCGGTGTCGGTCGTCCGTCTCCAAAGACAATCCCGTTCCCACTAAAGTTACTGTCATGAGGTGACTCACCAAAGTCACCACCGTAAGCAAGAAAGGCCTGACCGTCTTTTGTTTTGTGTAACAAGGATTGATCTTTAAAGTCCCAAATAAAACCACCTTGAAGGATGTCATACTTGTAAAAAAGGTCTTGATATTGGTTAAAGTTACCGAGTGAATTCCCCATCGCATGCGAGTATTCACATAAAATATAAGGCTTCTTATTCGGTTTGTCTTCCTTGGCATACTGCTCGATACCGTTAGGGGAAATATACATCGTACTCTCGATATCACTAGCCCCATCCGATGCACGGTAGTGGAACGTGCCTTCATAGTGTACTAAGCGTGAAGGATCTTTTTCTTTTAAGAAAGCATGCATCTTTAAGAAATTATCCCCACCAAACGATTCATTTCCAAGTGAATAAATAACAATAGAAGGATGGTTTTTATCTCGTTCAAACATACTTTCTGTTCGGTCTAACACATTTTGCGTCCACTCTGGTCGGCTTCCTGGCACTGTATCTTCGAGCTCTTGTTGGCCATAGCGCCACGTCCCATGTGTTTCAAGGTTCACTTCATCAATCACATACAGACCATAAACATCACATAAGTGATACCAGTAAGGATCGTTTGGATAGTGCGACGTTCTTACCGCGTTAATATTCGCACGTTTCATAATTAAAATATCTTCCAACATATGTTCCTTTGTTACGGCACGACCGACATCGTAATGGAACTCATGACGGTTCACGCCTTTAAAGACAATCCGTTCACCATTGATTTTCATTAACCCATCTTTTAATTCGAATGTTCTAAAACCTGTCTGATGTTTCTCTGAGACATAAATCTCTTCACCAGGTGCTTTTAAACTCACCGTCACTGTATAAAGATGAGGGTCCTCCGCTGACCACTTTTTCGGGCTTTTAACGGCCTCACTTAGTGATACTATGTGATATCCTTCGCCAAAGGTAACTGTTTTTTCAAGTGGCGCGCCAAAGACAGGTTCGCCGTGGTCATATAGGTTGACGAGGCATGTCACTGTTTTTTCTTCTTCACTATAGTTTCTTAGTGTCACATCCAGTTCAAATGTACCATCTTGGTAATCCGCGTCGAGTGTCGGTTTAATAAACGTATTGTCGATATGAACAACCGGCTGACGATAAAGATATAAATCACGGAAAATACCGCTCAAGCGCCAAAAATCTTGATCTTCTAACCAACTTGCATCACACCAGCGATACACTTCTAAACAGAACAGGTTCTCACCTGGCTGTAAGTAAGGTGTGACATCAAATTCGCTTGCTGTAAATGTATCCTCACTGTAGCCAACAAACTCGCCGTTAATCCATAAATAAAAAGCTGATTCTACACCTTCTAAACGGAAATAAACGGGTTCTTTCGTAAAGTCTTCCGGTAAGTCAAGCGTCTTTCGGTAATGTCCGACCGGGTTATAGTTGGTCGGCGCAAACGGCGCTTTAATATCTTCATGTTCAACCCACGGATAGGTTGTGTTTGTATATTGTGGATAATCATAACCTTCTAATTGCCAATGACTCGGCACGTTAATAGGCTTAAACGCTGACGCATCAAAATCTGTTTGATAAAAGCCTCCAAGCTTTTCTGATGGGTTTTTCACCCAGTAAAAATCCCATTCCCCGCTTAGTGATAAGTAGCGATTAGACTGTTCTTTTTCATTAGCTAATGCGTCTTTCTCTGTATCAAACGGCATATGGTCTGCCGTTAAGGTACGCCGGTTCAATTGAAAAATCTCTGGGTTGTTGTTCCATTCTGGGTAATTGTTTTTAGGTGGTGTATACGTATATTTAGGATAGCGTTTCATTCTTCTTCCTCCATGACTTTAAAATGTAATAAATACGCACGTGCGTCTCCTTTATCGGCACGATCAATGACTCGGTCTAATTCTAAACCGTGATACATTAACTGATCACCGTAATAAACATCGGTAGTACCGACTAATTGATAACGCGCATCTGGTTGTAAACCTTGTAACTTTAATTGTCTAAAACCGGGATTAGGCACAGCATAGCGTTGTACAAATGTGACCATCACTTGTTTTTCATCTGCCGATTTATAAAGCCAGCTGGCCATTGTTAAACTGTCAAACGGACTGATGAGTCGATACATTGTCCCAAACTGCACAACAGGTTGTAGCGCTTTATACTGGATAATTTGTTCTTTCACCATCTGTTTTTCTTCTTCTGTTAACTGTCCAGGGTCTAATTCATAACCAAGCATCCCGCTAAAGCTCACAATGCCACGTGTTTCAAGAGGGGTATAACGCCCAGTTTGATGATTTGGAACAGCTGAGACATGTGCCCCCATCATAGAGGCAGGATAGACATGCGAGGTCCCGTACTGTATCTTGATTCGTTCCAGTGCATCGGTATCGTCACTCGTCCACGCTTGTGGGGCGTAGTAAAGCATCCCAGGATCAAACCGGGCACCACCAGCAGCACATGATTCAAATAACACGTCTTTGAAATCCGTCGTCAGTTTTTCATACAGCTGATAAACCCCTAAAATATAGCGATGCCTTACAGACCCTTGGTCATCTGTTGATAAATAAAGTGAGCCGGCTTCTGTCATAAAGCGGTTCATGTCCCATTTCACATAGTCAACGTTCGCTTCTGTTAAACGCGCTTTAATAAGTTCATACATATAATTGACGACAGCTTCATTTGAAAAATCAAGCACATGTTGATTTCTTCCCGGTGTCATGGGGCGATCTTTCACCTGCATGACCCAATCAGGGTGTTCTTGAAACAGATCAGACTTAGCAGAAATCATTTCCGGCTCAATCCACAAACCAAACATCAAGCCAAGCTGATGAATCTTATCTGATAAGGACCTGAGACCGTTCGGCAATTTAATGGGATCAACGACCCAATCACCAAGAGAAGTCGTGTCACTGTTGCGGCCTTTAAACCAACCATCATCTAACACAAACAACTCAACGCCTAGTGCTTTAGCTTCTTTTGCCATATCTAATAGCTTTGTTTCATTGAAATCGAAATACGTTGCTTCCCAATTATTTATTAATACAGGACGCAAGCGATCGCGCCAATATCCCCGAGCTAAGCGCGTGCGATAAAGGGTATGATAGACTTGACTCAGTTTGTTTAACCCCCTAGAAGAATAGGCCATCACAACCTCAGGTGTATAAAACGTCTCACCCGGTGTCAGATGCCAATCAAAGTCAAACGGATTAATTCCCATCATTACCCTGGTTGTATCATAATGATCCACTTCCATTTGCGCAAGGAAGTTACCACTGTAGACCAAACTAAACCCATATGCATCGCCTTGGTTCTCTGTTGTCTCCTTATTTAAAAGCGCTAAAAACGGATTATGTTGCGGTGAACTTGCCCCACGGGTTGATTGAATGTTTTGGACACCGCTATGGAGTGGGGTTCTTTTCACATGACGTTCACGTGCCCAAGACCCTGCAAGTTCTAGCCATTCAAAATCGGCACGGTTGAAGTCAACAGATGCACTCATTAAACGATTGATCCTAATCGGCTCACTACTGCTATTTAAAAGACTGACATGTCTTGTAATAACAGGTGTATCTGAATAAATGGTATACGAGAGCACTAGAGTTGCTTGTATACAATCATCCGTTAATCTCACTTGAAGCGTCTGCGCCTCATTATTAGATTCGACATATGTTGATGGAAGTCCTGGTATTTTTTCTTTTCCAGAAACAATTTTATAATCTTTATACGTAAACTGCGTAACCCTACTTCCATCCTTACTTGTTAATTCAAGTGCAGGCAAGCGAAAATCACTCCGTGAGAAGCTCGGATATTCTTGTCTAACGACATCCATTGTCAGATTGGTATTGACCTCGACACAGCTATTATCTTTTTGAGCAGTGTAAAACAAATGACGAAAGTCATCGACATGACGTAGCGCCTTTCCAAAATAAAGCTGGGCACATTCACCGTTAGGTAAAATTGTAAAAAGATAACTCACATCCCGATTAGTCAAATGGAATGTGAGTGTTTCTTCATTAACATAAATCGCCATAGGCGTTCCTCCTCTATCTATAGTTTTTCTCATTTGTAGCTTGTCATTCTGCCCGCATGAACAGGCATATCATTTATTAACCTTTTACTGATCCCATCATACCAGCCACAAAATGCTTCTGCATAAAGAAGAAAACAAGTGCTGTTGGTAATGTCGCAATCGTAATAGCTGACATGATCATTCCGTAATCAGGCGCATAGCTTGAGCCTAAGTTTGAGATCAACAATGGAATCGTTTGATTACTTGGTGATTGTAAGACAACCAGTGGCCAAAGGAAGTTATTCCAACTGTTCATGAACGCAATAATTGCCGCTGCGGCATAAGTTGTTTTCATTGTTGGAACAAAAATTCTAAAGAAAATACCAATTTCACTTAAACCATCAATTCGGCCTGCTTCAATTAAATCTTTAGGAAACATTCTGGTATTTTGTCTAAAGAAGAAGATGAAGAAAGCTGTCGTAATCGTTGGTAAAAACGCTGCCGCTAATGTGTCAATTCCTAAAAACGGTGCTGTTTGTGAAATACGACCGAACAAACGATACAATGGCACCATAATCGATGCGAACGGAATCATCATTGATAATAACAAAATATTAAATACTAAATCTTTCCCGCGGCTACGGTACATTTGGAAACCATATCCGGCAAGGGATGCAATTAATAACGTAAAGAACGTTGAAAGAATCGCAATGATAAATGAATTTGTTAGTGCGGTAACCATATCCACTTGATTAAATAAGTTCGTCAAGTTCTCCATTAAGTGAAGTCCTGGTAACTGACGCCCACGTGTCACATCAACCGAACGGTTGGTCATACTGACAACCATCCAAAAGAATGGGTAAATTGAAATAATGGTTGCGATTGATAAAAATAGATAAGTGAGTGGTCGTTTTAGTTTTTTCATTCTTTTTCACCTGCCACTTTAAATTGAATTAGGGATAGAATTATGACAAGAATCACAATCACGTAAGATACCGTTGCTGCATAACCAAAGTTTGGTGTGTATTTAAACGATAAATCAAAGATATACGCAGAAATCGATAACGTGGAGTTCCCTGGTCCACCACCAGTTATATTAACAACTTCATCAAAGATTTGGAGTGTACCAATCGTTGATGTAATCGTAGTAAACAAAATAATAGGTCTTAATAATGGAATCGTAATTTTAAAGAATTGTTGTACGGATGATGCACCATCAATCCGTGCTGCCTCATAGACAGATTGATCAATGTTTTGGAGTGCCGATAAGTAAAAAATCATGTTATAGCCTGTCCAGCGCCAAGTAATCGCAAGAACAATAACAACCTTTGCCCAAAACGGATCGGATAAGAAGAAAATCGGTTCATTTATAATTGATAAGTTTAAGAGTAGTTGATTGACAATCCCATCACCTGAGAACATATACTTAAAAATAACGGAGTAAGCGACGAGTGATGTGACCGCCGGTAAGAAAATAGCTGTTCTGAAAAAACCTCTAAATTTTAATGTTGAATCATTTAATAAAACTGAAAAGAACAAAGCTAGAATAATCATAATTGGTACTTGAATTAATAGATATGTCACCGTATTTGTTAAAGCTGTTATAAACGTCGGGTCATTAAGCAAACGTGACCAGTTTGTTAACCCCGTATATGATAGATTTGACCCCATACCCGATTGAAATGACAGTAGCAAAGCATCAATCATTGGATAAAAGTAAAAGAGACCTATCGCAAAAATAGAAAATCCAACAAACAACCAGCCAATATTGTCTTTTTTAGTGAGCTGCTTCATGTGTTCTACTCCTTCCTAATGGTAAGGGCCACAAGGACAATGCCCCTTGCGACCCTCCTTTTTTCTCTTTATTGTAATTGCGTTTCTGCTTGTGTTTGTGCGCGTTCTAGTACTGTTGATAGATCTTGACCGTTTAAGTAGTTTTGGAACTCAACAATCATAATGTCATCTACCGCATACGTATGAATACCGTATTCAACCGCTGGAATTTCTTCTGTCCATTGAACAAACTCATTGTAGATTTGTTGGTTTCCGAAGAATTCTACTTCCATATCATACGCTTCACTTTCAAGTCCTGGTAGGTATGTGCCAATAGCACCCATTTCTGTGATTAGCGTATCATAAAATTCTAAGTTCCCACCAAATGTGTTGCTTAAGAACGTCGCCGCTGCTTCTTTACCGTCTTGGTTAAGAACGTAGAATGATGACCCACCTAAGTTAGATGCATGTGTTGCACCTTCAACTTCTAAGCGTGGAATAGGTGCTACACGCCAGTCACCTGATTGTGATTCTTCAGCCATAACACTTGGTGTGATCCAGTTACCTGTTGGAACTGTTGCCACATCACCATTGTTAAACGCGCCTACGAATTGACTCCAGTCAGAGTTTAAACGAACAATATTCGCATCAAACAGGGCTTTTAGAGCTTCAAAACTTGCTGCTAGTGCTTCGTTTTCTGCTAAGTATGGTGTTTGACCATCTTCTTCAAAGTACCAGCTACCTGCAGATTGAATCATAATACGCATCAAGCCATTATCATTTGGATCAAGTGTTAACATGTCTTTTCCTGTTGCTTCTTTTACTGCTTTACCAATCTCAGTATATTCGCTCCATGTAATATCAACGATATCATCGAATGTATAGCCTGCTTCTTCTAATAAATCAACACGGACATAAAGGCCCGTCACACCAGTGTCAAATGGTAAACCATAAACATCTCCTGCATAGCTTGTTGCTTCAATTTTATATGGTGCAAAATCTTCAAACACAACATAATCTGTGATCGGATAAAACGCATCCGGATACGCTTGTAAGAAACTTTGCGCACGGTAGTCTTCAATTAATACGATGTTCGGCATCCCTTGCGTTGTGCCTGAGGAAAGGCCTGTATTTAATCGTTGCACAATATCATCTTGCGCATTTTCAATAACTTCTAAATCTAAGTCAATCTCTCCATCATAAAGATCTTTAGCATAGTTAAGTGCACGAATATTAAAGTTTGGATCCCATGCCCAAGCAGTAATATTGACAGCTTCTCCTGAACCTTCATCTGTTGATTCTGTTTGATCGGTATCGTTTGTATCCCCGCTATCTGTTGCCTCTTCATCTCCATTACCACAAGCGACTAACAACCCAATCATCCCCACTAACAAAAACATCAATAAAAACTTTTTCATATTGTAAACCCTCCCTTTAATTTGTAAGCGTTTTCTTTTCGCTACACCCTTAGTATAACGCCAAAGAAAAAAAGACCGTTAGCACGATCTTTAGATAAGCCCTTGTCTATTTTTTAGATACTCTTATTATTTTTCAACTTAATAGTTGTCTTTTTTTTAGAATTTGGATTATCTTTATATGTTGTGAACCCTCTCACGATTTAATCAGTGGTAACGTTACAATCACGCGTGTTCCTTCTCCAGGGGCACTTTTCACAGTAACACCGTACTGATTACCGTAAAGCATGTTAATGCGTTCTTGAACATTCTTCATGCCAATACCTGAAAACATTTGGCGCTTATGTTTAACAACATAAGGAAAAGCTTCCTTAGATAGCGTCATGCCATCTCCATCATCCATGACTTCACAGTAAAGAGTATCCGCCTGTTTTTGAATCATGATTTGAATGTAGCCTGTTTTCTTTTCGTTAAACGCATGGAAAAAAGCGTTCTCTATAAATGGCTGAAGGACGAGCTTTGGCATGTGATAAGCATAAACATCCGGTGCCACAAAGAAATTCACTCGAATTTGGTCCCCGTAGCGCGCTTGATTAATTTGAACGTAATGTTTCATATTTTCTAATTCTTGTTCAACTGAGACCGTTTCCCCCACTTCTCCTAACGTATTCTGAAGAAGATTAATGAGCGCGTGGATGGTTTCAACGGCTTCTTCTGTCTGTTCGTGCCGCACCATAAACTTCACTGTCGTCAATGTGTTATAGAGAAAGTGCGGATTAATTTGGTGTTGCAGGGCACGCAGTTCAGCATCGCGTTGTTTTTTCTGCGACTCAACAACGACACGAACATATTGATCTAACTCGTCTAATGTATAATTAAAAGCACGCGCAATCTGTGTTGATTCATAGCCACCTTCTTCTTCTAATCGCTTTTTAAAATGATGCTTATTTAGTTTAGCGATTTGTCTTACAAGACGTGTAAGAGATAACGTAATGTGACGTGAAATAAGCCAAGATAAAACGGTTGCCATCAAAACAATGCCCGTAATAATAAGAAGCAGTTCTCTTGCATTAATCAAATTACCGACAATCGTCTCTTGGTCAACTAAGTTAACCAAATACATATCAAGTCCTGTCACATACTCCATCAGCACTTGGTAATCTGTCCCAAAGACTGTGACTTGATCTATTAGCTGTTCGCTAAGCGGGTCTTGATTAATCATTTCTTTCAGTCCACCTAACGCTTCACCAATCCACTGTTCTTGATTACTAGAGAGAACAACACCGTCGCGATTGACTAAAACAATCGTATTTTCCTCACTTGTATACCCTTCAAAAAAGCCTCTCATTTGTTCCTCTCTTATCGCGACGTAACTAAAGCCATACGTCCCAGAAGTAAACTGGTTACTAAGAGCTGTACCTGCCACAATCAATGGCAGCCCCTCATTTTCTACCATCGTGTACTGGATTTGATTCGGTTGTTGTTTTAATTGGTCATTAAATGACCAATTGTATAACGCCTCATACGTCACTGGCCAATAGGAATAGTTCATGTTATACAAATGTTCATGTGGCCCAATCACGATTAAATTCGCACCTATCGGTTGAATACGGGCGTATTTACGTCTTACTTCTGTGACAATATCATACGCACTCTGCGCATCCACAATAGACGTCGTCCGCTCACGGTCAAGTACACGTTTAATCGTACCTGAATTTTCAACACTTTGTAACGTGCTCACAACAGCCGTCGTGTAATCATCAAAGCGCCGTTTTGATTCATTCATAATTCGCTCATTCGTCAGACTAAACGTATCCATAAAATACGTCGTAGAAATTCTTAACGTACTCACACTAATCAAAATCGTAACCAAAAGCACACTCGTCAAAGTCACGCCGAAAACCTTTAGAAACAACCCGTTACGATAAAACCAATCTTTCACTGTCTCGATCATATGACTCATTTAATTAACTCTTTTCTAAACCGACTCGGTGATTGTTTTGTTTTCTTTTTAAATACTTTACAAAAATAACTATGGTCCTGATAACCAACCATACTTCCCACATCAGCGATCGATAAATCATCATTGTTAAGCAATTCTTTCGCTTTGTTAATTCTAATATCTGTTAAGTAGTCGCTAAAGCCCTTATTTAAATGCTGACTAAAATAACTCGATAAATACGACGGGTTAAAATGAAAATGCGCACTTAAATCGGTAAGCGATAACGGCTCGCTGTAATGGCGATCAATGTAGGCTAACAATTGGGAAATATTATCTTGTTGGAGACTGTCTATCATCACGTCTGATGTAAGCTCATCATAAAATTGTTGAAAATGATAATAACACGCCACAAGTGTCGTTCCATGATTAATCACATTAAAATATTGGTATTTTTTTTGTTCAAAATGTTCACTCTTACCTTTTAATTCAGTAAACGCAATCACCATATTAAAAATAATGTTGCCTAATAAGTTTTTAACCTCATTGATTTGATAAGTGTAATCTTGCTTTACTCGACCGATATACTCATCGACATAACTTAGCGCAACATCATATTTCTTCTGTTTAAACAACGTTAGAAAGATACTTAAATCAAACGGTTTTTCAAGCGGCACACGTGGCGGCAAGTGATTGTAATGGATCACTGGCAAATCAGATAAAAAGAAGTGATAATTTCTCAATGCTTTGATCTCATCAAATGCGGTGATGCTATCTTTTGCTTTGTCATAAAACGTTGAAATAATGATAGAGAGAGGGTTGTGACGATGAGCTAATAGACGCATTTTCGCCTCGTCTATCGCTTGATTTAACGCAAGCTTTGTACCGATACACATCACGAGTTGATGACGATCATCACGCTCTAATTCAACAGTAGTTAGTCCGGTAAAGATGGCCGTTTGTGCTAACGCTTCGTCAGACGAAAAATCTGAGCGTGTCAGCTGAGCAAATAAAAAGCCCTCATCGCCTAAAAAAGCATCCAGCGTCTGGATGTCATCCGCGTGGTGATATTTCTTCAGTATTTTTTCAATCACTGCTTTTACAGGCACATCTCCCGTTACTTGTTTTGGCACATGCCCTTTGAGTTGTGCCGTTTTTTCCACTCGCTTCAGCGTTTCAAGAAGAATATCGCCATCTAACTTCGGCTTTAATATATAATCAACGACACCATTTTTAAATGTGTCGCGTACATAATCAAAATCAGCATAACTACTTAACACAATCATCTCGATAGATGGATAATGTTCCTTCACATATTTAATTAAGTCCGTCCCGTTCATCACAGGCATAACAATATCTGTAATAATAATATCAGGATGTAGGGCATCAATTAACTTTAATGCTTCCTCACCATTAGCAGCTTCACCAACCACTTCAAAGCCTTCTTCTTGCCAGTTCATATAATGCAAGATGCCTTGTCTAATTAATCGTTCATCATCGACAATTAACACTTTCGTTAATGATGCGCGCATAACGATTTCCCCCCTCATACATTAAAAACTCTTTACTAGTATAACACGATACAGAAAATTCCGTAATAGGTCTCATGAAAGCGATCTCCTATAAATAGGCCTAGCTGTTACTTTATCACATTACGACATCAACCGAGAAAAAACGAAGATGGTATCATCTCCGTTTTATCCGTTCATTATATGAGCTTACTTTATTTTTAGTGGTGCCAACTGGGCATCGATCTCTTCTTTTTTATAACCACCTTGAATTAAGACACTGGCAGTGTATGCCCCTTCAATAAAGGCGGCATCAAAAATGGTGATCGGTTTATCTGACATATCACTCACCATGTCTAGTGTCATTTTTGCACTTCCTAAATCATAGAAACAATACAGCTCATCTGCTTCATTATTATTAATGGCTGCTTCAATTAATTCATAACTCGAACCTACATCCCCATCGTCTGTTCCACCTGCATACGTAATCGACACATCTGGGGCACTTTCTTTTATTAATTGATAGACACCTTCGGCAATTTTATCAACATGTGAGGCAATCACAACACCCATCGTCATTGAAGTACCTCCTCTACAAGCGCTGTAAATAAGTAGCCACTTGAAACAGCACCAGGGTCAAGTGCCCCAATTGAACGCTCACCCACATAAGAGGCACGTCCTTTTTTCGCTTTAAGTGGTTTTGTCGCATCGACAGCTTGTGTAATCGCTTCGTTCGTTAACGCATCTTTAGCTAACGCCTCCACAACTGGCGCCCACGTATCGACCATCGTTTTATCGCCAACGTCTGCTTTTCCGCGGTGCTTTATTCCCTCTAGACCCGCTTCAATCAGCTCATGAATGTCTGTTGTCTCTTTTGCGGTCTTTGCCATCTGCATAAAGGCTGAACCATAAAGCGGTCCAGAAGCTCCCCCAACTTTACTAATGAGGGCCATAGCGGCTTGTTTTAATACCTCAGCTGTCTCTGGTTCGGCTATTTTTTCAAGATTCACTTTAACCGCTTCTGTCCCGCGTGCCATATTCGATCCGTGATCACCGTCACCAATGGCCTGATCTAAATCGCTTAAGTAAGCTTTATGTTCCTGAATTTTAGCTTCAAAGTTCAGCAACCATGCTTTTGCTTTATCCCCTGTTAATTCCATCACTTTATCCCCCTTACCAATTCAGTACACCTACAGGCGCCTCTAGTGCTACTGTTCTTTTATCATCATCTAAACGAATAACGGTTAGTGACAAACCTGTCATATCGATCGACGTCATAAAGTCACCGATTTTATTGAATACAATCTCGACATCGTATTTGGCTAATTCCTCTATAACATCATTGTAGAAGACGTAGAGTTCTTGAAGCGGTGTTGCCCCAAGACCGTTTACAAGTAAGCCGATTTTTTTCGTTTTCTTTGTCATGATTTCAGACATCAATTTACCTGTCAGTTCTTTCGCAATCTCACGGCTTGGTTTTAACGTATCACGTCGATAACCTGGTTCACCGTGAATACCTACACCATATTCCATCTCGCTCTCCCCTAGATGAAATCCTGGTTTACCTACTTCCGGTACTGTTGCACCACTTAAGGCGACACCTAACGTGTGAATATCAGTTACTAAAGCATCTCCCAGTGACTTTAAATCATTTAGAGCCATTCCCTCATGGGCAAAGTGACCGAGAATTTTATGGACAAGCACCGTTCCTGCAACCCCACGCTTACCGGCTGTGTACGTACTGTCTTCTACCGCAATATCATCATCGACAAGTACAGAGGCGACCTGAATATCTTCCATCTCAGCCATTTCTTTCGCCATATCGAAATTCATCACATCACCTGTATAGTTTTTGACGATCAATAATACACCATGACCTGTATCACTTGCTTTAATCGCTTCTAAGATTTGATCAGGTGTAGGCGAGGTAAACATCTCACCTAGCACGGCTGCGCGTAACATCCCCTCACCAACAAAGCCCGCATGTGCCGGTTCATGGCCACTCCCACCTCCAGAGACGAGTCCGACTGTCGGTTGTTTATCTTTTTCAATAATGACACGGGTCTCATCGATACCTTCTAGGAAATCACTGTGTGCATAAAGCATCCCTTTTAACATCTCATCAACAACTTGACTTGGATGATTGATTATTTTTTTCATTATTTTGTCCTCCTTGGCTTTAAAGACCGGGACCACGAGGCCCGGTCTCCTTATCTCTTCAATATGATCAATCGGTGACTTTATTCTTTAAGCGCTGATTATTTGTCACGCTTTTTCATATAAGCTTTTGCATAGGCATCGACAGCTCTAATCGCTTGAACCACATCATCTGGCGTGACGACAAACGGCATATTTTTCATTGTCTCATCTGGTTTTGTTGATAGTTCACCAATTTGATATAATTCTTCTTCTGTTGCTTTATCTAAATGCACTGCTTCTAACGTGACTGGTAAATCAAGCGCGATATAAAGCTCAAGATAACGTTCAATCTCTTCCAGCGGTTTATTTTCTAAGACAAGTTGTGTCATTGTCCCGTAAGCCACTTTTTCACCATGTGATAAGTGGTGAATATCCCCATCAACTGCAGTAAAACCATTATGAATCGCATGTGCGGCCGCAAGACCTGAGTCTTCAAATCCAAGACCACTCAGTAACGTATTCGCTTCAACAATTGCATCGAGGGCTGGTGTCACAATTTGATGTTTGTTTGCTTCATAGGCAAGTAACGCATAGTCAAACAGCACTTCCTCACATTTTTCCGCAATCGCAAATCCGGCGATTGTTGCTTTACCACCACTCATTGTGTCACCATTTTTTTGTTTCACCGCACGTGCTTCTACGAGTGTTGCTAACGCATCTGAAATACCCGACGCCAGCATACGTGCAGGTGCTTTAGCGATAATCGCAGTATCCATTAAAACTAAATCCGGGTTCTTTTTATAGAAAAGATACTGTTCAAATGCCCCTTCTTCTGTATACACAACAGATAAACCTGATGTCGGGGCATCTGTTGATGCGAGTGTTGGGAAAATAACGATAGGCACATCGATGTTATTAGCAACCGCTTTTGATGTATCAAGAGCTTTACCTGCCCCAACACCGATAACGGCATCGACGTGTTTGTCTTTACCAATAGCGGATACACGCTCAATTTCTTTCATTGAACATTCGCCATTAAACGTCACTTTAGTGACAGTAAAATCTTCTTCTAAGTTTTTAACGAGTTGATCTGCCGCAATTTCTTGTACAAATTCATCGGCTAACACGAGCAAGTTCTTTCCGAAATGCTCTAAATATTGACCTGAGTGATTGAGTAGATCCTTTCCTTGTACGTAACGACTTGGGCTAACAAAAATTTTGTCCATGTGAATCCTCCTCAGTTTTTTTCAATCCGTCTGGATTGGGTTAACGTTTTTGACAACGCTTTAATCTATACCCTTATTTTAGAATGTAAACGCTTTAATTTAAACGGACAAAAAGATGAAAGTGTCAAAATGTTGGATTTTTTTGCTTTATACCCACGATTATTTCCGGTACACTGACATTAGGGTGATGCTCATGACAACTTCAATCATTACACAGAAAATGATTGCGCAAGCACTGAAAGAACTAATGATCGATAAAGCCTTTCAGAAAATTTCAGTCTCAGATATTATGAAACAATGCACGATGCGAAGACAAACATTTTATTATCATTTCCAAGATAAATATGAACTTCTTGCTTGGATTTATCAATCAGACACAAAAGAACAGATCAATGACTTTCTTGATTACGAAAGGTGGGATACGATACTGTATCAACTTTTTGTCTATTTCTATGATCATCAAAAGTTTTACAAAAATGCCTTAAGTATTACTGAACAAAATGACTTTAGCGAATATCTATACGAAGAACTTCACGCACTTTTTACGCACGTGATTAAAGATTTGACGCATGAAGACTTACCAACACAAATTGATTTTCAAGCCCGCTTTTTTGCGTATGGCTTTGTTGGTTTAACAAAGGACTGGCTCATTTCAGGGTGTAAAACATCACCTGAAATTATGCGAGACGTCGTATACGACCTTCTTGATCATCAACTGAATATCTCATCACATGAAGGAGCAGATTGTCAATGAAACATATCATTAACGAAAAAAATAGCGCGGTAAAGGCGATGCTTTCGGCTTATCACTTCGAGCACCAAGACAGATTAGCCATTGATACACAACATAACATTATTTATCAAAAAGACGTATCAGGTGTAAGCTTAATCTCAGGAGGTGGCAGCGGTCACGAACCGGCCCATTTTGGTTATGTTGGGGAGGGAATGCTTTCGGCGAGTGTGAGTGGTGACTTGTTTACGCCACCTTTTCCTGATGCGATTTTACGCGCGATTGAACGAACAGATACTGGTGCTGGTGCCTTGTTGATTGTCAAAAACTTTGCCAGTGACGTCGAAGTCTTTACCGAAGCTAAACGACTAGCCAAGCAAAAAGGGCATCACGTCGAAATGGTGATTGTCAGTGATGACGTTTCAGTCGATAATAAAGAAACCTACTCCAAACGTAAGCGTGGCGTTGCTGGAACAGTCCTTATCTATAAAATACTCGGTTATTTTAAACAGCATGGCCTATCATTATCAGAGCTGTGCACGATCGCCGATGACTTAATGCCCCATTTATTTACACTAGGTGTTGCCCTGTCTTCTGCGGCACTCCCAGAGACGGACCCGTTTTTTTCTTTAGCATCCAATGAAGTCTATTTTGGTGTCGGCATCCACGGGGAGAAAGGTTACCGAAAAGAACCGTTCCAATCATCAGAACAGCTTGCTATTGAGTTATACAATAAACTCAAGCACCTGCATCGGTTTAAGCCAGGCGAGCAGTATGCCTTTTTAATTAACGGTTTAGGCGCTACACCACTTCTTGAACAATATGTATTTAGTCACGACATTAAACGATTGGCTCATCTAGATAAAATTACGATTGATTTTATTAAAACAGGGACACAGCTTTCATCGTACAATATGCATGGTATTTCGTTATCGTGTTTGAAAATAACGGATCCACGCTTTAAAGAAGCACTGAGAATGCCCGTTGCAGCAAGTCATTGGTAGGAGGAGAAAACATGGAAAAAACATTTATTAAAAGCGAAGATGGCACACTTTTACGTTTATATCGCTACACAAACGAACGTACACCTAAACTTATTTTACAATTTGCTCACGGTATGGGAGAACATGCGGGACGTTATCATGCGTTTTTTACTTACTTACTCGAACACGATATCTTTGTCTTTGCGAATGATCATCGGGGACACGGCCAAACTGCTGAGAAGAATGGACTGCTTGGTCACTATGCTGACGAAGATGGGTTTGAAAAAGCAGTGACTGATCTCCAGTTAGTTAATACGTTAATTAAAGACGCTTATCCTGGCATACCTTCGGCCATTATGGGCCACTCAATGGGATCTTTTTTAGTGAGACGCTTTATTGAACGTTTCCCTAATGAAAAACAAGCGGTGGTCTTGTCTGGGACAGGTTATCACCAAGGGTTTACAGGTAAAGCCGGTCAATGGCTGAGCTATATCGAGACAAAAATTTTCAGTAAAACACACCGGAGTAAATTACTCGATCGTTTAAGCTTTGGTCAATATCAGCGTCACTTTAAAAACAGGGGCAGCTGGTTGTCTCGTGATGAGGAGATTGTAAAAGCTTATCGGGAAGACCCTTTTAGTGGTTTTGTTGCGACGAGTCAGTTTTATTATGACCTGCTTACGGGAATGGAGGTTCTTCATAAAAAAACCGAACTAGCAAAAGTAAATAAAGATACACCTATCCTCCTTATTAGCGGTGACGAGGACCCGGTGGGTGGCTTTTCAAAAGGGATTGAACTCGTCGTAAATGATTATAAAGCTGTTGGTGTAAAAACCATCGACACGATCCTTTACCCAGAAGGACGCCATGAGATGTTATTTGAAATTAATCGATTGGACGTACAAGAAGATGTCTGTCGCTGGTTGATTCAGCAGTTTAACTAGCTTGAACATTCTCATCAGCACTTACTAACAGCGTCTTCTACTTATATCTTTGTTCAAAAAAACACCAGATACTGGCTATATCTTTTATAGCCAATGCCTGGTGTTTCTTTATTATATTTAGTTTATCGTTTTAGAGCGAGAAGACACCTTCCTCAAGTGCGTTAGCACTAGGTGGGTGATGAATCGCTTGTTTTGAATATTTTTGAAGTGACAAACATTTATTCTACTGGGTATAATTACAACGTTAACAATGAGTGCTAGAAAACAAAGAGAGAGTGGGCATCATGGGCATGAAGGCCATTTTTTCAAATCGCTTATATAAGCAGAAGATCGCCCCTGATTTTGTTACGTCCATGGATCACACGCTCCGGGTGTTTAATCAAGCCAAATATTTTCGCTATCAAGCAGAGGTCCGGGAGCTTAGGGGCTCGAAAGAGAAAAGTTCCGTCTCCACCCATCAACGGTTAAAGCGACGTTACGGATGAAATGATTATTATGCGAACAGTGCTGTTCAACAAGGACGCGCCCTTCTATCCGCGCAAAGAGAATTGAAGAACATGTGCATGCGTAATAAAAAAGAATAAACGATAACAACACAAAAAGGACCTTTATTCTTGGAAAAATAAAGGTCCTTTTCATTTGTCGTTCTCTAAAAAAATAGCATAACTGTCTGCCAACTTATCTAAAGAGCGTTAAGCAACGCACTGATTAAGAACATATTATGACGCACGGTGTTGTTTGATTGGCAATAAATGATCGGGGTCTTTTTTCAAATAAACGACCCAATAAGCTCCTGCCACAAACATCACTCCACCGACTGCATTACCTAAAAAAACCGGAATAAAGTTAAGAAGATAACTTCCCCAGCTAAAATAGCCCGCAAAAATAGCAGCTGGAATTAAAAACATATTGGCGACCACATGTTGAAAACCAATCGCAACAAATGCCATTGTCGGAAACCAAATACCGAGTATTTTTCCTGACATATCTTTTGCGCCATAACTTAACCAGACAGCTGAAGCTACGAGCCAGTTACAACCAATGCCTGAAAGAAACGCTTGTAAGAACGTCACATCTAATTTATGTTCAGCTAAATGGAGTGTTGTCGTTAAGTAAATCCCCTCGGTTAAACCGACAATATGGCCGAAGAAATAGGCAACAAAAATAGCACCTAGAAAATTACTGATCGTGATTAAAACAATATTTTTTAAGACGTGGCGTGAGTTAATCTTATTTTCCATCCGCGATAACGGCACAGCCATTAAATTCCCCGTCAACAATTCACCACCTGCAAGTAGTGTTAAAATTAAACCTATCGGAAAAAGTGCTGCTCCGATAAAAGCTGAGAAACCACCCCATGCCTCTGGCATATTGGCTGTAACATGAATATAAAGCAAATAGCCTAAAGCGATAAATGCCCCTGCCTCAAAACCTAAAATACCCGACTGTAAATTTGTGTAATGTGCTTTCTTATACCCTGACGTTACGGTATAGTGTGCAATTTCATCCGGACTATAAAAACCCACAGTTATCAGATCCTTTTCATTCATTGTTTGTGATACATGTAACATAATATACCTGATTTTAGGTTATGTCCAGGTTAAAATGAGAATACACATTTGGTATACGCTTACATTTTTTTATTTATCCTAAAAACAAAAAACAGGCCGATGGCCTGTTAAAATACACATACTTAATCTAGTTCTATACGATAACTTTTTTCTTCAGCAAGGTCTTCTGTTGACTTTGGAACAGTGAGTGTTAATACACCATTTTTAAATGCGCCGGTTATTTTAGATTCATCGACATCTCCAACAAAAAACTGTCGCTTAAACGAACCGGTTGATCGTTCCTGACGGACAAAGTTTTCTTCTTCGACATTCACTTCTGATTCGCGCGTCGCAGCAATGGTTAAATAATGATCTTTATACTCTACAATCACATTTTCCTTACTGAAGCCCGGTAGTTCTGCATCAATTTCGTAATGATCTTTTTTGTCTTTCACATCGACTTTAGGTAAATCATGTTTACTGAACGAAAACAGATCCCGGTCACGATCAAATAGCCTTGGCATTAAGTCAAAGAAATCATCTTTTTTCGGAAACAAACTGCCCATCGTTATCGCCTCCTTTACTCAATAGTCCTTGCCAGTATATTTATTCCACCCTCACCTAGATTAAAACAGCTCATCCTAGAAAAAAAGTGACATATTTGTGACAAAAGAAAAACTATAGCTTTTCTTTCATTTACTTCGCTTACCGAAGCTTCAGTAATCATTTACACTATTTTTATGTTATAATAACGCTTGCACAAACTAACACTTAGGAGACGTATTATGGACCGTTTAACAGACACACACGTTTTATCACCAAAAAAACAACTTTTCTTAATTACTTGGCCTATTTTTATCGAAAGCTTCTTACAGGTTATGATGCGCTTTTCAGATACCTTTATGTTAAGTTTTATTTCTGATGATGCTGTGGCGAGTATCGGCGTTGTTAATCAGATCATGATGTTTACTTTTGTCTTATTTAATTTTACTGCCATGGGGTCTGGTGTCGTTGTTTCCCAGTTTGTTGGGGCCAATAACCCCGAAGGGGTAAGAAAGACCATTGCCCACGCCATCACCGTGAACTTATCATTTGGCTTGGCTGTCAGTGTTCTTGTTTATCTCTTAAAAGATTGGTTTTTAGCCTTCTTTGGTTTAACCCCTGTTTTACTAGACTATGCAAATACATATGTCACGATTGTCGGTCTATTCCTTTTTGCCCAAGCTATGATATTAACTATGTCAGCGATTTTACAAGCGATGGGGCATACAAAAGACGTCATGTACGTCGTGATGGGGATGAATATTTTAAATGTCTTTGGGAACTATGTATTTATCTTTGGCGCTTTAGGCTTTCCTCAACTCGGGGTTCAAGGTGTCGCTATTTCAACAGCAGTTATGCGCGTGCTTGCGATGATTGTCATGTTTCATTTATTAGTGAAACGTATGCCAATTAAATTACCATTTAAAGCGTTTATTACCTTTGAAAAAGAATACATGGCAAAGATTCTACAGATCGGGGTTCCCGCAGCAGGTGAACAATTGAGTTATAACACCTCACAAATAGTCATTACGATGTTTATTACGTCTTTAGGGGCTACAGCGTTAGCTACGAGGGTCTATGCACAGAACTTAATGTCATTTATGGTCCTTTTTCCGATGGCTATTTCAAAGGGCATGCAGATCTTTATTGGCCAACTCGTCGGCGCTGGAAAGGATGAGGAAGCTTACCACAACATGTTTATTGGGGTAAGGTATGGCTTAAGTATTGCTGTTTCTATTGGAGCGCTTTTAGCCTTGTTTGGCCAACAGATTATGGGTGTGTTTACTAACGACTTAGACGTTATTACTCTAGGTGCCACCATTTTATTTATTGGTTTGTTAGTTGAACCAGGGCGGACGTCTAACATTGTCATTATTAGCGCTTTACGTGCTTCAGGTGACGCAACGTTTCCTGTCATCATGGGCATTCTTTTTATGTGGGGTGTGAGTGTGCCAATGTCTTATTTTCTGGGGATTCACTTAGGCTTTGGGCTCGTTGGGATTTGGGTTGCGATGTTGATGGATGAATGGATCAGAGCTGGCATCATGTGGTGGCGTTGGAAAAGTAAGCGCTGGATGGGGCGAGCGGTTGTAAAGCGACAATAAAGCCACTAAAGACCAGGTGCGCCAATGCCTCATAGTCATCGGCATTCGCATGCTCCGTTAACTTTTCTAATAACGATGATAGAAATAACGTCACAGGGCAAAGCGATAGAAGTCGCTTTGCCCTGATTCTGTTAATACGCACCACGAATATGTTGGTGAATGTGTTGATGATAGAAGTCACGTAGGCGGTTAAGCTCTTCATCTGTATATGGCGTCACCTCTGTTGCCCCAAGATTATCTATCACTTGTTGGGTATTTTTAAAACCTGGAATAACCGTTGATACACCTGGTTGTTGCATCACCCATTTAAGTGCTGCTTGCGCCATATCATGGCGTCCTTCCTTGATCCAAGAAAGTTCATCAGCAAGGGCTACCCCTTTCTCAAACGGTAAACCACCAAATGTTTCACCGACGTTAAACGCTTCGCCATCTTTATTAAAATGACGATGGTCGTCTTCTTCAAACTGATGATTAGTCGTAAACTTTCCTGTTAATAACCCACTAGCTAAAGGCACACGCGCAATGATGCCCACATTCTCTTCAGCCGCACGAGGGAAAAGCTCATCGAGCGGTTTCTGGCGCATCATATTAAAAATCACTTGTAATGTGCTCACATTTTCTTGCTCTAAACAAAACAGGCCTTCTTCTACTGTCTCTACACTCACACCATAATGTTTAATTTTTCCCTCTTTTTTTAATTCATCGAGTACTTGGAAAACGGCGCCATCTTTTAATATCTCAAACGGTGGACAATGTATTTGATAAAGATCTAAGACGTCTCGCCCTAAACGTGTCAACGTCCCTTCCAGATATGCTCTCACTTCTGGCATGTCATATGTCTTAGGGTCATGAATATCTCCTTTACGACAAAACTTCGACGCCACGTTAATCTCGTGTTCTTTTCCTTTTGTTGCTTCTTTTAACAATGACTCACTGTGCCCGTCACCGTAAACGTCCGCTGTATCAAAAAAATTAACCCCTTCATCCATTGCTTTATGGAGGGCACGTATTGACTCTTTGTCGTTGGTTTTTCCCCATGAACCACCAATAGCCCATGTTCCAAAGCTTAATTCACTTACTTGATAATTGGTTTTACCTAATGTATTGTACTTCATTGAACTACCACTAGGCTAAAGCCATAGTGGATTCCTAAGTACAGAGTTCTAACGAACTCTAATTGATTAGGCTATCTCCGTAGTCCCTACGGTTAGAAGTCTTACAGCTTCATTTTTAAGATTTTGTCCTGCGTTAATATCTCGGTTATGATGGGTATGACATTTTGGACAATCCCAATCACGCAATCCAAGATTTTTAACGTCTTTATTTTGGTAGCCACAGCATGAACATAGCTGACTGGATGGAAAGTTTTTCGCGACCGTTACAAGTTGTTTCCCATACCATTCCGCTTTGTATTCAATCATGGTTTTGAATTGTGACCATGACACTTCACTAATGGCTTTTGCAAGGTTGTGATTCTTTAACATATTACTAACAGACAAGTCTTCCATACCAATAATGTCGTGGTTTTTGACAATCTCAGTGGAGATTTTGTCTAAGTAATCTTCACGTGTATTCACTATCTTTTCATGGATACGAGCCACTTTGATTTTAGCTTTATACCAGTTCGCACTACCTAACGTTCGTCTACTCATGATTCGTTGTGCCTTAGCTAACTTTTCTTCCAATGTGCGAAAAAATTTAGGATTAGTGTAAGTCGTGCCGTCTGACAGAATAGCAAAGTCTTTGAGTCCGACATCTATTCCAATAGCTGATTTTGTTTTTGGTAGTTCTGCAACTTCAACTTCTGCTCCAATGGAAACAAAGTATTTTCCAGATGGATTTCGTCTAATAGTTGCATTTAGGATTTTGCCTTCCACTTCACGGCTTTTCGCAAAGCGAACAAGACCAAGTTTAGGTAACTTAATATAGTTACCATCAATAGCGATATTTCCGTTCGTATGCTTTGTTGTGTAAGATTGAACAGGATTCTTCTTAGATTTAAAACGTGGATATTTGTTCTGCTTCTTGTAGTACCTGTCGTAAGAATCTGCTAAATTTTCAACAGATTTTTGCAATGCAACACTATCCACTTCTTTTAAGAAAATATACTGTTTCTTTAATTCTTTAACTGCTTTAACGGTTTCATATCTGTTTAGGCATTTACCTTTCCAGTTGTTCACTAAAAGCTGTCCGTTTTGAACCATTTCTTCAGCCATATACCAATAAGCATCTTTTTCTTTCTGCTTGCCAAGAAAGAAGTTGAAGACAAACCTTGTAGAACCAATGGTCTTATTAACTAATTCAACTTGCTTCTTGTTTGGGTAGATTCTAAATTTATACGCTTTATTTACTAACATTGATTTTCACCTCCCTCTATAAAATAAGTTATTCTTAAAATTCCGTTGATTTACTCCGTTATTCTACCCAATATGATATTAAACCACAGATTGATCAAATCTAATTATTCAATAAATATTGAATATTGGAATGTGAGGTCCGGATGAAATAAACATCAACGCTCCCTTTTCCATTAAATGTATATAAAAGTATGATCGCACGTGTGGATCTCCACTTATTCATGGCGGTGTACCCTCCCATGTCTCACGGCATCTATGTGCGCAAATTCCTTCGTTCAACCTCTCCATGGTGGATGCCGGAAATGCTCCTTTGGTGGGTCTAGGCCCTAATGGAAATAATATCGACCGGCTAATCCGTGCTTCAATTGTTTAGATGTAACGGTGTGTCATCAGCGTTATTTTTTTGATCTTGTGTACTTACTTTCTTTTAAGCAGTTTCCTGAATTCCCTGTAATGATGGGATATCTTGCATCATGCGTTGTGGATCAAATGCACACTTACGTGTGCCTATCACATAAAAGATTTTAATTAATTTTCTAGCTAAGGCAATAAAGGACTGTTTCCCTGTTAATGGGTTGTTGGCTCGTGTGCGATAATAGTCATGTAATTGGCTGAAGGCGGCATTGTGCTTAGCTAACGGAATGGCAACCTGATAAAGAATATTTCTCAGTCGTTTGCGTCCTCTTTTTGTAATGGAGGTCCGTCCTTTGTGTAAGCCTGATTGATTCATCTTTAAATTGAGTCCCGCTAGTTTAATAATTTGGCGTGGATCTCGGTATTGTGTGATATCACCGACTTCAGAAAAGAAGGCTACCACTGTCATCGCACCAATGCCTTTGATATTCATCATTTCTTCTGCGCCTGGAACTTCCATCACAAGCGTGACGAGTTCATTTTCTAGTGACGCTAATCGTTCTGCCAAGCCATGATATTGATCCATAAGATAAGCCATTTCTTGACGTGCCATCTTTAAGCCAACACGTATACCTACTGAACGCTTCGTTACCTTGTTGACCTCTTCTAGTAACACATCTTCCGATGTGTTGATAATATCCACAGGGAAGTATCCCTCTGTTAAGAGATGCAAGGCTGAGCGACCTGTCCAGTCTTTGAATACCGTAAGGAATTCAGGGAAATAGCGATCCAGCAGATTATGCACTTACGCTTTGGTCGATGATAAGTCTTCCTGAATCATGTCATGTAACTTCATACCTTCACGTAATTCAGCGAACAACTCCTCTGGTAACGTCGGTTCGTTGAACCGGCCATCTTTGATTAATTGGGCGATAACCTTCGCGTCTTTTGTATCGTTTTTCGTTGATGAATCATCATCTAGCTCTTTCGAACGTTTCACTTTTGACGGATTTACAACGACAACCTTGAAACCAAGGTCTTGTAGATAATAAGCTAAGTTCAGCCAATAGTGTCCTGTTGGTTCCATGCCAATAATAACGTCTGAGCGTCGTTCGACTTGCTTGAGTGTTTCAAGCCAGGGAGTGTATTCTCAAACACCAAGCGTTTCACAAGATCTCGGCCACGATCATCAATCGCGCGAGCCACGTGCTTACGTTTAGCGATATCCACCCCAATAATTAATGTGTTTTCTGTGATTTGCATTAAGCGTTGATTTTGTGTAAAATCCATTGTAGAAGTCTCCTTTCGGTACTTGAATTAGAGGTCATCGATGACACTCACTATCGTACCAAAGGGGCTTCTTTTTTGCATTCTTCAAAATCATTGATTTTCCCTCGTATTTAGTTCCTTACAGGAATGCTCCTATAAATGTGTCCGCTTACATATTATTTTAGCCTATTCTGTTGTGTGATAAAAGTGAAAGGACTTAAGTGATTCTTCCATAAATTAAAGGTCATTTGTTCCGAGTGGATAATAGATAAAAAAAGCAACCGCTAAAGAGATAAGCGATTGCTTTTTTCTATGTGATTCACTAACTATTTACCGACTTTATTTTCTCAACCATTTCGGTTTCATTCCACCAAAATGTACAAGTCCAAATATCAAGAAAAAGGCCGTAATAATCGTCGCAATGATTAAGAAAGTGACGGGGCCAAACTGATAAATCAGTGGCAATGACGCAGCTGTCACTAAACCACCACCTACAAACGGTTCAAATAAAATCTGCTTATAACCGAAAGCCTCAAGTGCAGGTGTTTGATGATCAGGATCAGCAATTTTCATCAACAATAGACCCGTTGCGGTCATCCCCGTTGCTTGACCGAAGTCACCAAGTCCACGCTCAAACCAATACTCTGGAATCATGCGTGGTCCAAGCTTCATAAAAGCAAACACGTTCCATACAGTCGCCACAAAACCAAGTAAGATAAATGGAATAATGTTATCACCTATAACATCTAATGAAAGCGTCGCAAGAGCTGAAACGAGTAATACATCTAGCGCAAAACCAGATATTTTACTAATTAAATCTTGATCAATATACATGTGGATATTCATCTTATCAAAGAAGATTTGAACAATCATCCCGCCAATCATCGCCAGTGGGAAGAGTGGGACATATGGGAAGAGATAAACATCTGTCCAAGCGCCCCAAGTTAACGCTTCTAATCCGATCAACCCTTGTTGAAGTATATAACCAATCACAATCGATACGGCGATAAGTGATAAATGAAAAGCAAGTGGTTCAATCGCTTTTGCTTCTTTTACCTCTGTATCCGTATCATAACCGTGACGCTCAGCAATTTGTTCACGTTCTGAGTCAGTAAAGTGACTACGTCCACCAACATGCTGGGCAATCCCTTTTTTAAATCCGAGGTTAATAAGTAAAATCCCGACAACAACCCCGACTAAAATACCGACGGTCGCAAGACCAAGTGCTAAATCTGCCCCTTCAGAAAATCCGAGCGCATCAAAGGTATCTTTTAAGCCCGCAGCGGTACCGTGTCCACCGACAAAACTAATTTCAATCAATGCTCCTGCGAGTGGGTTCATACCAAAAAACGGTGTCAAAACCAGTAAGGTAAGGAGTAAACCGACCACATATTGTCCCCAAGAGACCGCTTGCCCCATGACCACTTGTGGACCTGCTGTTTTCCAAATCTTTTTGACACTTGGCACAGCTTTCCCTAAAAAGAGTGTCGCAAAGACAATGTTAATAAACATTCCCGGCAGCGTGCGCCAAACATCCAAAATAAATGTTGGAATTAAACCGTTATAAAACATGGAGGACTCCTCTAGAAATAACGGGGTAATACGCCCAACGACACCTGGACCTAATAATAATGCAATGAATCCAGCGATAATCGAACTCGGTAAAAATAAATCACGTAAGGCTTTTGTGTGTAGACGGACAACTTTTCCAATCATTAAAAAGACGCCAATCATTAAAAAGCTAAAACCAATCATGTTCGCTGACATAAAATTCCTCCTTCAAATAAAAAAAATAGACCTGTTCAAAGACAGTGACTTTTATAATATACGCATACTTTTGACATTTCTGCAATATTTCTAATAAAAATAAAAAAATTCTGACAAAAAAACAGATTGTAACGTACTGTTCATTAGCCCACATTTTAGATTTTTCTATGTTTTTTTTTAAAACTATGATGAATGCTTTGTTCATTTTTCAATTTTGGCTACATTTTTTTAAATTTCTAGTGTATACTTAAAAAAGTAAGCGCTTCAATATATTAGAAAAGGAGTGACTCATTATTAACCGACTGCCCCACTACCTCATCACTCATAACACCCTCTATCTAGAACAGAGTTTTTCCCCAGATGCTGAAACCATTATTGAAGAACATCTCGAAAGCTATACGTGTAGCGACACGATGAAAAACATCCTTGAAAATAGTTGTATGAGTTTTGGCTCAACTGTTGATGGTCGAAAAAAATCGATGAAAAATCTTTTCAATTTAAGTCACATCCCCGTCTTTCCTATTTCACCACATCATGACCTCTACTGTTTTCAAACCCATTCCCCCCGTACCGATCACTGCTTATTTATTATGACGACCCACCTGACACATTTTGTTCCTGACGACACAGGCATTACCTTTTATTTTAGCTCCGGCAAAACCAAGCATGTTTTAATGACAAAGGCACGGATTGAACGGATTATGGCGTTACTCTACAGCTATCACCTCTATTTCCGTAACGCCTTGCCGACAGCACATAGGCTAAATGGATGACAGTATGTTGACTCTCCCCTATACTATAGCTATTGATACGATAATGAGGTGCCACAAATGAAAACCATCTTTAAATTAATGAAAGCTTACCCAATTCATATCACGATTGCGCTCATTTTCATGTTGACAGAACTTATCACAGAACTCGTCTTACCATTATTTATCGGGCGGATCATCGATTTAGGCATTCGCGCAGAAGATTTAAATCAAACGATTATTTGGGGAAGTTTAATGATTGGTGTATCTTTATTCGCTTTTGTCTCTGGCATCATTAATACATATTTCGCTGCCTATGTTGCCCAACAGACCGGCGCTGACTTACGTGAGAAAGTGTATATAAAGATCCAACAATTCTCATTTAAAAATCTCGACCGATTTCAAACATCTTCGCTCATTACCCGGCTAACAAATGACGTTACCCAGCTGGAACGGTTTGTTTTTATGTCACTTAGGATCGCTACGCGCGCACCTTTATTGATTATTGGTAGTACCGTTATGGCGCTTTTTGTCAATGTTAGACTATCTCTCGTTCTTCTTATTGCTTTACCTCTTTTAATTGTCTTTATGATGACGTTAATTAAATATGGCTCAGTACTCTTTCGCCAAATTCAGCACAAACTCGATCAAGTTAATAAAGTCATGCGTGAAAACCTTTCAGGCATTCGCTTAATTAAAGCTTATGTCAGAGAAGACGAAGAGGCCGAGCGGTTTTCAAAAAAGTCTGCCGCCCTTAAAGACCAAACCATCTTCACGCTTCGCTTAATGGACATTTCCGGTCCAGTTATCATGCTTGTAATGAACGCTGCCATTTTACTTATTCTTTTCCAAGCGCGTGACGCTATTATTTCAACACAACTTGACATTGGGGATGTTGTCTCGGTATTAAACTATGCGACCCGAATGATGCAAGCGATTGGGATGCTGAACTGGATTAGTATGGCTTATACGCGCTCAAAAGCGTCTATCAATCGTATAAATGAGGTGTTAAATGAGCCGGTAGACCTTACCACCGGTAATAACAGGCTGGAACATAAAGAGACAGACAGTCACCTCACTTTTTCTTTGGTGCGGTTTCGTTATCAACCTGACTTAGAAGAGGCACTGAGCATACCGCATTTAAACATACTAAAAGGCGAACATGTGGCCATCATTGGGGCAACTGGTTCAGGCAAATCAACATTCATGCAACTTATTCCACGGGCCTATGACCCCACAGCTGGACACATTTCTTTATACGGACAAGCACTGCCAACGTTAACACTTGACGATTTACGGCAACATATTGGCTACGTTCCTCAATCAACACAACTTTTTAGTGGGACAATTAGCGATAACTTACGCTTTGGTAAACCAGATGCCACCGAGGAAGAACTTATATTGGCCGCTAAAGACGCAGCTATTCATGACACGATTGTTAGGCTCCCACATGGCTATCAGACCATGATTGGTCAGCGCGGGGTTAACTTATCTGGTGGACAAAAACAACGACTTTCGATTGCTCGCGCGCTCGTCAGACAGCCAGCACTTTTATTATTGGATGATGCAACAAGTGCACTTGATTTAGCAACAGAACGACATATTCTAGACCAGATTAAAAAGCGTCAGACAACACTGATAATGGTGACACAAAAAATCTCAACCATGAAACAGATGGACCGGATTCTTCTTTTTCGTGACGGTCACTTAGAAGCAGATGGCCCCCATCAAACATTACTACACTGTTCCACTCTTTATCAAACTATTGCCAAATCTCAACACGAGGAGGTAACGCCATGGCAAGAGGCAGACATCAACCTAGAGAAAAAGTAAAAATAGATAATCCATGGCCAACAATTAAACGGATTTGGCACTACCTAGGCGATCGCAAATTTAAGCTCATACTTGTCTTAGTACTTGTGACAATGAGCAGTTTATTATCGCTTGCTGGGCCGTATTTGCTCGGCACGATTATTGATGAGTTAATTGATATAACACAATCAACTCGCCTTACTCAATCGTTACTGCTACTCGGAACTGTTTACCTTATAAGTATTGTGACCGGATACGTCCAACAATTTATGATGATTCGTATTTCGCAAGAAACCGTGTTTTCTATGCGTGAACAATTATTTCAACATTTACACACCTTACCACTGAAGTATTTTGATGAACACCAAGATGGCGATATTATGAGCCGGTTAACAAATGACATTGAAAATGTCTCACAAACATTAAACACCTCGGTGATTCAAGTGTTTTCAAGTATCTTAACACTCACCGGGACACTCGTGGTCATGGTGACTCTCAGTATACCTTTAACACTCGTGACTTTGTTGATTGTGCCGGCACTTTATTTCGGGATGAAGTGGATCACTAAAAGGACACGGGTTTATTTTAAACATCAAGCGAAAGACTTAGGAGACTTGTTTGGGTTTATTGAAGAGTCGATCTCTGGCATCGCTGTGATTAAACACTTTTCTCAAGAAACGAATTTCAAACAGCAATTTACGGATAAAAATGCCCGGTTACGTGAATCTGGCTACCGTGCCCAAGTGTATTCTGGCTTTATACCGAAGTACATGAATATGTTAAACAACATGAGCTTTGCGGTGTTAACGTTTGTCGGTGCACTTTTAGCAATCACTCAAGCAATCTCAGTCGGCATGATCATTACCTTTACCCAATATGCCCGCCAATTTACTCGCCCACTCAATGAACTTGCCAATCAATTTAATGGCTTATTATCTGCGGTTGCTGGTGCGGAGCGGGTCTTTGAAGTTTTAGATGAAGAACAAGACTATACTTCTGTCGCTCACCCCTATGTCAAAGAGCTATTAGGTCATGTTGCGTTTCATGACGTGTCTTTCCGCTATCAAGATGAACTTATTTTAGACCGCGTGTCGCTCGTCGCAAAACCTGGCGAAATGATTGCCCTTGTCGGACCAACTGGCGCAGGTAAGACGACTGTTTTAAACTTATTGATGCGGTTTTACTTACCCGAAAATGGCCAAATTGATATTGACGGTTATGATACACGGACATTATCTAAACACCAATTGCGAGAGCCGCTCGGATTTGTTTTACAAGACCCTTATCTCTTCGAGGCATCGATTATGGCGAATATTCGCTTCGGTAATAAAATCGCCACGGATGAAGACGTCATAAAAGCTGCTCAAAAAGCCAATGCGGACAGCTTTATCCAAAAGCTGCCACAAGGTTATCAGACGATTCTTAAAGAAGATGGCAAAGGGATTAGCCAGGGAGAACGGCAATTATTATCGATTGCCCGAGCGCTCCTTCGTGACCCGCAAATTCTCATACTGGATGAAGCGACAAGTAGTATCGATACCGTTACCGAAGTGAAAATTCAAACAGCACTTAAGCGCCTCATGCACGGTCGGACGAGCATTGTCATCGCTCACCGACTGAATACGGTTGAACGTGCCGATACGATTTATGTATTAGATGCCGGAAAAGTGATTGAGTCAGGTAACCACAAAACATTGATGCAGAAAAAAGGGTTTTATTACAACCTATACAAACGTGGTTTCGAAGAAACGGGCAGTTAAAACGACACATATGTCACTTTGTCTGTCTAGCCGTGCGCTAAATGTTGTTGGCGATAGACTTTTGGCGTGAGCCCAATCAGCGCTTTAAAATTCCGATTGAACGTACGCGCATTCTGAAAACCGGCGTGCTCTGATACTTCAGTAATTGAGTAGTTCTTGTTTCTAAGCAAGAAACAAGCATGATTAACCCGCGAGTAATTCAACAATTGTGGAAATGTTCTTTCTGTCTCCTTAGCTATTAACTTTGAGACATAAATACTGCTGTAGCCTAACGCACGACTTAATTCATCGAGTCGCAAGTCTCGGTGAAAGTTGTTTTCAATATAAATCAACAACTCGGCAAGTAACCCTTCATTATTTACTCGATCAACCAACGCGGTTTGTTGTTCAAACAAATAAAGAATATGGTAAAGGGCTGATTTGCGGTAATAATATGACGCAGTATTAAATAATGGATCATGGAGTTGATCAATCAGGGCGTTTGATACCTCAATAACGGGGGTTTCAAATGCTTTTTCTTCTGTTTTCGTATAGAAATCTTCCGTATACTCGGGTGAAAACAGTAAAATATCCAATCTCGATTGTATCGGTGTTTCTATGTAATGTGTCTGAAATGGCAACACCAAGGCGATGTTCCCCTTCACTAACGTGTAGGATACTTTATTGATATTGACCACACACTGTCCCGATTGACATATAATCAGTTCAAAACTTCGATGCAGGTGCTCTGGGTACGTTAATGACTCTGGATGAAACTGAAAGACAGCTAAATCTTCTCCGTAATGGTCATGTTGAAATTCAATCATTGCTTAATATTCCTCCTTACTATTGTCTATCACTATATAGAAATTGTCTTGTTTTTTCAATAGCTAAACGACTAATATTAGTCGTAGAAGATGCTATAGACGGCGCCTGACGTTGATCACTGTATTTTGATGACGAAAAGGCGCCTCACTTTCTTAACTAAACAAAAACGAACATATTGAAGGAGGACATTTAGATGATGTCACATGAGACGGCGAAAGAACGCGCAACCAAAATCGTTGCCCAAATGACCCTTGATGAGAAGATTGCTCAAATTAACTTTCGCGCACCCGAAATTAAGCGCCTTGGCATCCCAGATTACAACTATTGGAACGAAGCACTCCACGGCGTTGCACGTGCGGGTGTAGCGACGGTCTTTCCACAAGCCATTGGTCTTGCGGCGATGTTTGATGAAGAGATGATGGAAGAGATTGCAGATGTGATTTCGACAGAAGGTCGGGCCAAATACAACCAGTACCATGCTGAGGGTGACCATGACATATATAAAGGATTAACGTACTGGTCACCTAATATTAATATATTTCGCGACCCTCGTTGGGGGCGTGGACAAGAGACGTACGGGGAAGATCCTTATCTAACTGCGCGCTTAGGCGTGGCCTTTATAAAAGGCTTACAAGGTGACGGGCCTTATTTAAAGTTAGCCGCTTGTGCAAAGCACTTTGCCGTTCATAGTGGACCAGAAGCTGACCGACATTCATTCGATGCGGTTGTTAGTAAGAAGGACTTGTATGAAACGTATTTACCTGCCTTTGAAAAAGCAGTGAAAGAAGCTGATGTCGAAAGCTTTATGGGGGCATACAATGCAGTAAACGGGATTCCTGCCGTTGTACATCCTGAATTAATGCAAGATATTTTAAGAGAAGATTGGCAATTTAAAGGACACGTTGTATCTGATTATGCGGCTTTAGAAGACGTTCATGAGAACCATCACTATACAAAAACAGCCGCAGAAACGATGGCCATTGCCATGAAAGTCGGATGTAACCTTTGTGCAGGTAATATTTCTCATCATTTGCATCAAGCTTTTGAGCAGGGCTTAGTGACAGAAAGTGAAATCACTGCGTCAGTTATTCAACTGTTTACGACAAGGGTGCGTCTTGGTATGTTCGATGACGATAATCCGTATGATCAAATCCCTTATTCAGACAATGATACACCCGCACACCATCACGTATCGTTAGAAGCTGCGCGTAAATCGATTGTCCTACTAAAAAACGACCAGATGTTGCCCCTTAATAAAGCTGCACTTGATGCGGTCGCGGTTATTGGTCCGAATGCGACAAGTTCTGAAGCACTCAAAGGCAATTATTTCGGGACGGCTTCAAAGGAGACACATTTCTTAGCCGGTATTCAAACAGCTCTAAACAGTGAGGCGCGTGTCTACTATGCAAAAGGTTGTCATCTTTATACTGAACACGCCGAATCAACACTTTCTAGCAAACATGAACGTGAATCTGAAGCAATCATCGCGGCCAAACATGCAGATGTTGTCATTGCTTGTCTCGGTCTAGATCCGACGATTGAAGGTGAACAAGGGGATGCCGGAAATGTGTATGGTTCGGGAGATAAAGAAACACTGTATTTACCGCCTGTACAAATACGCTTATTAAAGAAACTCCTAGCACTAGACAAACCCGTTGTTGTCGTTGTTGCAGCAGGGTCAGCGATAAGCTTAAATGGCTTAGAAAGCCATCCGCAACTAAAAGCGATTATTCACACGTGGTATCCAGGGAGCTTTGGTGGGCAAGCACTCGCTGAGATTCTCTTTGGTGACGTGAGTCCTAGCGGGAAACTTCCTGTCACGTTTTATAAGAGCACCGATCAGTTGCCGCCATTTAATGATTATTCAATGACTAAGCGAACGTATCGCTATATCGAATCCGAACCACTCTATCCGTTTGGTTTTGGTTTAACATACGGTGACGTGACGTTAGATAATCTCATGATTGAACACCAAACAGATAAAGTAAACGTTTCTGTCACTCTCACCAATCACGCTGCATGCCCGATTGAAGAAGTGATTCAGATATACGGAAAGACAGATTCAGTGTTTGAGGTGAGAAACACCAAATTAATTGGCTTTAAACGTGTGGCCCTATCGGCGAGAGATACCGCGACCGTGACAGTCAGTGTCCCGATTGATCACTTAAGTGTTGTTGATAACGACGGAATCAGACGACTTGACGGGACAAAAGCAGAACTTTTTGTCCATACCGCTTCACCATCTCCGATTTCAGAAAAGTTAACTGGACAAAAACCACTTAAAGCATCACTGCCATTAAATTAACTAACTGTCATGAATATTCAAGCATAACTATAAGGAGAGAGACACATGGCTACTTTTACAAATCCCGTTATTAAAGGTTTTTCACCAGACCCATCGGTCTGTGCTGTTGGAGATGATTACTACTTAGTCACATCCACATTTGCTTATTTTCCTGGTGTGCCTATCTATCACAGTAAAGACCTTGTGAATTGGAAACAAATCGGTAATATTTTAGACCGAGAAGAACAACTGAACTTACTCGGAGCAGAACAATCAGGCGGTATTTTTGCCCCTTGTCTGCGTTATCATCAAGGAACTTTTTATATGATTACGACCAATGTATCGCATGGTGGCAATTTCATTGTCACCGCTACTGATCCGAGCGGCCCGTGGTCAAACCCTTACTTCATTGACAATGCCCCAGGGATTGACCCTAGCTTATTCTTTGATGACGATGGGCAGTGTTACTATGTCGGTACACGTCCGAATCCTGAAGGTGTCAAATATAACGGTGACTGGGAAGTTTGGCTACAAGCGTTAGATATTGATACGATGAAGTTAACAGGTGTGAGTACGAAATTATGGAAAGGAGCACTTCATACAGCCATTTGGCCAGAAGCGCCTCACATTTATAAAAAAGATGGCTATTACTATTTATTAATTGCTGAAGGTGGCACGGGCTATAATCATGCCTGCACTGTTGCCCGAAGTGACAAAGTCGATGGTCCCTATATGGGCAATAAAAATAACCCCATTCTCACCCACCGTCATCTTGGTAGAGATTTTCCTGTTCAGAATGTTGGTCATGGTGACTTTGTCGAAACACCTGATGGGAAATGGTATATTACCTTATTAGCAAGCCGTATGTATAATGGCTACAGCAACCTTGGTCGAGAAACTTTTTTAGCAGAAGTCGTCTTTGAGGATGGTTGGCCCGTCGTTAATCCTGGTATTGGTCGACTTTTAGAGGTACAAGAACATCACTTACCACTTGTCCCTGTTCTATACGAAGAACGCTATACGTTTGAATCATTTCATCCTGCGTGTTTATTTTTACGTAACCCTAAGATGGAAAACTACGATCAACATGCAAGACCAGGCTGGTTAAGGCTACACCCAACAAAGGTCACGTTAAGTGATTTAGATTCACCTACCTATATCGGCTTGCGCCAGCAATCGATGAACTATGTATTATCAGCGCAACTAGACACAGCACTAGCTGATGGTGGTGAAGCAGGTCTTGTTATTTTACAAAATGAACAGTATTCCGTACGACTCGTTGTCTGTCGTGAAGAAAATCAAACAACAGTTAAGATGATTACCCGAATAGACGGCGAAGAGACTATCCTTGGCTCATGTTTAGTTACAGACGATACTGTCATACTTGACATTCATGGGAGTGGTCAGGAAGTTAAAGGTGTTTGTCGCACAAGTGACGGGACACTAACGATTGCTGATGGTGTTGATGTTCACTATTTAAGTACTGAAGTTGCTGGGGGGTTTGTCGGTTGTACGCTCGGTGTTTATACAACCTCACAAGCAGCAGATCCTGGGCATGTGGACGTTAACTACTTAGAGTTAAAGAATCGCTAATATTTCATGACCGACTTAGCCGGTTTAATAAAAAAATGACAAAACTTACGCACTAATAATGACTTATCAGTGCGTAAGTTTTTAATTTAACAATAACAGTATGTTAGCTTTTAAACACGTATTTAATCACCGACAATCATCACATTACACTTGCGGTCTCTTACTCTATTTTGATCCCAATCAATATAATAGATATAACCAACAGCTCCCGTAAGAAGTTCTTTGTCCTTTAGAACAAAACTCTCACTTGAACCAAAAAAAGAAGCGCGAATATGGGCGTCTGCATTTAAAATCGTTGCCTCATCTGTTGGATAATTTGGATCGTCTAAACCATGTAAAAAATCAACATGTTCCTGACCTGGATATAAATAATCTGATTCTGTTAGTTGACGAGGAACCAGTTTATTTAAGATTCTATTTAAATCGACTTGGATATATTCATCTCCATTAAAATCTTTATCATGTACAAACTCTTCAAAAATAACAGAACATGTCGTATGCGGTGAGGAAACAACACAAATACCGTTTGTGATATGACTCTTTTTTACAATGTCACGTATTTGTGACGTAATATTATGGTACGTTACACGTGTTCCGTTCGATGTTAAAATAAGTTGATCATAATAAGTTGCCATGCTTCTCCTACTTTCTGTTTATTTATGACATGCTTTCGTTACAGCCGCTAACATATTCCTTACCATGACTGATGGGTTATCCGCTAAAACAATGCCACTTGTACACCCTGTTCCATCAGCACCGCTTGACATGATGTTATAAACATCTTCTGGTGTTGTAATACCCGCTGCCTGCATGACAAGAATATCGGAAGAAATAGCTCTAACTTCACTGTTTGTTTTCTCAACGTATGAGCTATCACTCGTTTTCCCAGTACCAATTAACTCTGTTGGCTCACAAAGAATAATATCTGGACTCAATATTGCCAGCGCCTTCGCTTCTTTAACAGAATCAGCACATACAATGGTTGTTAAGCCTTTTTCTTTAGCTTTTTCTATTGATTTCACAATATCTTTTAAAGATAAAGCATGTTCAGCGTGATTTAACATAACCGCCCTAGCACCGACGTCTTTTAATGAGACGGCTGATACAAAGCCCATCCCTCGTCCTAAATCAAGGCTATCCATATGTTGTGCTGTAACAATTAAGTGCGTTGTTCTTTCAGCTATTTCTTTTAAATAGGGGAAAGGCGCAGTAAAATAGACATCAAAATCTACTTGTTTTGCATAGCAATCGGATTCTATCGCCAAATCTACTATGTGTTGTAAGTCCAAATAAGATTTAGGATTAATCATAAAAAACGGTCTTTTTCTTAAAGTATGTTTCACCGGCTTACACCTCCCATTTAACAGGCTTCGTTTCAAAAACATGATAGTAATTGACTAGCACTTGCTTTAACCCGTTCTTCATATTTTCCCTTAATGCCATATAATGCAGAGAATCTTTTTGTGCTTCTTTATGTGCAGCAACAATTAAATCTGTGAAGATATTTATCTTTTGCATGCCTTCTTTTGCACATCGCTTTAGGTTAGCATCACCAGATGAACTCCCGCCATGAAGCACCAGCGGTACATCTACTTTTTCAACAATGTCATGAAGGCGTTCAAAATTTATTTTAGGTTCTCCAACATATTGACCATGAGCGGTCCCTATAGACACTGCCAAAGCATCGACATGTGTTGCTTGAATAAAATTATATGCATCTTCTACCTCTGTATAGTGTGAATCATCATTACTTTCACCCTCGTAAGAGACAGCATTCGAACCAACGTGCCCAATCTCACCTTCAACTGTTACACCGCATCCATGGGCGTAGTCGACAACTTGTTTTGTTAAACGAACATTCTCGTCATAGTTTAAAGAAGAACCATCAAACATGACCGAATTAAATCCTAAATTTATTGCTTTTTTTATGAAATCTAAATCCGTTCCGTGATCTAAATGCAAAACAATCGGCACTTTTGCTTTATTTGCGTAATAGTGTCCAATCCAAGCTGCTTCTTCTAAGTCTAGATAGTCTTGATGTGATTGAGCGTAGGCAAGAATTAGTGGCAGCCCTAGACTCTCTGCTGTTTCAGTGTATACTTTAGCCGTTAAGCTATCGATAAAATTAGTCGCCGGAATGGCATAGTTATTTTCTTTTGCTATTTTAAACAACGCACTTGAATTAACAATCACTTAGCATCCCTCGTTTCTTTAACGGTTACTTGAAGCGACAACGTGTCTTTGGAACAGGTTGTCGCTTTTATCCCTTATTTTAATTTTTGTTCAATCGCGTCATACACTTGTTCAGCACCAATACCAGTTAAGAGCGGCACACCATTGATGACTTTTTCTTTTATTTTATCTGGAACGACAGTCGTTGTAACAATCGCATCATAATCATCAATCTTATTCATTTCATCAGCTACTTTTGATTGATATAGCGTCACCTCTTTATCTAAGTCTTTTTCTTTTAACCATTCTTTAATTTTCCCTGTGACTACCGTTGAGGTAGCAACACCAGTTCCACACATAATAAGTAACTTTTTCATTTTACTTTTCTCCTTCTGCCATAGAGCGGCGTGGTTTTAGTTTATTTACATAATATAAGCCCATAATCGTTACAATACCGATGGCGCCAATACCAATCCAACCTAAATGTTCAGATGCTGCCACATACATTAACGTTGTCCAAAGACCGCCTTCTGCCATTGCTGTAATGCTCGTATTCCCTGCCATATCGAAATTCGACGCGATTGCTGCTTCTGTAACTAATGGTGCAACCCATGACGTAATATAAAGAATAGAAGCCATATAAACAGTACCACCTACTACCGTTCGAATGATATTACCACCAAAAACAGCCGCCATCAAAGCCACAACAAAAGGAATTGTCGCCAAGTCACCAAATGGCAAAGTTGTATTACCAGGTAGTATAATAGCCAAAGCAATCGTAATAGGAACGAGTAAAAGTGAGGATGATAAAACAGCAGGATGTCCAACAGACAATGCTGAGTCCATTCCTATATATAACTCTCTTCCAGGGAATCTTTTTCTTACAAATTCTGTCGCAGATTCTGATATTGGCGTAAGCCCTTCCATAAGTAACGATACCATTCTTGGCATTAAAATCATGACCGCAGCCGTCGAAACACCAAGTTCACCAATACCACCCACATCATAGCCAGCTAAAACACCGATAACTAGCCCGATCATTAATCCCATCACGGTCGTATCACCAAAAATACCAAATTTCTTTTGGATTGTTTCAGGATCAGCTTCTAGATTTCTAAAGCCTGGGATACGGTCAAACAACCAATTCATCGGCACAGCAAAGATAAACCCAGGGGCCGACGTCCCATGTGGGAAAGTAATATTAGGGAAACCATAAAACTTATTAATAATAGGACCAATCATATCCCCTAATAAAATAATCATTGCAAAATAAACAGCTGTTGCGAATAGACCTAAAGCAAAGTTACCACTTACAACGTAAACGAGTGATGCAGCAAATGCAGCATGCCAAAAATTCCATATGTCGACATTAAGCGTTTTGGTTAAACCGAACACGAGTAAAAGAATATTGATGACAATACCAATAGGAATTGATAAACTACCTAATATAGTTCCGTATGAAATCGCCGCAGCTGCTGGCCATCCAACATCAATCGTCGTTAAGCTAAGACCAAATCTTTCAACCATTGTTTGTGCCGCTGGACCGAGCGAATTACCTAATAAGCCAATGACAAGATTTAAACCAACAAAGCCAATCCCTACTTTAAGACCAGAAATAAATGCTTTTCCTGGTTTTGCACCTAGAATAAGTCCAAAAGCAAAAATAAGAATCGGTAACACGACTGTTGCTCCTAAATCAACAAACCACTGTAATGCATTTAACATGTAAATTCCTCCTATACTAGATAAGTTTTTGATCCCGAATAATGCTTAAGTAGTCCTCTATATTTGAACAGGCGAGCATAGCTGTTAGTACTTCTTTTTTTTGAAATACATCCATTAATTTTCTTAATATGTCTAACTGTTCAGCTGGCTCTTTTAACGCTAACATGAAAATTAATTGAACCGGCACTAATTCTTTAGAGCCATCCATTGCCTTAAAATGTACAGGTTTTTTTAACGACATAAAACCAATTTGTGATTGCTTCACCTTATCACTGTCCGTGTGTGGAATCGCAATACCGATATGATTAACATATAAACCAGTCGGAAAATGCTCCTCCCTTGTCATCACACTTTCTATAAACTGGTCTGTTACTAAGTCTTCAGCTTGAAAATGATTGGCTAACATGTTGAGCGCGGATTCTTTTGTGTCCACTTTATCTTTTTGCAATAGGATGATTTGTTTATCAAATAACATAACACTTACTCCAATCTATATATGCGTATTTTCACTAATAAATGTTAATAAGTCCCTTTTATCGGTCACTGCACACATCTTTTTCACATTTTCTTTTGTCTCAACCAATTGATATAGTTCCGCAAAGACATGCTTAATTTCTGCTAAGTCCTTCTCTGCAACACCGATAAAAATAATTAACTGGACTTTGTTTGTCCCCCACTGAATGCAATCTTGTAATGTTATGATAGACAAAAAAGATGCTTTTAACGTATGCGAAGAGGCATGTGGAATAGCAACGCCTGTGTATAAACTTGTCTCACCCATAGCCTCTCGTTCATAGAGTGACTGCTTGAATTCATTTGTGACAAGCCCCATTTTACAAGCTTCTTCTGAAAAAAAGTCTAAGATATGATCTTTGGATAAAAACGTCTCTTTAAGGTAAACTAAGTCTGGCGTTATAAATTTTGCTAACTTCCCTCTTGATTTTATCGAAACAGGCATTAAAGTGGACTTGCTCTCGCTTAATTCCTCATAATTTTGTTTGATTTCTCTCATTTCTGACGCTGTCACTAATGGTGATACGTAGATGACCTTTTGTTTATCATAGGATAGTGGTATGGAAGAAATAATCATATCTGCCTCATCTAACGTATTTTCATAAAAATCAGCCAAAGAAATGGTTTCAATCATCGTTGTTGCTGGTAGGGCATGTTTAATTTTGTTGTAAATTAATTCAGAGGTTGCTAATGCTTTTTCACATACGATGAGTATTCTATTCGTCGGAATCTTTTTCTCAATAGCTACTTGAAAGTGTATGGTTACAAAAGATATGTCATGGTCATTCAATTGAATGTGGTACGTTTCTTCAACATCGTTTAATAAATACCACACCATGTTAAAAAGTACGTTATACTGACGTTTGACACTTTCAAGCAACGGATTCGTTAACGTAACCCCTATTTTCAATCGATAAATCATCGTTGTCATATGCGCAATTAAAACGTCTAAAAGATGTTCATCCGTTTGTAAATCGACTTGCAACATATGACTCATTTTTTTAATTAACTGTGTAACGAGCTCAATCATTTCAGCATCTGCTTGTGCGACTTGTTTGATTGGCTTAATATCATGCGCAAAAAGTAAACCACTTAAATACTCTACCTCATTCTCATCCACTTTTAGATTCAACTCTTTATTCAGCATCTGTGATAATTCAACAGCTATTAAATAAGACTCCATATATGTGGCATTTTCCATAAATAATTGCTTTTTCTTCCTTATTCTAAAACTATTGCAACGTCTTTGAACGAAAATCAACAAGCTGATAAATAATGAATCTTTATAGTAGTCATTTAACGGGCGACCTGTCATAGATAAAAGATTGTCACAGGTCGTTTTAATATGGTGAATGATTTCTTCAGAAAAGAAGAGCGTCGCAATTTCCTCCAATACACGTTCTTTTTTAGATATGTCTCCAATCGACTTATAATCTAGTAAAGAAAATATATACTGTTTTAATACGTGCTGAATGTCTTTTTCATCGCCACTCATTCTCGTCCCTAAATGATCTGATATTAGCCTTACATCTTTACCCTGGAAAAACGTTTGAATTGCTTCAATATCTTTTCTCAATGAGCTCACACTCACAACATAATCGATGGATAATTGTTCATATGTCATGTGTTCACTATCTAAAAGTAACCTTTTCATAATATCTCTTTGTCTATCCTCTGGTGAAAAAGATGTATAATTCGGGGATAAGTGTTCAAGCAAACTTTTTTTAAACAGGTATTTCGATTGGCTTGACCCATTAAGAATTAAACCTTTTCTTGGAATTTTTTCAATCCAAACGGAATCATCCATTAATACATTCAACCATTTCACATCATCATAAATTGTTTTTGTAGAAACAGATAATTTGTTACTAAAGAAATTAGCCGGCCGGTAGTCTACTTCCTCCATTAACATTTTGTAAAGATCAAATCTCCGAGAATTAATTTTATTCATTTTGATTTCCCCTTTATCTTTTTACAACTTAATTATAGTAAACGCTTTCTTTATTAACCATGACATGTTTCTTCCACATTAATGTGGAAGGACAATCAGACGCATCGTTCCTTTTAAACTATATCAATCTGTTTAAGCTATAAAAAACTATATAAATCAACTCATTATACAACATTTTCATAAGAAAAAACCCAAAAAGAAGGGCCGTTTTTGGCGTCCGTTCTTTTTGGGTTTTCTTAACGTTCTTAAGAAACATTCCACTTATATAAGTACGTCAATTCTCTCCCAAGAAGGTTATTAACTCTAAGGTTTGATATAACTTGCCCCGTGATGCTGTTGATCACTTAAATAGACAACGCCTGAGGGCACTGTTTCTATTCCTTCAACTAATTCTGATTGACTTAAGCCTTTGCTCGTCAAGGAAACAAGGCAAGCTTTTATTTTTACTTCTTTTTTCAGCACATGGCGTAATCTATCACTGACTTCACTCGTTTTTGTAAGACCGCTAATCGCCGGGCCATTAACTAACATAATCACTTCTTCATTCGCATAGTCAATCATGTTGTTCGCATTGTTTAGGGCTAATTGCCACTTTTCCATTTCATCAATATGAAAAATCACACGTCTCATCATCTATTCCCCCTATCACATTCCATTGTAACGCGAATACACAAAAGATGCGACTTATAGCGTTTCGTCTAGATTGAATTGGTTCACTTCTTCATCGAGTGTACCCGATAAAGCAAGTAAAACATCACCAAGTGACTTGATCTCGTCAAGTGCAGCCGTTTGCTCTTCAATTGAAGCTGATACCTCTTCAGTTGATGAGGCATTTTCCTCAGCAATGGAAGAAAGATTTTCTAATACGGCAATGATGTCATCTTTATAGTGGCGCATGTCTTCTCCCGATGTTTTAAGGGCGTTGACATGTTGTTTTGATGTTTCGATAGCTGCACTGATTGCGTCGTATTGTTTTTTATTGTGCTGGATTTTTTCTGATTGCTTGGTAAAGTTAGCTAAGACGTCCGTCATCTTCTCAACAGCGTCCGTTGTACTTTTTTGCAGATTCATCACGATATCGTCAATATCCGCTGTTGAAGCAGTAGACTCTTCAGCAAGCTTTCTAATTTCATTCGCTACAACCGCAAAGCCTTTTCCGGCTTCTCCAGCACGTGCTGATTCAATCGCAGCATTTAAAGCTAGTAAATTCGTCTGTTCGGCAATACTGGCAATGACTTGTGATGCTTTAGATATATCTGTAGCACTGTCATTTGTTTTCTTAATCTTCTCTGCAATCGCTTGGGTATCTCGTTCACTCTGTTTTGATAAACTCACCAACTCACCAATCTCTGTTAATCCTGCACCCACTGCGTGATGAACTTGGTCATTTGATTTCATTAATTCCATGACTATTGTAGCGTTTTGATCAATTTTTTCTCCGAGTAAATTCCCTTGTTCTGCGCCTGATTCTATTCCTTGTGCTTGCGCTTGCGCACCCTCTGCCACTTCATTCATCGCACGTGCAACGTCCTCTGATGCTTTAGCTGTTTGTGTTGTATTGACATTGACAACACTGGCTGCCTCGGCAACCTTATCAGATGATACCTGAATGGACTGCATCACTGTTTTTAGTGCGGTTGTTGTTTCCATTAATGCTGCTGAAATGGCGCCCATTTCATCTTTTCTCTGTTGATATTTAGCTGGAACTGTCACGGTTAAATCTTTCTTTCCAATATGCGTGGCTATTTCTTTTAACTCATTTAACGGCCCAATCAATGATTGTGACACAAAAAAGACGACAACAAGCATGATCACCATCGCTACACCACCGACCAACATAAAGACTGGCAATAGCTGCTCTAAATAAGACGCAATTAATTGATCAATGTCTTCTTTGGGTGCACCTGCAAAGAGCGCTCCGATGAGTTCACCCGATTGATTATATACCGGCCGATAGGCTGTATAATAGTCATGATTTGCAATCACCGCTTCCCCTAGATAATGCTCATTATTTAAGAGTTGATTTTCAACCGCTTGATTATTTAGCTCTGTTCCCACAATACGTTGACCATCATCATCCGTAATACTTGTCGATCGTCTAGTGAATGTTGTGCCGTTATAATCAAATAACGTGAAGACTCGGTCAAGTTGAAGGCTGAGAACGTCAAGCGCAGCTGTGATGGTGTCTTGGCCTACGTCTGTTATATTCAACACATCCGACGGTGCATCTTCACTGTCATTTAACCGATAATTTAAAAACAACTCGGCTGCGTTTAACGTTTCATTTAATGCTTGATCTAAATACATCTCTTCCAACTGATTAGACGCTATCTGATAACTTATTGCCGTCACCCCGATCATTATAATCAACGTCAACGTACCAAAAAGTACTAACATTTTCTGTTTCAAACTACGCATATTGATATTCATTCCCTTCTTTATTTCGGTTGTTTTTCTTATATTTAGGAAAACCTTGTTCATTTTATCACAATTAATGTCCTCTCACTATACTTTTTATGGAAATGTCATTTTTTGTTCACAACTTAAGGCTCACGACCTTTTCTTCATATGCGAATAGAAAAAAACAGATTTAGCACAAGACGCATGACCGAATCTGTTTTATCATTATTTTCTTTTAAATACACCGATCACTTTACCATTAACCTGAACATCTCGACTATCCATCAAAATAGGCTCATAAGCATGATTTTCCGATTGTAGAATCACTTGACTTCCCATCGGATTATAGCGCTTCATTGTCGCTTCTTGGTCAATCACAGCAATAACAATATCCCCATTATTTGCTGTTTGTTGCCGGTGCACAATGACAATGTCTCCAGGCGCGATACCTGCATTAATCATACTGTCACCTTTGACTGTGAGTGCGAAGCTTTCACTTTCTCTTATGACAAATGTTTTAGGTAGCAAACAACTTTCTGAATAATACTCAATCGCACTTATAGGAACACCTGCAGCAACATCTCCTACAATAGGAATATCAACTAAAGGTTCTGTGGAAGCCAGTTGGGTTTCTCGGTCTATAACACTTACTATTTTAGTATCATCCTTATTTTCTAGTATGTCATATACTTTCTGTTGCCTGAAATTATGATAACAATAATAATTATCTTCTGCCGGATAAAATTGTGGTTGACAAGCAGGGATATCAGATACGCTGTCACCGTGTCGGTCTATCAAAATAACTTCTAAGCCATCAGTGACAACCCCATATTTAACATGTTCATTTGCTTCCATATATGTTTTTAATTGTTGTAAGCCATCTTGAGTACTTTCACCAAACGCCTTCGTTTCTATGAAGATATAGGGACGCTCTTGTCCGTTATGATGAATCTTGACTGCAAGATCAACATACCCTCGTTTAGAAAATTGTTGGACAGGATACTCAAGTTCAAGTAAAACATCTGGATACTGATAACTTTCAATAAGTTCTTTTATAACCCATTGTCTGACTTTCTCTTCTTTACTATTTAAATCTGACACCTGATCAGTTAATCGATAATCCATTATAGATAGCGTTCGATAAGGGTGTAACTTCCGGTCACGGTACATCCTTAGATGTTGCGGATTTAGTTCCTTTATAAGTTCTGATGGTTTTCTTACTGATGTCATATAAAGCAAATCATTCGCACGCGTCATACCAACGTATAAAAGCTTGCGCTCCTCTGTTCTCACAGTATCTTCATCATCAATATCAGCAAATTTATAATTTGGTATAATTCCATCATCTAGATTGACAAGTAGGATCACTTTAAATTCAAGCCCTTTTATCGAATGCATCGTTAAGCATTTAACAGCGTCTTTCTCAAAATCGGGTTTTTGAACTTTGAGTTGATGGACTGGAATTTTTTTCTGATAATAAGTACTGCTCAATATCTTCTAAAAACCGTGATTCTTTTGCGACAATACAAATGTCTTTGTATTGATATTCACCGATCAATGATTCAATTTCTTGTTTTAAAAATACTAAATGAGACGAATGGTCCTTAAAAAAGCGGTAAATAGGTGCATGACCATGTCGATCGATAAGGGCCGGTTTGACAAAATCAACATTACTCAATATCGCTTCATCATGTTCAATAAGACCATAAGCAGCTTTTGAAATTTCAGTCGTTGTCCGGTAGTTTTTTGATAATGTTCTTGCCCGACCACTCATATCAAATCCAATTGTGGTATACGCTCGCCCTTTACCTAGCCAACTTAAATGATAGATACTCTGAGTATTATCTGCGACGAACATAATCGATTGGTGTGGCTTATCCGTTTGAACATGTGTAATGTACATCAGTTGGACTTTAGTTAAGTCCTGACTCTCATCGATAATAATATGTGTGTAGCCTTCAGGTGGATGTTCCTCTACTTCTCTTAAAGCCATCAGATTGATTGTCGGAAAATCCACCCACTGTTCTTTTAACATCAGACGGTCATAATGTTCCTTCAGTGCAAAAATCGCTTCGCGCGTTTCTGAATTTTTATGCAACTTCTGTGGCATCCCTTTACTTCCTGTTGCTCTTCCAATCCGATCAATTTCTTGATAGACGTTAAGATCTTGAATATCACATGCTTTTAGCCAATGAATTTCATCAAGTAAAAAGTTTTGAAACTTCGGGCTAAGAATCGTCACATCTTTATAATTATCTTTCATGTCGTAAAGGGCATGATTCATTACTTTTAATAATTGGCGGCGATTGGTCATCGTTTTTAATTGTAAACCTAAACGCGTCATTCTCGCTTTAAAAGAACGATACATTAATTTATCAATCGTTGTAATGGTAACATCTGTTTTATGTTCCGATAAAAACGAATCGTAGGTCTCCTCTTCAGATAATTGATTAAATTGATAATGAATAAAATTAAGCAATGTTTTATTATAAGTAACAAGTAAAATGCGATCGTCTGGTTCGAAACAATAATGTTCCTTCAAAAAGGACACTCGTCGAATCGCAACACTTGTTTTTCCTGATCCAGCTACACCTTTAACAGCCAGATGTCCTTGTGGTTCTAATTCGACAATTTTACGTTGTTCGACGTTTAGTTTCATTGCACGTGCCTCCATCAAAGTCATTTATACATTCATACGACCTATTTTACCATATATATATAGGCTATTTTGCGGATTTTGTCATCTTTTTTAGTCTTTCTTCTTTGTTTAAAATGTTGAACTACCCCTACCTAACATTCTCACGAATGTTTGAAGAAGGTGGCTTCTCACTCTAAAACGATAAATAAGACCCGCGCTGATCCGGTTAGCACTAAAAGAGTCAGAAAAGTGGCTGGATTTGAGTTTAATAGACTAGCAGACATCTATGACTTTTAGCCAGTCACCTCTCCATTAAAAAAGCAAACAAAAATAGCATGTAGTCTTAAATCAAACGGGTGCGTCTGGTGATTGTGAAAAGCATATAAAAACTTAAGGGATAACAGGTGCGAGGATGTGAATTAAAACAACAAAAAGACGACACATGTATTCGAAAATATGAATACGGTGTCGTCTTTTTTTGATTTTAATTAAACGGACATGAAGCACATCACAAACTGTTCAGTAGCCTTTACCTGTCCGTGTGCCTTTTTGTCCTTATCATTAGTTACACTGACTGACTTTTAGTTGTTTTAACCGCGCTTTTTCTCTTAATGGCGCTTCATCTTCCCAATCGTTGTAGACATCAATAAAACCATAGCGCGAAGGCTTCGTCAACATTTCTGGATGTTTAAAATCTGGATGCATGATGCCTGGTGCGGTCATTATTTTTTGTTCCATAGCTTTTGTTAAAGCTTCTTCATCACTTAAACATAGCGCCAACTCATTAAGTGCCATGCCCTCACGATAATGACGTGATAACTTTGCGATTTCTACTAACACAACACGCGCTTCTTCTAATAAATAGTCGACACGGTTTCTCACAACGTCATGTTCAAAGTAAGGCAACAATTTTTCTTTATGTTCATGATACAACCTCGCTGCCCGGCGAACAAGTTGACTACTTTCAATCACATCATCTGCCGTCGCCGCATGATGTGCCTCACAGTAACTCACTAAGTGGAATACATCCGGATTAAACATCATTTGAAGCAGTGTTGTTCGTGCCAATTGTACTTTTGCAATATCTAAGTCAGTACTAAAATGTTCAATGCCACTTCGAGCTTCCATATAGATTTGACTCGTATTGCCTTTTGGTCTGACCCACTCAATCACTTGTTTAGCCGCTGTCATTTTCGCTAAATCAGCGAAATCCCCTGTTTCAGCTGGCTTATTGAATTGATGTTGGAAAATCATATCTTTCACACCCGCTGTGTACATCACACTTGCGATCAGTGCGTAGTCCACGACAAATAGCGTGTCATGAATAAAGCGGGAAGACCATTGATTAGGGTCGTTCATTTCTACTGGGATACCTTGATCAGCTAAATACTTAACCGTCGCTTTATGTTCTTTGATCGCTTCTTTTACACTTAAGGGGCCACGTCCGTCTAATTCACTAAACCAAAACAGTGGGACGGCCTGGTGTGCGCCTTTTAACATACCGATTTCTAAACACGTATCAACAAAGGGCACCAAATCTTTTACATGGGCATAAGGTTTAACTGCAGGGTAGTTACCCATACGCGACGCTTCATATAGTGCTGTTAAATCTGCGACATCTTTATACGGTACCCCGCCATCATTTTTCATCGTTTTAAAAGCTGAGTGATCACCAAAGTAACGCTGTGACAAGTCACTCGAACCGAGTGACACTTCATCAACCGCGCCATGTAGCGCTAATTTTTTAATCCCCTCAACTGTCGGTTCAATCGTATCACCCGGAATACCAAAATGGGTACGAATGAGTGGTAAGTCTGTTTCCTTCATCCGAATGGGAAAGTGATTCAATGCGTCATCCGTTGGTTTTACTCGCCCTGGTTCATTCAAATAATCGTCATCTTTAATAACGTCTAAAGCTAATTGATCAAGTAAGTCAATGCCTTCAGGTTTAAATTCTCGGATCATTTGATCTATGACAGCGTCTCTAAGCGAAGCCTCTTCGACCTCTAAGAAGTTAAGTGTTTGTTCTGTCCGGAGAACAATGTCTTTATGCGAACCAATCAATGTTAACGGGTACGCATCAACTAAAGCTGTTTTTTCGACTTCATCAAGCGTAGGATAAAGCGCTGCAAAACACACTTTTCGCTTGGGGTCATTGAAAAAGCCCTGTTGTTCTAAAAGGGTCAGCATCTTTGTTAATTCTTCCATCGCTTTATCTTTTGATAAGCGATAACTTAAACCAATATACTTCGGATCTTTTTCTAATAAGACCTGTATTTTTTCTTCGTTTGTTAATTGTGGTGGCAACACCTCAACCGCCAAACCTACTTGACGTGCCACCTTACTCGCTTTATGAAGACCAACCGTATGCGGGTCGTAGCCGAGTGTCATCCCAATAAATAATGCTTTCATGAAACCACCTCTAATTCTCTGTCTGGTTCGACGATTTTAAAGCAATCACCAGATAGGTAACGAATTATATAATCCGTTGGAAAATCAACTAAATCACGCCAATCATCTGTTTCAATACGGCGATAATAGCGAAAATAAAGGGCTAATATGTCCTTAATAGGTGTGACATCGAGTCCTAATCGTTCGCCAATGGCCGCTAGTGGCACAAGCCCTGTCGGGACATCTTCTTCAACGTATCGACTTTGCGGAACGGAGCGTTGTTGATACGTCTTCGTCCGTCCAATTGTCTCTCCTAATGTTTCTTTTGGATCACGTTTAACATCATACGTATAGGCAAGCCAATGTTGAGCTGATAAAATTGAGTCATTAATTTCTCGTAAATAATCATGACGTACTTGACGAAGTTGATCAATATCATCAATCTCTTCTTCTTTATCACGCAAATGATTCATAATCTCTTGGAATCGTTCATCATTTGGTTGATCTTTTAATCCAAATACATTTAACCCTAATATTTTTGCAATTGTTAACCGAATTTGATCAATCGCTTCTAAATGAGCTGTGACTTTCTTGTTACCGAATATACCTTCCATATAAAATGAGTAGCCTTCACCTTTACTCTCTGCGTCCTTAATAGCATCGTAGTTTAAAAGATAGGCAGCTGGATGGAAAATCGCGCCAATATTCCCGATCGACGTTGTCGCCGGCAGTGTATTAAGTAATGCCTGTGGAAATAAGCTCTGAATATTCGCGATTTGTTCTTTAGTAAAGGCACCCTCAAGTGACACGAGCCAACTTCTTTTACGTCGTTTAATGTACACACTCCCCGCACTCGGTGCTTTACATGAGTAGGGGTTAGTAGAAAAACAAACGAACGGATAATCTTCACCTAAAATCGACCATAAATAAGGTACCGCAAATGTACGTGATGGTGAAAGAATAATCGGAATACGTTTATTTTTTATACCTGCATCTGCCAATTGTTTAATTGAACTTTGAGTGAAGTGTGAAGGGTGAGCTAAAATAATAACATCAGCGTCAGCAATCAGTGCTTGTAAATCATGTCCAACATCTTTTGGACCAAGCTGAACTAAATGTGACATTTCGTGTTGTTCATTTTCTGGACGTTCTAAATAAATGCCTCGTTGTTGCTGGATAGCTTCAACAAAACATGTCCCGTTTTCTGACGGTCTAGCGTATCCGTATACGCTGTGACCTTGTTCGACCATATCGACTAAAAAAGCACGTCCCGATTGCGAGCTTACCGAATGGATACCAATCTTCATATCTTTCTTCTCCTCTAACTATTATAGTAGCCATTAAAGATGAGGCATGCCCCATCAAAAAACGTGTGTCGCGGATGGCCTAACAAACACATCCGACGCTATTTTATTTTTCTCTTCCCTTACATCTCCACCTCCATTTTCGTTTTTTTGCAACCGGTATCACGACTGATATGACTAGCCTCATATCACTTCTACCGATTTATATCAAAATGATTATAGCACCTCAAATCAAAAAAGAATAGCAAAACTTTTCGGCATTTTTCTTATTTTTAAACCTTCCGGTTTAAAAGGCTTGATACGATTGATTTTACGTCTCATTATCATTAAAAATTTGAATAAATCTGAAAAATCCCAAGACTTTTTCAAGAGATATTGTTTTAATTATCTAAACCGTGCTTTATACTTATCTATTAAGCATAGAGCACGATTCACTGCTCAATAACCAAAAAAAGAAGCTGTCAGAAAGGTTAAAAGACGATGAAAAAAGATAGTCAACACTTCTTACAATTTAAAGAGCGCACGCAACACGGAAACGACAATTTCCCACTACAACTGTATCACCAAGTTACACACACTGAAAAAGGACTCATTTTTCATAATCATTGGCATGATGAAGCGGAGTTGTTTTATGTGACGGAAGGCGAAATTGATTTAGTAGTTGATGAAGTGGCTTTTTCCGCTAAAGAGCATACGATGGTATTGATTCCACCTAACATTATCCACGGTGCCTACCTCTCTAAAGATAAAAAAGCTTGTTTTTCATCGATTGTTTTTCATCCGGATTTTATCTCCAGTAAACGCGTCGATAAAATTCAAACGACACAACTCGATCCGTTTTTAACTAATACCTTTCACTCTACTTACATACTAAATATCGGTGATTATACTCACGGTGCCCTGAAAAAATCATTCCAATCGTTTCAAGAATGTTATCATAGCCATCACCACTATGCTGAACTTGCTATGAAGGGCTATCTCTTTCAGATGCTATTTTTTCTTCTTGAAAGAGAAAGAGAAGACCCAACGCAAGCATTTACGAAAAGTTTGAATGAGGATAGGAAAAAGAAAATTCTTACCTTTATAGGTGATCACTATCAAGACGACATTAACCTAAATGATTTAGCCCATGTTTTATCATTGAGTAAGGAACAGTTTTGTCGTTTTTTTAAACAATCCTTTCACACTACACCGATACATTATTTAACACAATTCCGGTTAAATCGTGCGATGGAACTTTTAAAAAACAGTGATTTACCTATTATTACAATTGCTTTAGATGTTGGTTTTACAAGTAGTAACTACTTCACCATCGTTTTTAAAAAAGTGACGGGCATGACACCTTCAGAATACCGTAAAGTGACATGATTTTAATAGTATTTGCCATGAAACTACACGCTTTAATTCGTCCTCCTCTTTATAATAAGGCTTACAAACAATTGGAGGAGGAGTACAATGTCATTTTTTACACACGGTCATGATTTTTTAGAGTACCATAACGGCGGTGAGACGCTGCGCATCACTAGCTGGGGAGAAAGTAGTTTTCGCGTTACATCTGTTCCTAATGGCCCTTTAGATTTAAATAGTCACGCATTACTTCTACAAAAAACATCTGCAACGATCAACATAGACGATGAAGTAGCAGAAATATCGAATGGTCAAATTTCTGCCGTAATCGATACAAGAGGTTGGAACAGCTCCGCTGTTATTACTTTCTATAACGATAAAAAAGAACCGATATTAAAAGAAATTAATGGCGGAGGTGCCCTTGTTAAAAAAGCGCGATTCTTTAAAGCACATATTGGTGGAGATTTTCATTTAAAAGCAACATTTGAAGCTAATCCAAATGAAAAAATATACGGTATGGGCCAATACCAACAAGACATCTTAGATTTAAAAGGCTGCAACATTGAGTTGGCTCATCGTAACTCGCAAGCGTCCATTCCTTTTTATGTCTCAAGTCTTGGTTACGGTTTCCTGTGGCATAATCCCGCCATTGGTAGTGTATCTTTTGGCAATAACACGACCGAATGGCGAGCTGATAGCACAAAACAGTTAGACTATTGGATTACTGTTGGAGATACTCCCGCAAAAATAGAAGAACAATATAGTGCTGTTACAGGACGGGCTCCAATGATGCCTGAATATGGACTAGGTTTTTGGCAATGTAAATTACGTTATCATAATCAAGCGCAAGTGCTTGAAGTAGCACGAGAATATCATCGACGCAACATTCCTGTTGATGTGTTTGTCATTGATTATTATCACTGGCCACGCTGTGGTGATTTCTGTTTTGATGAAGCCGCATTTCCAGACCCTAAAGCCATGGTAGATGAACTAAAGTCATATGGTATGGAAGTAATGGTATCTGTTTGGCCTCAAATCGATTGGCGAAGCGAAAATTTCCAAGAAATGTACCAAAAAGGCTTACTAGTTCAAACAGATCGCGGACTCAATGTTCAAATGAGTTTTCATGGAAATAATGTTTTTTATGATGCCACGAATCCTCAAGCAAGGCAGTATGTCTGGGAGAAATGTTATGAAAACTATGGGAAACATGGGATTAAATTATTTTGGTTAGATGAAGCTGAACCTGAATTCACTACGTATGACTTTGATAATTACCGCTATTTTGAAGGCAGTGTGCTCCAAGTAGGTAATATATACCCAAGAGAATACGCTCGAGGATTTTTTGAAGGACAAAAAAAATCAGGGCAAAACGATATCATTAATCTCGTGCGCTGTGCGTGGGTGGGAAGTCAACAATATGGCACACTCATTTGGTCCGGCGATATCCATTCAACCTATGAAGATTTCCGCAATCAAATCGTGGCTGGTCTTCATATGGGCTTATCTGGTATCCCTTGGTGGACAACCGATATCGGCGGGTTTCATGGTGGTAATATTTATGATAAGGATTTTCAAAACTTACTCATACGCTGGTTCCAATTCGGCACATTTTGTCCTGTTATGCGCTTACATGGCAGCCGAATCCCGCATGAGGAACTCTTCAAAGCTAACGGTGAACCAACCGAATGGACAGGAGCACCTAATGAAATTTGGAGTTATGGGGAAGATAATTATCAAATTATGAAAAAATTCATTCATATTCGTGAAGCGATGCGTGATTATACTCGTCAGCTAATGGCAGATGCGCATCAGTCTGGTGCGCCAGTTATGCGCGCAATGTTTTATGAATTCCCTGATGAAAAAGTGGCTTGGGAGCTTGCTACACAATATATGTATGGTCCAGATATATTGGTTGCACCGATAGTAGAAGCATATCTAACGACGCGTCAAGTCTTTTTACCGAGTGGCTCATCATGGACCGAAGCACACACGGGTGATATATTTGAAGGCGGACAGTGGTTGGAGGTAACTGCTGATATCAACACTTTACCAATCTTTTTACGTGACGGTAAACAACACTACCTTATCGGCCTAGTTTAACTTGATTTGAGCATTCATTGCTACGCCAGTTGGTGAGCGATAAGTGCTATTCTAAGCAGTGTTCACTCAAGAACTGACAAATTAGACATATTATTAAGTCTACATTTGAATAAATTGAAAAAACATAAACCCCTGATCAAAATATAAAAAAGTATGGCTCGAGTCGCTGACTCGAGCCATACTTTTCTCTTCCTTTATTTAACTTAGATGTTTCTTTTTTTCTTTGATCAAACGCACTTTTTATGCCTATCTCAAACGTTTGGCCAATTTTTTAAATAGATGCTGCTCCCCTTTAGGTAAATAGATGGCAAGCTTTTCAAATCCGCCACGCCCATAATCTTTCATGATGACTTGAAGCGCTACTTGTGATTCTACATTTAATGAATCCCAGTCCCTGATCACACGCATCACCGCTAAATAAACTAAAGGTGCTAATTGATCTTTTTGGCACACGTCAGTTAACTGGTCCCACTGATTCCTCTCGAGCAAATTGAAAAGTAAGAAAGCGTCCTCGTTTTCAATGAGCAGTTTCACTTTAGGCGTCATTACCCGGCGTTTCTTTATATATGTATGCATCAAATACAGATGATATAAAAAGGCATGAATATGCTCTTTTGGTATAGAATAACACGTTGAATCTTTCACAAATTTAAGGGCATCAGCTGAGGAATGAACATCCCCTTGATAAACAGCAGGTGCTTGGTCAAGTAAGTATGTTCTTAGTGATACAAACGTTACTGATTGACTGCATTCAATGAGAGGTTCATCCAGTAAAGATTGATATGTCTGATTTAGCTCACCTACGACGTCTACTTGTCGGTAATAAATTAGTTGACGGAGCTTACGACCAAATGAGATACTTATAAAAATAATCACCATGAGGAATAAACTGGCTGTTATTAAAAATGTTTGATTGCTTAACCACTGCGCAACATCTCTCAAAACCATCACCCTCTTTCCTTGTTCCTGTTTATCCTTATACTACCATGTTACGAAACATGTGCCTAGTCATTTATCATTTTAAAAGCAACGTCTGTCGATAATTGATTTATGTTGTAGTATAATTAAAAATGACGGCTTTAAACAATCTTGACGGGGGCAAACACCATGGTTTTCTTTCAAAAACACGGATTATCAAATCCTGCGACATTTATTCATTATGACGTGACAGACTTTCAATTCCCTCCACACTTTCACCCAGCATATGAACTGTTATTTGTTGATTCAGGTGCTGTCGATGTCTTTTTAGACAATCAATATTACCGGCTAACATCAGGACAAGCGATCTTTATTCACAGCAATCAATTGCACCATATGCAAACCGTTGGAACGACGAAAATGACCGTCTTATTATTCTCACAACAGTTAATTAGTGATTTTGATCAACAATATAAAGGCGAAATTGCCGCGTACCCTGTGATCAATTTCCCACTTGATATTGATTTAGCTGAGTGTAAGACCGTCTATCATAAAAAAGCATTTTTATACCAGTTTATTAGCAGATTCATAAGTATGACCGATTTTATCCCGCATAACCGTTCTACAAATACGACTGCTTTATACGATGTTCTGCTCTATGTTGAGGCGCACTACAATGGCCATTGCTCACTTAAAGAAGCAGCAAATATATTACAGTACGACTATACTTATTTGTCACTCTTATTTAAACAAATGACAAATATGTCATTTACCGATTATGTTAATCAGTACCGAATAGGTTTCGCTTTAGATCAATTAAAAAATTCTGAACTCACCATCTCAGAGATCGCCCGTCAATCTGGCTATGACACATTACGGACCTTTAATAGGAACTTCTTGAAATGGGTCAACATGACCGCAACGGATTATCGTAAGAAAGAAACAGGGTGAGTTTAATGAATCACATTGAACTACCCCCACCTAACATTCTCACGAATGTTTGAGGAAGGGGATGCCATAAGGACACCCTAAAGGGGACCCATTCTCATTAATTTTTAATGAGAATACGATATTATTACTTGTTAATTAGTATATATTTGCTATAATCTTACTATCTGAATACAAAAATTATAAACAGAAGGAAGTTATCATATGGAAAAAAGACGTATTAGAAAAAAAAGCAGTAAGAAGAAATGGTGGGTTTTAACCCCTATTATTATTCTTGCCGTTATTTTGTTGTCAATTATCGGTTACGGATTCCACTTATATAATGAAGTTAAAAACAATGTGAATGATAAAATGCACGAACAAGTCTCAGGTGATGTGATTGATGTTGAGCGCACAAAAGAAAGAATCGGCAATCAAGAGAACATTAATGTGCTCCTCCTCGGTATTGATTCAGAAACATCGATTACTGGCCGCTCAGATGCGCTCATAGTCATGACACTAAAACCAGATGAAGAGACGATTCAACTCGTGAGCATCCCCCGTGATACACGTACAACAATTGTTGGGCGCGGAACAGAAGATAAAATTAATCATGCCCATGCTTTTGGTGGACCTGAAATGGCGATCGCAACCGTTGAGAATTTCTTAGATATTGATATCGATTATTTTGCACGTGTGAATATGGACGGTATGGCTGAGCTAGTTGATTTGGTTGGACCTATTACTGTTAACAATCACCTCGAATTCTCACAAGGTGGGAACAGCTTCCCGACGGGAAACATCACGCTAACAGGTGACGAGACAATGAATTATGTTCGGATGCGTAAAGAAGATCCTCGTGGTGACTTCGGACGGACCGATCGACAACGTAAAGTCATTGAAGGAATTGTAAGAGAAGGAGCTAAAATTAGCAATGTGACGCGTATTACTGCTATGCTTGACGTATTAGGTAATAACGTCAGTACAAATATGACATTTAGTGACATGACCTCACTGTTTTCAGATTACCGCCAAACAGCGAAAAACTTTGAAAACTATCAGATGGAAGGCTCTGGTACAATGATTAACAGTATCTATTACTACATTGTTCCTGAAGAAGAAGTTGTCAAAGTACGAGACATGATTGAATCATAATAACAAAAGCGAGCAGAAGAGTCCGTCTCCTGCTCGCTTTTATATTTGTCTCACGTTACTTAGGGTCCATTAAGCCGCGTGATTAAGTGGTTGTTTTACAAGTGCGGGGCGCTTACTAAATAAGAAGGCGACCGCAATAATATTAATAATAGCTGATGGGATGATATAAGACGCATTGTATACGAATGAATAAAGCCAAATGTTCATCCCGTCAATCAATGAGTCAAAGAACACAACACCTGCAAGGTAGTGACTAAAGAAGCGGAGTGTACTTCCTAGTGTGACGCCAATAATTACCCACTTGACGAATGTTGACCTTGCGCCAACTTTAAGTGCATGAGCCGCTTGTGTTTTAAAGAGCCCAGCAAATCCTAAGACGGTAAACGCCACTGGATAATCAAGTAAGCCTTGAACAGGGTGCGCAATCCAAGCCGTCCCTGAAATTACCTGTAAGACACCAAACAGTAAGCCCGATAAAAGACCTCCCTTTAGTCCCCAACGGTAACTAATGATAAAAATAGGAATCATCGCAAATGAAATGGATCCTCCTTGTGCCCATACTTTAAATGATAAAAACGGGATGAGGTCTAAAATAAGGGCGAGTGCTGAGAATATCGCGACCTCAATTAAAAATAACGTGCGTTTTGATTGCATCAAAAATGCCTCCTTCATAATTTTGTGCAACAAAAAAAGCAATGCCAAGGGATGCTTCCTGATGGAGGACCCTAACATTACTTAAAACGCCATCAAAAAAGCCACCATCCCTACGCTAGTATTAACTAACAGGTTCAGAGGGTCTAAGTATCGATACTTACTCTCAGCTGACGATTATCAGCTCCCCTTGAAGGCTTGATTCAATTACTTTTCTTGTTAGTTAGATTATATCAGTCTATTCTGAAAATGCAAGAAAAGAATTCTCTTCTAGCTTCTTTTAGAGTAAAGTGTATATCCAAGACCAAGTACGTGACTAAAACGTTCTACCGCTTCTTTTAGTAGTCTTTGCCCATCAGACATTGCCATTTCTAACTTCATCGGTTCATTCACAATAGGTAAAGTAACAAGAATGTTTTCTTCTGGTAAGGACGTGAGGCCTTCTTCTATCTTACCAGCAAACAGAACAACTGGGGTCCCCACTTCTTTAGCTAGGCGACTAATTCCAATAGGTACTTTCCCGGAAAGCGACTGGCTATCAAATGACCCTTCACCAGTAATAACAAGGTCAGCTTTATTTATCAGCGCTTTTAAGCAGCCACGTTCTGCAAGTAATGTTAACCCGCTTTGAAACGTCGCATTAAAAAAACTATAGCAACTAAAGCCAATCCCACCAGCTGCACCTGCTCCAGGCATATCTCTACATGACTTGTTTAATGTAGAAGCTACAACGTCACTGAAATGGATCATCGCTTGTTCCTTCTCAGCTAATTCACTTGAAAGATAGCCTTTTTGTGGTCCGAATATATATGTTGCACCATCAGGTCCAGTTAGCGGGTTCGTTACATCACTCGCAACCAACCAAGAAACATCCTTAACACGCGAATCAAGGCCAGATGTATCAATCTTAGCTACTTGACTTAGATCAACCGGAAGTGCAGATATTACCTCTCCATCATGATTTAAGAACGTAACACCTAATGCGATCATCATGCCCATTCCAGCGTCCACAGTAGCACTTCCACCAAGGCCCAAAATAATTGTTTGTGCACCGTAATCAAGTGCTTGTATAATTTGTTCACCTACACCATAACTCGTATGATAACGCGGATGAAAGAGATCTTTACGCGCATGAATAATCCCCGCTCCCTCAGCCACTTCAATAATAGCTGTCTTGGTTTTATTAATGTATCCCCACGTACCTGTACTTTCTTTTCCGTTAACATCTATCATTGGCTTTGTTATGAATTCGCCCTGTTCAACGTGACAAAAAGCAGCAACCGTCCCTTCACCACCGTCCGCAACTGGAAAGCATATCACATCATGATGTTTCAATGTTTTTTTTACTATGTCGTTTGCTTCTTCACTTGTCATTGACCCTTTAAATGAATCAATAGCTGCTAAAATCCTCAAAAAAATCATCCCTTCTATCGTAAAAAGAGTATGACTCAAGTGTGCCATACTCTCTCTATTATTTCATTATTTTTTTAATTCAGGCCAATACCCTTTATTCGCTTCAATTAACTCGTCTAAGATGACACGTGCCTTTTTCGCATCAACAACAGTCCGGTTTAGTGTTAACGCTTGAAGTGCTTTTGTGTAAGATTTCTCTATATATGCTTCGACAGTTAATTTCTCAAAGGCATGTTGATTTTCAATTAAGCCTTTATAGAAAGTATCGATATGACCAACTGCATAAGGATGCGGACCATTAGCACCAAGCGAAGCCGCTACTTCCACCATACTATCATCTGGTAAATTGGCGATAATTCCTTCATTTCTCACCATCACGATAAATGTACGGCGCTCATTATTCGCAATTGATGCTGCCACTTCCACCATCATATCTCCATGTGCATCATTATGCACCACTTTTGAATCTTTTGCCGTACCATTTTCAACAATACGACGACATTCTGCGAAGACTTTCTTTTCACGACCTTCTCGCACTTCATCTGTTCTTGTCCAATTCGGATCAAGCTTTTTTACTTTATATTCTGGATAGAGGTAATACTGCAAGTACGTATTCGGTAAGTAATCAGGAAAGTCATGTAACATATCTTCTACCATCGCATACGTATCTAACCATGATTGATCACGCTGTTCGGCATCAACTGGTCGAAACCCACCATTTGATATTATTTCTTTTAGTTCCGGTGCACGGTCGTTTCCAAACGCATCATAAATATGTGTGAACCAACCAAAATGGTTTAATCCAAAGTATACTGGTTCTAACTTATCTACATCATAATCAATTAACTTAGAATACGATCTGAGTAAATTTACGGGTTGATCACAAATATTTAAAATTTTATTTTCTTCCGGGAAAATTTTATCAAGTGCTAACGCAACAATTGCTGCTGGGTTCGTATAGTTTAAAATCCACGCATCCGGACTGAGGCGACGAACGTCTCTAACCATTTCTTCCATATCACGAATGGAACGAAGGCCATAACTAAATCCACCTGGGCCACAAGTTTCTTGACCAATAGCACCATGCTTTAATGGGATCTTTTCATCTTTTTCTCGCATGTCAAAACCGCCTGTGCGCATCTGACAGAAAACAAAATCAACCTCTTTATACGCCACTTCTTTATCCGTTGTATAGACGACTTCAACATCACTTGCCTCTTCTTTAAAGAGGATTTTCGCAAATTCACCAATTACTTCTTGACGTGACGCATCAACATCGTATAACACGACCCGATTTAGCGCAAACTGATTTAAATGTGTCGTCATTGCTTTTAAAATACCTGGCGTCCATGTCGAGCCACCGCCGACAAGCACAATGTTATTTTTTTTCATCATCAACATCCCTTTTCTTGTATTTTTTTCATGTGTCTTAGCTAGACATTCATCACCTAAGACACATGACGTACCGTTCATCTCGTTGTTTCTTTTGTTTAGGTTTGTTTATCTTTCATTAGGCCTTTTGTTCATACATATAGTTATCAACGATATTACGCATTTTCGATACCCGTCCACCATAAACAACGTGGACAGTATGACTATCAGGACGAACAATCCCATTCGGATGTGATTTCTTTAAAAAATCTTCTTTTACAAGATCGCCATTTTTCACTTCGACTCGCAAACGACTGATGGAGTTATCCACATCGATAATGTTCTCAAGACCACCTAAACCTGCGATAATATTTTCAGCTATTTTGCGGTCAGCTTCTTTTACTGATACATTTTCCAACTCTTCTTCTTCATCTTCAAAGTCCGTCTTACGACGTCCAATTGTTAAAACGTTAAACTTACGAATAATATACGTGTAACTGAAGTAATACATTGCAAAGAAAATCGGGCCAGCAATCAAAAAGATATACCATTTTGTTTCGAGTCCTTGGAAAACCCCAAATACTAACCAGTCAATAATTCCCCCTTGAATGTTACCAATACCTACATTAAACATGGCTGGTACTAAGAAAGCCAAGCCAGCGAAGATCGAATTGACAATCCATAATACAGGTGAGATAAAAATAAAAGTAAATTCAATTGGTTCTGTAATCCCTGTCAAAATAACAGCTGTTAACCCAGCTAAGAAAAACTTTAATACTTTATCACGTTTTTCAGGTAAAGCCATTCGGTAAATTGCTAAAACAGCGGCCGGCATACCAAAAACCATGTGTAGAATCTTTCCTTGTGCTAAGAAACGCGTTGCATCTGTTGAGAACGGTAAATTGTTGTCTAATTGATACAAGTAGATTTGTAGTGCACCAACAAGAGAGTTACCGTCAATATTTTCTACCCCACCAAGCGCAGTAAATCTAAACGTTTGATTTAAGATATGGTGTAAACCCGTTGGATTAATAATCTTTTCTGTGAATCCGTAAAGGAACGTACCAAAGAGTCCCGTCTCACTGATTAGTTCACCCATATTGATAATACCTGCATTTATAAGTGGCCAGATAAAGGTTAAACCAATGCCCACGACAACCATCACAAGTGCTGAAATAATTGGAACAAAACGCTTGCCACTATAAAATGTGAGCGCGGCGTGTAACTCTGTTTGTCGAAATTTATTGTGTAAATATACACCCATTAAACCAGCAATAATACCACCGATGACATTTGTATTATAGACAAAAATACCGAGAGTACTTGTAAAGCGGGCATTGAGTAATGTTGCTTCTACTTGGCTCATCCCTTCGACATCCATTAAGTGTGCAATAGCTGTTGTTTCTGGTGTATAGCCTTGTAATGAAAGGAAATAGTTCATACCGATTAACATCGCTATATAGCCAACCGCACCTGAATAGACGGCGACTTCTTTATCGCGCTTGACCATGCCAAGGGGTATTGACATCGCAAACAAAATCGGTAAATAACCAAACGGTAAAGCTGAAATACGTCTAATCATACCTAAAATATTTTGTAAGAGTTCATTTTGCAAGAAAGGTGCTAGCTCAATTATATTTGGATTTTGCAGGGCTGCTGCTAATCCAAGGAAGATGGCCATAAATGAGAGTAAGCTAATTGGAAACAACAGCGACTTACCAAAGCTTTGAAAATTCTTTTTAAAATTTGTCATAAAAACGCCTCTTTTCTTAAGCTTATTTTATTATTAATTGAATGATTTCTTGTGATTTAACCGTTATTTCATCTAATTTACTTTGTCGTTCTTCCATAGCGTTTGCCAAATACGTGTCTTTAGGTAACGATAGATGTTGGATTGTATCCATCGGATTATATAATCGAATAAATAAGCAATTATTTTCTGTTAATTTCACTGCTGAGACAACTAAATTTCCTAACTCGAGTGTCACATCTCCAGTGGCTTTTTCTACCTCTTTTCTCGGATTCAGGTTAAAACGATTAAATGCTTTTCGTTGATAACCGACGAGTGGTGTAAGATAATTTTTCGCTTGTTTATTCTGTGTTACGCTATCTTCAAAATCAAACGCACAATTAAAAGTAAGGGACACATCTTGTAACTGATTATCAGGTGTTGGGATTTCAATACCCGACGGCCTTCCTGGTCGATTAACTAAGTTTCTCCGGCCAAGGTGTGAGAACGTTCTAAATAACGTCACATAAGCTTTACCATCAATCACTTCATATTCCTTTAATCCATTCGTATACAGATTAAATTGCTTATCATCTTTTAAAGACAGATAACTTTGCATTGTTTCAATGCTGACAGGTTTTTCAACCCAATGATCGGATTCCCAAATGGCAAGTGGTTCTTTTAAATAAACTGGTTTAACTTGATCTGATAGATAACCATCCACTTTCACAATTTCTGTCTTAATCCCTGTATTAAAGACAAGTCGGTAACGACTGTCAGCTGTTACGTTCTTATGGTTGAACGTGACATAAACTTTTGGGTCGTCTTTAAATAACCTAAGCTCACCTGTAAATGTAACAGACGTTGACGCAACTTTATCCGTTCGTTCTTGTTCATTTTTAGGTACATCAAAAGTAAGCGTAAGCTGAAGTGCTTGTGCATGTTCATCTTTACACGTTTTATAACTTATTTCAGCAACATCAGCGCTCGTTATAACCCAATCTTCTATCGGAGGAGAATAATCATAACTATCTCCAGCATCTCCACTATTTTCTATCGTTAAAAGATTGGTGTAAGTGTGTCCCGTTTCGAAATGACGGTAATGGATTTGATGATTTTTTATAAAGAGCTGCCCAAAATCATTTTCGATTATATGAGACTCTATCACCTTTACTTCTTCAGGCGCTTCTACTTCTTCATATGTGAAGTAACGTGTAGATAATCCAAGCATCGTATCTACTTTAACTAACACTTGCGTTCGATAGACTTTGATATCTTTTAGTCTTGCGGCTACTTGTCGGTCAATTAAACCAGCATCTTCCTTTTGTTGTGATTTAACCACATAGTGCAGTTCTTCTCCTGTTTCATCAAAAAGCTTAAACTGTTTTGTCTCAGTAATCATTTCTAGTTCTACCATCTGGTTATCGCGTCTTTCTGGGAGTGGATTTACTACAACAATGGTTTGATCACTCGCTTTATTTGCCATGGTCAATAAGCGTAAATGCAATTCAATTTGGGTATCAACCATTTCCTTTGCGTTAATCAATCGCTGTTTAATATCTTGATTCACTGCATCGCTGTTACAACCACCAATTGAGTCATGTGCATGAGCACCAAATAATAGTTTTGCCACGCGTTCAATCACTTGATGTGGATAAGGTATACCTGCACGCTCACCAATTACCGCTAATGGTTCTAACGTATGATAGAGATTAGTTTCAATCTCTTGGTTTAATAACTTTATATCCATCCGCGTTGAACCAATTGTCCGGTGGATTCGGGCATGCTTGCTATCAGTCAACTCACCACGAACAATCTCTAACGCATCACGGTTTAGGGTGCTTAGATAGCTTTCAAAATCTGTTAATTGAATATCATCCTCTGGGTACAACTTTTTCATTTCAGCAATAACTATTTTAATGTCCCTTTGTAAGGGCATTTGATCATGACCATTCATGATTAGGCGACTGTTAGATGCTGAGTAATGATCGAGAACCGTCATGAGTTTATCCATTCTATTCTTTAGTAAGACAGGTTCTGTTTCTAAATACTTTGCGCCTTGATAACCGGTAGCTAAATTGACACCAATAATTTGGGTCCCATCCACACCTTCCCAAAGGAAGTCCGATTTAGTTGCTTTAAGTTCACTAAATCCTCTCCAAAAAATAGTGGAGTCAATACCGAAGTGTTGATAAATTTGCGGCATTTGACTTGCATGCCCAAACGTATCTGGCGCATAACCTACTAACATTGGTTCACCAAATTCTCTTGCTCGTTTAATACCGTAATATAGGTTTCTAAAAATTGACTCCCCATGTACGAGGAGTAAATCCGTTTGTGTATACCATGGTCCCACGCGTATATTGCCTGATTGAATCAGTTTTTTTAAACGTGGTTCTGCTTCAGGTTCTAATTCCAGATAATCATCAATCATGACACTTTGACCATCCAAAATATAAATTGTTTCTGGATTATCTTCTAAATAACTCATCACATCTTGCATATGGTTTCTTAATAATACTTTTGTTTCATCCTTAGTAAAATACCATTCCCTATCCCAATGTGTATGCATTAAAATTCTAATATCTCGTTTCATATTGTCCCCCTTATGTGTTGATTACACTTTAATTATAGCGCTTACATATCGTTGCGTTTTTCAAAAGAACGGATAATTATCCAAAAAAAAAAAAAAAGAATCCTTCTATTACATTGACACAAGCTAAGTAAATCAAGCAGCTCATATCAAAGGAAGCAATTCTTTTTTTAGAATTATCCACTTGTTGCATCGTGATGAAAATAATTCAACTTTAATCTATTAATGACATCATTAATCATTAAAATCATATGTAATTGTTGCTCTCTAGAAATCCCGTCCATCTTATCCACTGCAACATCATGTACAAAACTTAACGAACTTTCGGCACTTATCGTTGAGTCTTTTTTGGTAATCGATAAAACAAACATGTTTGCCCGTTTAGCGTTTTCTAACATTTGCAAACAACGCTGTGTTTCTCCGGAGCTTGAAAGTATAAGTAACGTATAACTTTTAAATTGGTTAAGCATTTGAAGTTCTGATACGACAATCGCTGGTATACCAAAATACAGTAACTGTCTTGCCATATATTGCGCGGAGACATTTGAAGCTCCCAAGCCAAAAATAAGTAGCTTTTTCCTATGCTGATACACATGTTTAACGAAAGCATCGACTTGTGAGAAGTTAATGCGTGAAAGCATGTACTCTGTATTTCTAATATGCTTTTGTGTTTCACTCGTTAAGAGGTCGACATCTTCTTTAATGGCGTACTTTAATTCACTAAAGCCTTTAAAACCAAGTAACTTTGCGGTGCGGTTAATCGTCGCCTGCGATGTGTAACTTTCTCTCGCAATTTTAATCACCGTCCACTTCGGAATTTGTTTAAAGTGTGCTTCTAAGTAATCTAGCACAGCTTTTTCACTTTTTGTAATTGCCCGATTAAAATTCCGTTCTTTTAATTGATGGATGACCCGGTACATATATCTTCCTCCCCTGAGCTACTTAAGCTTTACGTGTAAGTATGTGTCGTTCCTTTGAAAAATAACTATTTGAAAATGTATACTTTTTTAGATTACCGCTTAACACAGAAAAAAACAACCTTACGTTCATGTATACTGACTAGCACTAACCTTTCATCATCACGATATTAAAGGTATAATAAAAAAAGATGATAATGAATGTCATCATTAACAACACTTATTAAAATAACTTACAACAAAGGAGCACCCCTATGACATCCGTATTAAATCAAATCCAACTACATTATCAATCATTGAGCCGCCTAGAAAAAAAAGTGGCGGATTACGTTTTAACAAACTACCCTAAAATTGCGAATATGCACATTAAAGACTTAGCTAACGCTTCTGGTGTATCTGTCGCTACAATTACCCGCTTTAGTCATAAAGTTGGGGCGACAAACTTTGTTGAGTTGAAAATTTCACTGAGAGATGCGATTGAAGAAGAGGTCACAAAAGATGATGTGATGGCGACCGTTAATCAGATGTACCGTTCCGTGGTTGAAGCATCAGAAACACTGTCAACACTTGAGACGTATAATGAAGCTGTTAGACTTCTTAAAAAAGCAAAACGGATTCATATCTTTGGATTAGGCAGTTCGGGGTTATCTGGTGAAGAGTTTAAACTAAGACTGCAGCGTATGGGGTATAAAGTCGATACATATCACGACTCACACAGCATGATTCTATCCGCCGCAATTATGACAGAAGAAGATTGTGTGCTCGCTATTTCATCTTCTGGGGAGACGAGTGAGATTATTGACAGTTTTGAACTGGCGAAAAAAAATAAAGCAAGTATCCTTGTGATGACAAATTATGTGGATACAAAACTGACGAGTTTTAGCGATGTCACACTTTTCACTTACAGTATGCGTGCCTTTAAGACAAAAGGCTTGTTAAATAGTCAACTGTCCATCCTTTACGTGATCGATCTTCTGACCCTTCTCTTAATGCAAGATGAAACGAATCAACATAACTATGACAAAACATTAACAGCGTTAAAAGCGTATAAAACAACAAAATAACCTATAAAAGAAGCGCCAAATCTGTGTCACTACTCACGGATTTGGCGCTTATCTTTTTTATTATTTAAATTGAGGTAAACAGTTCATGTTAGGTAAAAGCTCTGATTCAGCGGGGGCTGAATCGTGTCGTCACATTATCCTTTGTGACGTTGGTCAATTGCTTGTTTAAATGTTGCCGTAATCAGTTGCGGTCTTGTAATCGCGCTGCCAACAACGATAAAGTCCGCACCATTTAATAGGGCACTTGTCGCAAGCTCCGGCGTGTTTAACTTACCTTCTGCCACAACCGGAATGGAGAGTCTCTTTCTCATTTCTTTTAATCGTTTGAAGTGATCATCAAACAGTGACTGACCTTCGGTCTCTTTCGTATAGCCAATCAATGTGGTTGATACGCAATCAAAGCCTAATTTCTCTGCTTCAACTGCTTCTTCAACCGATGACACATCCGCCATTAATTCAATATCTGGACGCGTCTGTTTCGCATACGCCACCAGACTTGCTAACGTCTCCCCATTTGGACGTTTACGACTTGTCGCATCAAGGGCAATCATATCAACTGAAGAGGTAAACAGCTCATCTAACTCTTTTTTCGTTGCGGTAATAAAGACGTCAGAATCATCATAATCACGTTTTAAAATCCCCACAACTGGAAGGTCAACGGCCTGTTTAATCGCTTGAATGTCTGAAACTGAATTCGCTCTAATCCCATCAGCTCCACCCATCTCTGCCGCAATCGCCATCTTTGCCATAATTTCTGATGAATGTAATGGTTCATCTTCAAGTGCTTGACATGACACAACAAATGGCCCTTTCAATTTTTTCAAAAAACTCATGTTAATTAGCTCCCATCGCTTCTTCTACTTCATTTTTAATGTTAGATACTTGTGGCCCGTAAATAACTTGGACACCGTTGCCTTTTAAGACAACCCCATGTGCGCCGGTTTGTTTCAACATTTGTTGGTCAACAATCTCACCGTTAAAGACACTTACACGTAAGCGGGTTGCACAGTTATCAACGTCTTTAATATTTTTCTCGCCACCAAGTGCTTCAATAATTTTTGATGCACGTTCTGTCTTTGAAAACTCGACTGTCTCTGTTTGTTCATCTTCACGACCTGGTGTTTTAAAGTTAAACTTATTAATGAGTACTTTAAACGTAAAGTAGTAAAGGAAGAACCAAGGCACACCGATCAGCGGTACATAAATCCAGTTTGTTTTTTCTGCGCCTTGGAGAACACCAAAGAGTAGGAAGTCAATAAAACCACCAGAGAATGTTTGACCAATCGTAATCTCAAAGATGTGCGCCATCATAAAAGCTACACCATCGAAAAATGCGTGTACGACGTAAAGAACAGGTGCGATAAATAAGAATGAAAATTCAATTGGTTCAGTAATACCTGTTAAGAATGATGTTAATCCAGCTGAAAGCATAAGACCAAAAACTTTCTTTTTGTTTTCTGGTTTAGCTGTATGATAAATTGCTAAACATGCCCCAAGTAAACCAAACATCATCGTAATGTGACGACCTGACATAAAGCGAGCTGTTCCAATAAAGAACTGATTGACACTATCAGCTTGTGCCAGTTGCGCAAAGAAGATATTTTGTGTCCCTTCAATAAGTGCCCCGTCGACAACCATTGACCCACCAAGTGATGTTTGCCAGAATGGCAAGTAGAAAATATGATGTAAACCAAATGGTCCAAGTAAACGTAACACAAATCCGTAAATCAGTGTACCAATATAGCCTGTCGCCTCAACGAGGTCACCTAATCTGAAGATACCCGATTGAACGATTGGCCAAAAGAAGAACATAATAACACCAAGAATGATAGCTGAAAATGACGTAATAATTGGCACAAATCGTGAACCACCGAAGAATCCTAAGAAACGTGGTAATTCAATTTTATTAAAACGTTGGTGAAGCATGTAAGTCATAACCCCTACAAGAATACCACCAAACACCCCTGTTTCTAATGACTGAATCCCTAAAACAAATCCTTGACCGACCCCTGCAATGTTTTCCTCTGCTAGCTTACCGCTAATGATGAGGACCGCATTGATTGTCGCATGCATCACGAGGAATCCAAGAACGGCAGCTAAGGCAGCAGTTCCTTTATCGCTACGCGCTAAGCCAATCGCAACCCCAACCGCAAAGATAATGGGTAAATTCGCAAATATAATACTTCCTGCCGAACTCATAACAGTAAAGATCGCTTGTAGCCACGCGACATCTAAAAATGGATAAGCGCTTACAGTCGCTTGATTACTAAAGGCGCCACCAATTCCGAGTAATAAACCTGCTGCAGGTAACACGGCAATCGGTAACATGAAAGACTTACCAAAACGTTGTGCTTTTTCAAAAAATGCATTGTTCATGTAACTCACCCCTAAAAGTTTTATTTGATAACAGTTTACAACTTATTTTTTAATTTGTAAATAGTTTTTAAAAACTTTTTTTAACGTTTTCATTTCCCTATATTCTTATAAATAAGAAACACACTTGAAAATGATCGAAAAACACGCAAGTAATAGCAGCTAAAAAGTGAACTTTGTCCTTCTCAATGCATTTATTATGGCCAAACTTTTTAAAAATGATTCATGGTTTCGTCATATTTTTACCTCCTCACGGACCCTTTGATGTACTATAATGAGAGACGACTATTTTGTGAATAATTGTACAAAGTATAGACAAGCATTACTCTAATAAAGACAATTTTCTCATTCTCTTCATAAATCTGAAAGGAAGATAAATACATGACAACCAGATTCAACACATACCACCGATTAATTAATAAACCACTCGTCGTCTCCATTATTTTCGGGTTAATCGGTCTTTTAGGTAGTATGTACTCACTGCGCATACCGTTTGGAGATTTTCACTTAAATATGATTTGGAGTATCGCTTTCCCACTTATGGTGACCTTAACTTATGGCTTAACATTTGGTCTTTTGAGCGTGACTATTGGTCTTACTTTTCTATACCCGTTTTTACTAGGCTTTATGAATGGCTATGGCTCTTTTGTTGCGATGATTGCTTTATACGCGTGGATTTTTTTCCACGGTTACGGTAAGAAAAGACGCGAACTAAAACCAACGCTTTTAAATCATCCCTATGTGATTCAACTTAGTTACTCCGTTTTACGCCTGTTGCTTTATGCTCTGTTGTTCCAGCCATTGGTGCAGTTAAATCCTCCACCATGGAATCCAGAAGCTTATCAAACAATCAGTTCAAATATTGTCTGGTACTTTTCAATACGTGGCGTCTTCATGGAGATGATTTTACTCCTTATTGTAGATACTCTCTTATTACTGCCCCTCGTTCGAAAGTTTTTCGGATTAAAAACAGCACCTAGCTCCAGGTATAATACACGTGTTCTTGGAGGTTTTTTAGGTGGTGGGTTATTGTTTATTTTGATCATTCTCGCCATGCAACATACGTTAATTGATGAAGTACCGTTACAGACTTGGCTGTTGCCACCCAATCCAAAAACGGCCTTAACGCTTTTTCTCTCAAGTTTCTTATTTATTATTATGGCCGGTGTAACTATGCGTTATGTTGAAAAAACACTCACAAGTGAAGATGCCTTAAAAGAAACGTATAAACGCTATCAAGCGATTTTTGAACAGATGCATGATATTTATTTAGAACTGAAGACGGATGGAACCATCCTTCATGCCTCACCATCGATTCAATCAGCACTCGACATGAATGAACAGGCACTGATTGGAACAAATTTTTGTCAGTTGTTTTTAGATCATGGGACGGGTAAAGCATGGATGGAAGAACTTGATCAGCGGGGCGGTTTTATCGAGAAAAAAATCATGATTCAAACAAAGGCAAAAGAAACGCGCGTTTGGTCGATTCATTTAAAAAAAGTACAACTCGTAGAACATATGCCACGACTAATTGCGATGATTCGTGACGTGACGGATTACGAAGAAGCAATGGATGAAATTAAACGACTCAATAATGATTTAGAACAACGTGTCGAAAGACGAACTGCCGATTTAAATGCCACAGTAGAGGCTTTAGAACGGTTTAATTATGTCGTTTCGCACGATTTAAAAACACCGATTCGCGCGATTGATGCCTATGCTGAAATGATTTATGAGGATGAACAAGACACATTAAGTAAGATTTCACTTAAATCTTTAACTGCTATTCGTCATGTGTCAACGGAGATGATTCATTTGATTGAACGTTTACTTAACTACGCACGAATCAGCCATATGCGCCCTAAAAAAGAGTCTGTTGATTTAAATCAACTCGTTAACACGACCCTTGAACAATTAGCAGCATCAAATAAACACCACCCATTTACTGCAACCATTGTTCAACCATTACCTGTTCTTGATAGTGATCCTGTATTAATTAAGCAAGTGATTATGAATCTATTCGATAATGCGATTAAATATCAAAAAGAGACTGAACCACTTCATATTGAGATTGATCAACACGATACAAAGGATGCACTTACACTCATAATTTCTGACAACGGTCGTGGCATTAATCAACATCAACAAGAACACGTTTGGGAACTGTTTTCAACTTCCCACCAAGATACAAAAGGAACAGGGATTGGCCTCTCAACGGTCAAGCGGATCATGGAAGCGCATGGTGGCTCTGTCAGTCTTTTTAGTAAACAAAACGAAGGTACGACCATTCAGTTGAGCTTTAAAAAAAGCGCCAACTGATTCATCAGACGATATAGAAAAAGAAAGGAAGTGGTTACAGTGTATCGCGTCATGATTGTGGACGACTGGGAGATTTTCTTAACACAATTGAAACGAAAAGCCGATTGGGAAGGCCTCGGTTTTACGATTGTTCATGAAGCTTCCAATGGAAAAGAAGCACTTAACTATTTATTAACTCATCCAGTTGATGTCGTCATTACAGATATACGTATGCCCGAAATGGATGGCATTGATTTATTAAAAGCGATCCGCGCAAACCACTTAAATACACATGTCATCTTTTTAAGTGAATATGAGGATTTCCAATATGCGAAACAAGCGATCCATTATCAAATTACCGATTATTTAATTAAACCGGTCCAAGCCAATGAATTAACGACGCGTCTTCAGACGCTAAAAAGTGAATTAAATCAAAGAGACACGATTGAAACAACGACAGATCAAAATATCGTAGAAGCACTTATACGTGATATTCAGTTAAAAAAATCACCTCAACCTGTTATCGAATCTTTTATCATGGATACAACAGCCAAAGTGGGTGGTGACAGGCAGCGTGTGTTTGATGACTATCGCTCTTTAACAGAGACACTTAAAAATAAGTTACTCCAGATATACCCTTGGCTTTCTCGGTTCCTGGTGTATCCTGAAATGACAAATGAGGAGAAGTTAGAGGACTTACACAAGGCACTGATTAACGTCATCGATGGATTCACACAACCGATTCACACGCTTTACTATAGCGCTCTTCATCAAGTGCTTATTGAAAAAGTGTGCTCATTCGCTCTAGCAAGCGACGAAAAGTTCACCATTAAAACCATTGCTGATTCACTGTTTGTTAATAAAAACTATTTAGCCGATACGTTTAAAAAAGAAACAGGCATCACTCTAGGGGATTATTTAACAAAAGTGAAAATAAAACGCGCACAAGTGTTACTTCAAACTACCCAACTTAAACTTTATGAAATAAGTGATCAACTCGGTTACCGCCATCCAGAATATTTTAGTCGTGTCTTTAAAAAAGAAACAGGGTTAACGCCACAAACTTACCGCGACCAACACGCATAAGCTTTCCTTTTCAATGAGACCTGGATTTTTTACCGGGTTGACCTGGATATTGTGACTTAAAAAACGAGCGTCTCTCCTTTATGATTAAGGACGTACATAACATGTGCAGAATATCACAAACAAAAGGGAGACAACAACATGAAAAAATATTTCACATCATTTTTGATGGTATTGGCCTTTTCACTTATGTTATTACTTAGCGCTTGCGGTACAGCGAATGACGCTCAAGTGGAAGACACAGAAACTGACGCTGTTGAAACAGAAGATAACGGGGCAGATGCAACGTCTGTCGCAACAGAAAATGCAAACTATGAAATGACGACATTAGATTGGTCAGCTCAACCACCGACTGGATTAATCAAAGGTGATTACTACTATACTGAAGAACGCTTTAGACAAGGACACCTTGGCACATTAGAGGTTGTTAAAAATGATGATGGGATTGTTTATGTAGAATTCAATGAAATGACCCGTCCTAATTACTATAACCGCTTCTTCCAAGACGTGCCGAAACGTCTATCTGAATACAACTTCAGCATGGGTGAGAAAAAAGGTGCTGCTTGGATTCAAAGTGTTGTGTTAGTTGAAAGTCAAATGATTACCGAACAACGCTTAACTGGAGAATTTGATGTTGTGAGTGGCGCTTCTAACAGTATTGATCAGTCAATGCTTCCAATGGCTGAAGTGATTGAACAACAAATGACTGAAGCATCTAACCAATCATACTACGGTATCGCAGAAGATATTGGTGGTGGATTAACAGGTTTCTTACAAGTTGTATTAGATGGTGACACAATCACATCTGTTCGTTACGATGAACTCTTTGCTGATCACCCAGATGACATTGAAGACCCTGCTTTAAAACAATATTACCGTCAATCAAAATATGAAAGTGTTATTTACGACGAGCCTTCACGTATTGGCTTTAATGTCCAAATGGATGCACTTAACGAGAAAGTTATCAACACACAAGACTTACTCGACCTTTCTGAACTACCAGCAATTGACGAGAGTGGCGATTATGCATCAAGCGGCTTTACGATTCGTAACGACGCATGGGATAACTACTTAATGTTAGCTGAGAAGATTCAAGCAGAATTAATTAAAGACGGCTTACGCTAAAACAAGCGTGACGTTGGCACGTCCATCTACCTTAGTTATACCCTATCTTTCTCCTTAATTTAAATAATGTGTCAACGGATCGACTGTTTATATAAGATGAATAACCTAAGAGCGAGGTGAATATAATCACCTCGCTCTTTTTTATTTGCAGTGAAAGCTACGGATGATACGACTTTAGTCATCAACACCATTTAAACGTCTCAAACTTTTTAAATGATAAGATGCGCCCACGCTTGATAAGACTTTAATTGATTCAAGTAGTCATAAACTCTATTAAAAAACGCCACCATCTCTTTAGCATTCGAATAATCTAATATATAATTATCAATGTCTGTTTTTTCATCACGTAATAATCCGCATTTTCAAAACACGTTTTACATTTTGTTCTCGTAAAAACAATTCAACGATAGATCCAAGTATTTCCCATCAAAGGGTCGTAGTTATTTTTAGTATGAGCAAGAATGACGAAAACTTAGTTTACTTTAAAGTGATGCACTTCATCTTTAATGAAAATATATCTTCATAACTTTCAATATTATGAAACAAATAGTAATCAATCGATTGATATTGATAGGACTTTCTGTGCGTGGCATCCTCAAAAAAACATTTGGATACATAAACCTCTTTATTATTTTTCATACTAGATTTGCGAAAATCATAACAAACGAATCCGGTGCATAGATTTAATATATTAAAGAAATACCTTGAATAATTAAACGCACACCAACAATAGATAAGAGACAAAAAAGAACCCACATGACAGTATTACCATTTAAACGTTGATTTAATTCCGCACCAATTTTACCACCAATAATTGCCCCTGGAATTAGTAATAAGGCAATTAGCCAGTCTACATTACCAATTGCTATATGCGAGCTTGAGCTTACTAAAGCTGATAAAAATACTAATAACATAGACGTTGCAACAGCTTTGTGAGGTGGAAAGGCTAATAGTATTATCATCGTTGGTACCATTAAAGACCCACCACCGATACCAAATAAACCAGATAGTATACCTACTGAAAATGCCAGTATTATTTTAAGAATGGACTTTAATAAAAAGCTATTATTCTGAGTACTATTGGATGAATCTAATGGCTTTACTTGCATTTTATGGCGCCAAATCATTAGCACACTTAATATAATAATCACCATACCTAATACAACCAAAAAAATATCGACATTTAAAAACTGATTTAAAAAAACACCTACTAAAGCACCTGGAGCACTGCCCATAAAAAACAATAAGGCCACCTTAACATCTACTTTTTTTTGTTTTAAATAAGCCAATGTAGAGGAAAAACCATTAAATACAACGACTATTAAAGAAGTTCCCACTATCACTTGTGGTGATAAATCTGCAATAATAGAAATACTAGATTTTAGTATAAGAAAACTTGGCACGATGATAATTCCCCCTCCAAGTCCCCCCATACTACCTAGTATAGCTGCTACTAAACCTAGAATCATAATTATAATATATTCCATTTTTATCCCTTTCAATACTGACAATAGAATATATTTTTTATAAATATATTTTTTGTCTATTTTTAGCTGATTGATATATTCCTGATACTATTCTTTGTGTTTTAAGCGCTTGATTTCCATCAATAAACAGCTGTTCATTGTTTTTTATAGCGTTATAAAAATCGGTAATTTGTTTAACGTGACTCACTCCCCAATAATCTTTTGTACCGTTACTATATTCAATAGTTTCCCTTGGATCATTTTCTACCTTGTATTCACGACCGTCATTAAAAGTGATTGTTGCCTTAGAACCAATAAACTTCACTAGTGCCTTTTCACAATCTAGCTCTAACTTTATTGGAGCATCGTATGAATAATGATTCATAGTGTAAAATGAGAGGGTCGTATTATTTTTATACTTAATGATGCCCTCAGCAGTATCTTCTACCTCTATTTCAGTATTAACTCTTTGATGGATGGAGGCATCGATAAAATCTATTTCACTATCAATAAACCAATTCAATAAGTCAAATGAATGAATAGCTTGATCAATAACGACACCACCGCCTTCTTTATCCCATGTTCCTTTCCAATCACTTTCACTGTAATACTGATTAGAACGATTCCATGTCAAGATAAGATTTGCTGAGTGAATATGACCCAATTCTCCTTTAGTTAGGAGTGATTTTACTAATTGCGCTGAATGATTATATCTAGACTGGAATATGACGCCTAGCTTCACATTACAATCTTCACAAAAACTAATCATTTTTTCAGCTGATTGATTACTAATTGAAATTGGTTTCTCAGTAAGTACATGAATGCCTCTTTTAGCAGCTTCAATTGTAATTTCTTCATGCAAATAATGAGGTAAACAAATGTGAATGACATCAATGTCAACCTCATTGAATAAGTTAATGTAATTTGGGTATGCCTCACATTTATATAATTTAGCTTGTTCAAGCGCTCTTTCCATATCAATATCACAAACAGCGACTAATTTAGTATCCGGTTGATGTACAACTGATGCCGCGTGCATAGGAAAGATTCTTCCACACCCAATAATAGCTACTCTTAAATTTTTCGTCATTTTTCATACCTCCTTATTTAGTATGATTTACCATCAAATGCTGATCTACGACATTAGATAGCTAATTATAGGTTATAAGTTAACATATCAACTTAATATCTATAGAAATAAAAAGCTACTTCTTTAAAAAATCTTATTTACAACAGACCGGGCCGTTTTATTCATCATGCGCTTAGAATGTTCTTCATTTATTAAGGCAACGCCGGTGGTTAACAAATCCACTATAAATAATTGTGAAATTTTCGATGTTAAAGAACCTCCTTCAAGAGGGGACTCTTTATCACCTCCAAGCAATACAATATCTGATACCTCGGTGATTTTGGATTTGACGTGATAAGTTACGGAAATTACTTTCGCCTTATTTTTCTTCGATACTTCAAGAGAGTGAATCGTATCTCGATTGCTTCCTGACACACTAAAACCAACAACAACATCTTTTTCTGTTAATGTGGAGGCAATCATTGATTGTATGTGAGGATCAGTTATCGCGTCTGCTTTAATCCCCATTCTCAAAAAGCGAAGCTTTGCATCCAATGCAGTTATCCCCGATGTACCTACTCCAAAGAAATAGATAGATTTTGCTTCATTTAATAAATGAATAGCTTTTTCCAAATCATCTTCATTAATCATCAAAGCTGAGTTTTTCAATGTTTGAATAATATTATTCGATATCTTCTGAGTTAAATTATTAGATTCTTCTTCATTCTCATCTTCTCTTACCGTTATTACAGATTGTGCTAAAGATAATTTGAATTCCTGATAGCCGTTTAAACCAACCTTTCTAACAAACCTTAACATCGTTGTTTCTCCTACACCTATATTAGAAGCCACATCAGCCAATGATGAGTATACAATTTTATCCATATTAACTAGGACATAGTCTGCTACTTTTTTTTCAGCTTTTGTTAGTGTTGGGTACAACCTATGAATAGATTCTCTGATTGGAATAATTGTATTGTTTTCCATACTAGCTTAATTCCTTTCTCATACATAGAACGAATTTTTCTGTGATTAGTTGTGGTCTTGTTATTGCAGATCCTACAACAACCGCATGTGCACCGGCTTTAAGCATTGCTTTTGCCACTTGTGGGCTATCCACATTTCCCTCACTAAATACAGGCACATTCGTCCCCTCAACTAGCTGTTCAACCAATTCTATATTAGGCTTTTGATAATGTTTTTCAGTATACGCTGTATATCCTGATAACGTCGTTGATACAACGTCCACTCCCATATTAATTGCATCTATAGCCTCTTCGTACGTTGATATATCTGCCATAACACATTGGTTATTCTTTTTTAAGTAAGTAATTAAACTTGATAAACTCTCTTGGTTTGGCCGTGTACGCTTTGTGGCATCCAGTGCGATCATATCAACACCCACGCTAATCAATTCATCCACTTCTTTTTTTGTCGGTGTTATGTAAACAGGACTATCCGAATAATCACGTTTAATTAGTCCGATTACGGGTAAATCAGTCACTTTTTTTATTTCTTTAATATCAGAAATTCCATTTGCTCGTAAACCGACTGCACCTCCAATTTCAGCAGCTCTTGCCATCTTAGCCATGACACTTGACCCGTGTAAAGGCTCGTTTTCTAAAGCTTGACATGATACAATCAGCCCACCCTTTAGTTTATTAATTAGTATTGAATTTTTCATTTAATCCACCTATCTTTCTCTGCAACATTTTATATTTTAATGACATACTTCATACTTTATTTTCACTCGACTTAAAGCTATCTGAGCAAAGGCCATTAACCAGAACACACTAATAGTAGTGGTTAAAAACAAAAGTAATAACGGTAACGTTATTGATATATAATGAATAACAATGAAGCCGACTAAATTTATAAAAGAAATACTTACTTGAGATAGCGTTAAAAAAAACGATAATTTACATGCTTGTTTAAATGATGTTTTTTTTATAACGACTATTGGAAATACATATAGGGTAATTATCGTACTCATTGTTAGCATCAATAATAAAATTAATAAAATCACCATGGAAAAAAGATTTATATTTTCCAATCTAATAAGCAATTGTATATCTATATATAGAATAGCTAATAGAGCCATGCTGCTTATACCTAACTTATGAGCTAACCAGAAATTTTTTTTAAACCCTTCCATAAATACTGGGAGAACACTCTGATCCATACCATTCTCATTCCAATGATTAATTACATAAAACACAGATAATAGAGCTGGGAAGAAGGTAATGAAAAATAACCCTGCCAAAGAAACAAGAACAAAAATCAGATTTAACTTTATCATTTGCATTAACCAGCTTGATATTGAAAATAATAATGTACCCCACTTATTCATAGACATCCTACCTTAATTATAATTTACTCACTTAATTACTAAATACCTCAACACCAGATATAAATGTTTTCTGAACATTTAAATTGCTGTCCAAAATAATTAAGTCAGCATGATAGCCTTCTTTTATGTGACCTATTTTCAGTTCAGTATTTACCGCATTGATAGGCGTTGTCGTTGCCATAAAAATAGCATCCTCTAAGCTTACATCACAGTGATTAACAACATACTGCACGCCTTTATCAAGTGTAAGGGCGCTTCCAGTTAATTGACCTGATTTAAGCATCACTCTGTTTCCTTGTTTAACGAGATGTTTTTCCCTAAAGAAATGTTCTCCATCTGATAAGTGATTATATCCCGTACAATCTGAAATAAGCGCGACTTTATCTTTTCTTTTATGCTTTAAGAAAAAGCGCAAAACATCATCATTTATGTGAATACCGTCCGTAATTAATTCGCAAATAAGGTCATTGTCTTCCAACGCTGCCAAAACTGCCCCAGGTTCTCGGTGATGAAACGTGCTCATCGCATTAAACGTATGTGTTAGCTGTGTTAAGCCTAGTTTCATTGCGTCTTTAATTAAATGATATGGAGCATTCGTGTGTCCCGCTGATAAAAATATTCCCATGTCTCTTATTTTTTTAATAAGTAATAAATCTTCTAAGGTTTCTGGAGCTAACGTGATTTTAGATATTATATCTTTATTTGGTAAAATAACATCTTCAACAACGTCATGCGTTAATTTTGATATATAGTGAGCTGGTTGTGCGCCTTTATATTCGTGACTAATCCAAGGTCCTTCAATATGAACCCCAAGCATTTTCGCCTCATTAGTTGATTGGTTATTTTTAAAGTTTTTTGCCTCTGTCAGAAAGGATTTCAAAGATGTAACCGGTGCCGTTCTTGATGTTGCAAGAAAAGAAGTTACGCCTAGTTTAGGTAAAATAGTAGCAATTTCCGAAAAAACACCCCCATCAGTAAAATCATAACCACTTACTCCGTGTATATGAATATCAACATATCCGGGTGCAATGATATGATCTCCTATATCAATTACTTTAGCGTCTTGTATCCTTTTTTTCATGCCTATATAACTTATTTTCCCTTTATCAACTTCAATGTACATTTTATCACACTTTTTACCATTTGTTATATAGCATCCGTATAAGTAAAACATTTTTAACACGCCCCTTACATACTATATTAAAGTTGAACCAACTAAGCCCGCGCGATTTCCAAGTTCAGCTTTTTTTAAATATATTGGTTTATTTGTGTATTTTTGAACTAACACATTTAAATCATCCCACCAATAATTACTCGAATCTACCACACCACCACCCAGCACAATAATGTCAGGATCCAGTGTTTGTTGAATAATGCACAAACCTCTAGCTAAATAGTCTAGGAAATCTTGTTTTAGTATGGATAGTTCACTTGAATCATTATTCTCGTTCAATACTTGCTTAGAATCAACTTTATTCAATAGTTTTATTTCATTAAGTCTTCTTTCTATACTTCTACCAGAAGCGTACACTTCCCAACAACCCTTTTGACCACAAGCACAAGGTAAGCCATTATGTTCTATTGTCATATGACCAAATTCACCTGCTCCATAATTCGCACCTCGATAAATCGACTGATTAATTATAAAAGAACCCCCAATACCCGTACCAATAGTAATACAGACTACTTTATCAAAGCCTTTTGCAGCACCATTCATCGTTTCAGCTAAGCCCGCACAATTCGCATCATTTTCAATCTTAGCTTCCACACTGAATCTATTTTCCATTATCAAAGCAATATCTTTAGGGACTTGAGGTATATTAGACGCTTTCAATATCTTCTTATGTTTTACGTCTATAAGCCCCGCAGAAGAGATGCCTATTTTATTGATTGCTTTATCTTCTACCAAGTTAGCTATTGTTTCAGAGAATGTTTGACTGACATGATTTTGCGGTGTAGGGATTTCTATCTCTTCAATAGACACATTTGACTTAAATAATCCAAACTTTACTTTTGTTCCACCTAAATCTATACCGATATTATACAAATGACTTAGCCTCCCTCTAAATTTTCATAAGGTAAAGCAGAGCTTTACCTTATGAAACAATTATCGGTCTTATAACTATGATAAATGAATCGTTTCTTTTCGTTCATTAGATTCATAAGCAGCTAAACCGACTTCCATTGCTTTTAAGCCATCATACCCCGTAATAAAAGGTTGTCTGTTTTCTTTCACACAATTTACAAAGTCTTTAATTAACTCATAATCCATATTTGTGCCGAAATTTAAATGTTGTAAAGCTTTTTCATCATTTTTAAATGTTTTAAGATGGTCACCGTATGCATCAACAAAGACAGTCCCTTTAGTACCAATAACTTCGATTGTAGCATCGCCCCATGTTGGAAATTGTTTGAACTTTGACCAACTCGTATCATGAGAGGCAATTACTCCATTCTCGAATGTAACTGTAAGTAGGCCCGCATCATCAGTCTCAATATTATGGAAGAAAGAATCCACAACTGCTGTTACTGTTTTGACTTCATCATTTATAAGCCAACGCATAATATCTAACATATGCACAGTATGATCTAATACAGCGCCTCCTCCAGAGATAGAATTATCAATAAACCAGCCTCCAGGGTTTTGCCCTCTATTCGTCGTTCTAAAAGCAACAATGTCACCCAGTTCTCCCATATCTATAGACTTCTTTAATGCCATCATGTTTGAACTATATCTCACTGGAAAAGCAATCTGCAAAATCACTTCATTTTCTTCACATATCTGAATCATTTCTTTAGCATCCTCGATATTAGTAGCAATTGGTTTTTCACATAAAATATGCTTTTTAGCTTTTGCCGCAGCAATAACCATTTCTTTATGTCGATTATTTTCACTACAAATAATCACAGCATCCATATCTAAATTTAAGAATTCTTCTCTGTCATTATAATAGTTTAGATCAAATACTTTTGCCATTTCATTGCCACGCTCAGTATCGTCATCAAATATACCCACAATTTCTACGTCATCAAGACGTTGTAAACTTTCCGTATAACTATAAGCGTGCATATGAGCAAAACTCATGACTCCGATTTTCATTTTATGAGCCCCTCCTCAATTATACTTAAACAGTTAGTAGACAGTTTCATCCAATCCTGATCAGGTTCATACGCGTTTTTAACAATCATGTTTACATCATAATAAAGACTGCTAGCTTTATCATCAAATCTTTTAAAGGATTGAATTTTAGCACTATCATATTCAATTATTTCGTTAATACCGCTCCATTCAATGAAAATATCCTCTTTCTGATTAAAGGTATAGTCTAAATTCGCCAGTACGCCGTCCATAAAACGAAGTATTATAGACACATGCATGGGTTTAATGTTTCTTTGTGAATGATTTATTTTCACGAATGAGATTTTGCCAAATAAGCCAGATAATGCGATAAGATCATCAACAAGTATCGTCTTATCAAAATCCCCCCCAATTTTTCTGCCTAATCTCAATACCCCTCGCTTATCCTGTCTTTGTGTAATAACTCCTGATAATTTGTCAAAAAAAGCATAAGACTCTAAGTCCGTATACACTTTAACATTATCAAATTCTTGTTTGTATTTTTCATATGGAACGTATAGAGTATCTTTTTTAGATAACTTATCTTGTAACTCTTCTTCCAGTGATATGATTTTGAGAGATGAATTAGAGTGTAAAGAGCGGTCATCTATTTTCTTTTGATTAACAAATATATTCATTTACAAACTACCTCCTATGTGTGTCTTTAAACGAAATTATAAATATATTTCTCTATTTTCCTCTGCTGATTGGTAAATAGCCTTTAATATTTTCATAACAGCAACACCATCTTGAACTGGTGCGATATTTTCTTTACCGTGTAAACAGCAATCGACAAAATGATTTATTTGATTTTGGAAATTCCGTCCAAAATCATTGATGTCCTGATCAATCTGCGGAACAGTATTTAGAATTGTATTATTCTCTTCAGTTACAAATGTTAAATCCGGCTCAACCTCTACTCCACCTTTGTCACCAAACAAAGTAACTTTAGTCTCATCTTTACTCGCATGTAAGGTAAAGCTTGTTTCAAGAAACATTGAAGCCCCGTTTTCAAAACGAATTAAGGCATTGGCCAAATCTTCAACGTCATTTACATTCGGATCATAATCTGATGCTTGATAAAAAGATAAATTTTTAATGTGACTTCTATTTCCTAATCTTTTATACGTATTTCCAGTAACTGATATAGGCTTAGGTTTACCCATTAAGTACCAACATAAATCAACCATATGGACACCGAGATCTATCAACGGTCCCCCTCCTGATTTATTTATATCACTAAACCAACCCCCAGGATTACCTAATCGTCTTAAATAAGATGCTTTTGCGTAATAGAAATCCCCAAATCCACCATTATCAACAAATGATTTTACGACTTTAGATTTCTCTGCATGTCTTCTAACAAATCCAACCTGCAGCACTTTCCCCGATTGCTTTTGCACATCAACTAACTCTTCTGCTGTAGCTACATCCATACTTAGTGGTTTTTCCACTAAGACATGCTTACCTTTTAATAAGGCTTGCTTAGCAATTTCTGCATGCGTGTTATTCCATGTACATATACTTATCGCATCGATAGTCGCATCATTTAATAAATCTTGATAATTTGTAAACGTTTTAGAAACACCTAATTTACGAGCTTTTTCTTTTAATCTGGATTCATTTATGTCACAAAAAGCTACCAGATTAACTTCTGGGTTATTTAAATACGCATCAATGTGAAATTGAGAAATAGACCCTACACCTACTACACCAACATTTAACATAGTTAATTCCTCCTACTTTTTACTTAGTAATTACTTTTGTAAAATAATGTAATTTTTTTCGTGTAATTTAAATCGTAAATCATTCTGTCTTTTACATGTTGATTAACTTTATTATCTTTATTTACTCGATCAATCAGTTGATCGATTTGCTTGATTATCTTATCAACATTTTCATCTAAATTAGTTGCATGACGATGTAAATTAGTTATTTGAGAAATATACGGTCTTGCATTATGCATGCCATTATTCTTCTCATAAATGTCTACTATCTTTCTATTCATATCCTCAATTAAAAGCTGTATTGATTTTTCAGGATAAGTGGAAGGGGCAATGGCCTCGTTTCTATATGCTCCCTGTTCTAATGGAACATTGTAGCCCCGGTCAAAGTAAGAGACAAACTCAAAGAATGCACTACCTGATACATATACATCTTTTGTTGCATTGACTTGCTGTAATAAAATATCGGTTGGAACACCAGCTTGTGATCCTAGACCTATCGTGACTAACGTTTTATTTTGTCCTAAGTTGATTGCTTGTTCTGTGTCTTTTAAAACTGATTGAACATCAAACTTATAAGACATTGGAAATACATTTTCTAAATATCCTTTCTCTAACCACGTTGTTACATCTTGTAATTTCAAATAGGGATCTTCATAGAAATTGGCATATACAGAACCCGATATGACTAGATCAGGCGCTTGCTCTTTTACCGTTGGAATGAGTTCATCTAAAAACGTCGTTACTATGTTCATTCTAAAATATTGCCATTCTTTATAAAGCGCATCTCCTGGATATAAATTAATCGGATCCGTATCGGTATTAAATTGTTTCATAAATAATTCACGGGTATATAAATCATATCCATAATCTTCATCTCTGCCATTACTATCTGGATAACGAATATAGTCTAAATGTAAACCATCGATATCATACTGATCTATCATATCTTGATATAAATCAGTAATAAACATTCTAACTTCTGGTAAAGCTACGTTCAACCAATACCATTTTGTCCCATACTCATTATCTGTAAAATTCTCTCCGTCTCTTCTGATTAAAGCCCAATCTGGTTTTTCTTCCATTTGGTTTCCTTCAAGAAAAGCGTTGTGTACCCATGCATGAATTTCAATATCTAACTCTTTTCCTACTTCTAAATATGCTTCCAGAACATCAAAACCTTTATATCTCGGATTGTGAGGAGCCAAAGCATTATCTGAAGGATAAATAGTATAGCCACCCCACCATGTTTCTAAATAAACCTGATTTAGATTTGCCTTCTTTACCTTTTCTAAATTAGCTCTTACCTCTTGTTTAGTTGTTTCATTCGGACGAATCCAAACTGCTCTGTGTTCAACAATTCTAGACTCTGTAGCCAAGTTATTAACTTCAGATGCCATCTCTTCTAATCTGTTGGTTGATAATACAGCTTGATCATATTGCTTAGTTTCGATTTCATCCAAAATGGATGCTTTCATATCTTTAGCCAATAAAATTTTATTCTCAATTTCTTCAAGCGGTACATCTAAAAATTGTGTTTTAGCATTTTCTAATATGGATGTCATTTCTTCAATGATATTATTTGCTCTATTAATAAAGGTTTCTGGTGTAATAGTAATAATCAATTGCTCTTTTTCTTTATTAATTAAAACATCTGCATTTAGTTTGGCATTATCCTGTAGCCATTTCGCTTTATCTCCATGACCAGAAAGCACGTAGCCATTACTTGGAATTAACGAATTATTACCTGCTCTTTTAACAATTTGCGATCCTTCTACTATTACCTCATACCCATATGCATTTGTTAAAGTTGAAGGTTCGCCATAACTCTCATCATAAATAATAAGTTGATTGGCTCCTCTAAAACCATCATATGGTCTATTATTAATATCATCCCAGCCATCAGGGTTATCTTCTCTAACCTTAGGATTCATTGCACTATAATTAATTACATGTCCAAAATAAACATCATTTATTTCATGATATGATATATGGTCTCCTATACCAATTCTCCCCTGATTAATTGAAGTACTTAAATGAGAGAAATATTCTGAGCCACTTTGAATTGATAATACGTAGCCATTTTCAGGTATAGGTAAATTATTGTTCGTCCCATCCAAAGAGGCAATTTCAATAATTTGTTCGTTTTCGAAGGCGATTTCAATACCCCAGACATTAGTGCCTGTAGTTTCACCATAACTAGGATCATAAATGACGACATCACCTGCGCCTCTCGCCTCGTTTATGCGATCAATTGAGATAACTTCATTGTTAATTTCCACAAAGTTCGTTATATCAGCAGGGAATTCATAATTCTCAACAGATATAACATCACGTATATTTAATTGATTAAAATGATCTTTACTTTCTCCTGTTACAGAGATAACATAGCCATTAGCCGGAATATATGTACCCCCATTATCATTTTTCTCTAAAATAACACCATTTGAGATAATAAACTCCATTATATCTCCTTGATAAATAGGCGTATAATGTTCGATATATTCTCTCGTAAACAAGCTTACACCATCACTCAATTGCTCATTATTCACCGTGTCAACAGCAACAACTTTTCCGTTCGGTAAAACAATTTCAGGTTCTATTGATTTATTTTGTGCACCAATTGCGTTGGGATACACGCTCCCCACCAAAATCAATACAGCTACTAAAAGAACATAAACACTTTTTCTCTTCATAAGCCTCTCTCCTTAATATCTGTTTTTTAGAACATTATAATTATTTTGCCTTTATACATAAGCAAACTGGGTATCATCCTTTTACTGAGCTTGAGTATGCTGCTTCAATAAAGTACCGTTGAAAAGAAATAAAGATAGTCATTATTGGAATTAATGCTATAACCGCACCAGCCGCAACTAATCGCGTATTAGCCGCAAAAGTACCTTGTAGTTGATAAAGTCCTAAGGTGATTGGATATTTGTTAGGGTCATTTAGTATTAACAATGGCCATAAAAAGTTATTCCATGAGCCGATAAAGCTTAAAATAGCTAAGACGCCCAGCATTGGTTTTACCATTGGAAAAAGTAAATGCCAAAATATTTGCCAAACATTTGCACCATCTAATACGGCTGATTCCTCAATCTCTCTAGGGATATCTTTAAACCCTTGTCGCATTAAGAAAATACCTATTGGCGTAATTATACTTGTTATAATAATACCAGTATGCGTTCCAAGTAACCCAATCATGTCAATGATTAAATAGATTGGAATCATAGTTACTTCATTTGGAATCATCATTGTGCCAATAATTAACATAAAAATAAAGTTTTTACCTTTAAACTCCATTCTTGCTAGCGGAAATGCTGCAATTGAACTGAAGAACAACGGCAAAACAACACCGAAGAATGTTAAAATCATACTATTGATTAAGTACATTGGAATCGGTAACGACGTCCAAACAGTTTTAAAATTATTAAGAGTGAAATCTGATGGAATAAACTGTGGTGGCATACTAAAGATAGCATCACCTGGTCCCTTTAGTGATGTCGAGATAGTCCAGATAAATGGAGCGATCGTTATTAATGCAACTAAAACAAGTAATATATATGAAAAGAACATACGAACAGCTGTTGCTTTTCTTTTCGATTTTAATCTTTTTTCTGGCTGAGTAGTTGTCATGTTTCTCCTCCTCTCTATTTATAGTCAGTATCTAAGAACTTTTTATTAATAATAGTAATAATTAAAATTACAACAAATAAAACAAATGAAATTGCGCTAGCATAACCCATATTCACTCGTTCAAATGCTTCTTTAAAGACGAGCAAAACAACAGTAGTCGATGCATTTAGCGGGCCACCAGATGTCATTGTTAGCATTAAGGTAAATTCTTTAAAAGCTGACATGGTTGAAATAACTGCCACAAAAAAGATCATTGGTTTTATCAAAGGAATTGTAATATAAACATGTTTTTTAACAAAGTTCGCCCCATCAATATCAGCTGCCTCATATAATTCTTTTGGCACTCCTTGAAGTGCTGCTAAGAAGAATAACATATAGTAGCCTAACCCTTGCCAAACAGTCACAATAGCCATTGCTGGCATAACAGTTTTTGTACTAGTTAACCAGCGAATAGGGTCAATACCAACAAGACTTAATACATAATTAAAAATACCGCTTTCAGCAAACATCCAGCGCCATAAAATCGCTGTTACAACTATTGAAACTAATACAGGAAAATAATATATTAATCGGAAAACACTGATTCCTTTTAATTTTTGATTAACCAATATTGCTAAGAAAATCGGGAAAATAATTAATGCAGGAGTAACCAATATCCAAAAATAAACGGTGTTTGATAATGCGTTTCTGAAACTATGGTCAGATAGAACGTCAATATAATTTTGAATCCCAATAAATTCAATCGGTTGAAAAACATTATAGTTAGTAAAGCTTAAAATAAACGCGGCAATTGCTGGAATAAAAGTAAATACAGATAACAAAATTAATGGAACTGTAAGAAAAAACCAAGCATGTCTAGTTTTATACATGACAAACCTCCTTATAAACGAGCAAATGAGGAAAATAAATCTCCTCATTTGCTTCTTTAACTATTGCAATAATGCGTTTACTTGTTCTTCAGCATCAGCTAAAGCGTCACTTGGCTCAACATCCTCTAAAATGACTCGCTGGAATGCTTGACGAATTACTTCATAAATTTCTGTTGTATTCTCAACAGCTGGAGACATATTAACAGCATTCTCTAATGATTGAGCAGCATAATATCTACCTGCTTGTGAAACTTCAGCCTCTTCTACATCAACACTGAAAAATTCATCATTTGCTGCTTCAATAGTTGAAGGTAATATTGTAGCTTCATGTGCAAATGCTAATTGATTTTGATCATTCGTTAAGAAAATCGCAAATTCAACAGCTGCATCCACGTTATCACTCTTAGATGAAACAGCAATGTTCATTGTATCAGCTACCGTAACACCAGCGGTCCCTACAATAGGTTCAGCTGCTAACGACTTGTTATAAACTTCAGGTGCAAGATCATTAATCTGTCCAAATAACTGAGCACCCGTAATCCACCATGCTACTTTTTCTTGTGCATATAATTCAGAAATAGGTTGTTGATTTAACATGACATCTGCAGGGAATAAACCTTCATCATATAGCTCTTTATATTCTTCCCATAACTCAACTGCCTCTGGAACATTAAAAGTTGCTGCTGTTCCTTCAGCATTCAACAAGTCAATGCCATTACGTGGGAAATGTAAATGAATATTCGAATCAATTAAATTACCATAAGCTCCCGTTTCTTCGTAAATCGCTTTAGACATTTCCCAACCTTCTTCATATGTAGAAGGAGGACCATCAAATCCAGCTGCTTCTAATAATTCCGGATTATACAACATACTACTTGTTGTCGTGTACCAAGGTAATGCATATACAGAACCATTTACTTCCCCAGCATTCCACAAACCTTCAAAGTAATGATCTTTTACATGACTAGCTTTTTCATCCATATTAACAAAGGCACCTAGTGCACCTGCACGCTTGAGAAAATCAGTATTTAAGTTCATAACATCTGGAAGTTGATCACCAGCTGCTGAAGTTAATACAACTTGTTCTACTTGACCTAAAGGAACATCTCTTATGGTGACGTTTACATTTGGATGTACTTCATTAAAGTCTGCAATAACACCGTTTAAGTATTCCTCAAATGTAGGCATTAAATCAATAGTCATAAATTCAATGTCACCCGATAACTCTGTTGTTTCATCTTGATCAGTATCCTGCTCCGTATCTACAGAATCATTATCCTCAGTACCTGTTTCTACATCATCAGAACCACAAGCTACTACGAACATTGCAAATAAAGCCATTAATAACAATAGAATAGTTTTCTTCATTTCCTTAACATCTCCATTCATAATTTATAATAAGTAAATAACAACCAAAAAGCGGAACTTACCTCCTTTTTTATATAAAATATTGGTTTGTTCCTCTTAATTATATCCAATATAATTATTTTGTCAACGCTTACATTGGAAATAAAGTAAATTGAATTGAATTTATTTTAAAATCTGTATTAAATACCTGTTGATATCCAATAGAAACAGATAATTTTAATGGATATCAAACGAACAACAATGACTACAATTTAGCATCGTTTCACTATAATACCCAACATTATGTAGGTTATTTAGCTGTATCCTCACTATCAACATATTGGTATGCAACAGAAGAATTATTTTTTAAAAAAATTATTACAATTAACGCTTTGACATGTCGATGTAACATTTTAGTTGTTCAACACATTATTTGATTACATCTTTATAAGTGTTTATTTAGTAAAAGTTACTATGATTTACAAACGTAAATCGATCATCAGAATTTTTGCAAAATATAATTTTTCTTAACAAAAAGCCCTCAGATTGCTTTAACAATCAAAGGACCTTCATTTAACTTTTCATTTAATTCATATGTTTAATGCAACAAACCTGTGACGCTTTTCGTCTTTTATGCTATCTTTACTCTAATATAAATAGACTCATATAATAAGATGATCTCATTTGTTTACATGAGCTATTACCCTTTCACCGAACCAGCTACAACACCTTCAATAACCCGTTTTTGCATAATAATATAGAATACAACCAGTGGCAACACGGATAAAACAAGCATTGGGAAGAAGGATGTCCAGTTTGTTGAGAATGGCCCAACATTTTTATACACTTCCTGCAGTAACACAGCTTTATCTGGTGATTGTAAGAATAACAATGGTGTTAAGAAATCATTCCAGATCGCCAAAGCGTTTAGAATAACAACTGTTGAAATAATCGGTTTTAGTAAGGGGAAAATAATTAACCAAAACGTTTTAAACGTACCACATCCATCAAGGAAGGCCGCTTCTTCTAATTCAACCGGCACCGTGCTAATGAATCCTCTTAATAAGAAAATAGATAAGGGTAAGTTAATACAAAACACACTGACAAGAATAACACCCAGGTGTGTATTCATTAAATTTAACCCTGAAATAATTTGATACAAGGGCACAATGGCAATTTGGAATGGGATAATTAAACCGACCAAAAAGATATTGTACATCGTTTTAAACAATTTAGATTGACTACGTGATATGACGTATGCAGCCATAGAAGCAAATACCACTAATAGTATAACGGCTGAGACAGTAATGATTAAATTGTTTTTTAATGCATTACCGTAATTCATCGCCTCTAAAGCACGTTGATAATTCGTAAAGTTTAATGATGAAGGTAAACCGAGTGGACTTAACGCTGCCTCTTCAGGCGTTTTAAATGTCGTAACAACTAAATAATAAAGAGGTAAACCGACAACGACAGAAATTAATATAAACCCTAAACGATAAAACCCATTTGTTAGACGCTTTTTCATCATGATATTTTTCGCTCCCATCTATTTAAGAAGATAATCACGATGCGTGATAAAACAAACACAACAATAAAGAAAATCACCGCTAGTGCCGATGCATAGGCATTTCGCCCACTATTAAAACCTTCTCTAATCATTGTTGTCATGATTGTTTCTGTCGCATACCCTGGACCACCTTTGGTCATCGCAAAGATGACATCAAACACCTTCATTCCACCAATTAAACTCATTAATATGTTAAACGAGACAGCTGGATAAAGCAGTGGTAACGTCACCGTAAAGAATTTACGGATACTGCCAGCGCCATCGATATCTGCAGCTTCATAGAGTGCTGAATCAATACTTTTTAAGTTCGCAATATAAATCACCATCGACCAGCCTGACCACTGCCATACTTGCGTAATAAGGACAGAATACAAGGCGATATTTGCATCACCTAGCCAGTTGACGGGTTGACCACCAAAGAACTGAATAATCCGGTTAAACAGACCGTAATCTGCTGAACTCATAATATATTGGAATAAGAAACCTGTTACTAGAATACTTAATACCGCTGGTAAGAAGACGAGTGACTTTGTAAAATTGGCCCCTTTCATCTTTTTACTTAGAAAGACCGCCAGTAAAATAGCGATAATATTTTGAAAAACAGTAATTAGCACGGCATACTTCACTGTGTTAGTAATACTCGCAATGGTTTTTGTATCTGTGAATAATTGTCGATAATTGTCTAGACCGACAAATCTTAAATTCGCGTTATACACTGACCAGTTGGTCATGCTGTAAAAAAATGACATCAGTGTTGGAACGATAAAAAGAATAAAGAAACCAACAAAGGCTGGTAGAATCATCAATAAAAATACACGTTCTCTTTTTTTTCCGTACATAAGAAAACCCCTTCACAATTTTTTTACGGTGATTTCTTTATACTAAAGGACCGATACATGATCGATCCTTTAGTTAAACAGCCGTTTAGTTTAATGTATTAATTAATGTCTTGTTTGTCTCATCCGCATCTTTTAAAGCTTCTTCAACCGTTTTAGTCCCGCTTAATACTTCTTGAAGAGACTTACCGTAAGATTCAACAATTGGGTTTCCTGAGAACCATGACGCTGTCCAAGGCGCATAGACATTACCTAGTGCAAATGCTTCTTCACTATCGGCATACACATCACCTAAATCCACTTCAACACCTGTGAGGAATGAACTTCCAGCATTATCAGCGACGAGTTTATGTTGTGCTTCTTCTGTTGCGGTTAACTCGAGTACTGCTAACGCTTCATCAATATGTTTTGAGTTCGCATTGATTGCAAGTGCTGAACCAGGACCACCAATTAACCAACCTGGACCTTCTTCAATACCTGGAATTGGGAACATACCTAATTCGATATCGCTATTTTTCTCATAAATCGTTTCAATTGCCCACGGGCCACTTTGCCACATCGCAGCTTTTCCAGTCGCAAAGTCATCTAAGGCTTGATCGTAACTTAAACCGAGCATTTCTTGCGTTAAAATACCTTCTTCAATAAGACGGTACCACTGTTCAACATATGGTAACCAAGCTTCCGCAAGGAAAGCTTCCCCTTCATTGAAGTCATCATTAAACGCCATATTGGCTTCATCCGAATAAAACTCATTATTAACAATACCAATACTTTGTTTCATCATCGGTTCCCATGACTGGGCACCCATTGCTTGAGGCTTCATGCCTTGGTCTTTTAATTCATGACTGATCGCAATTAATTGATCAAGTGAACGTGGGACGTCGACACCGTACTCTTCAAAAATAGCTTTGTTGTAGAAGAAACCTTCAAACCAAGATTGTAACGGCGCCGCATAAACTCCGCCATCTACTGAATATGGTGCGGTTCCTGAAGCAGCGTATTTTGACATGAAGTCATGGTCTGTTAAATCTAATAAGTAATTGGCACGTGCCAGTAATTTCGCCTCACCGCCGACTTCAATAATATCAGGACCTTCGCCCGCTTGAAGCTGTGAATTTAACACGTTATTAAAGTTATCAAGTGCGACAAATTCAAATTCGACGTTGATATTTGGTAATTGCTCATCAAGGTAAGCTAAGTACTGCGCACGACTTGACTCTGGGTTATACCCCATCATACGAAGCGTGATGACTTCTTCATTCGTATCATCAGCCGGTGTTGTTCCTTCATCACTTGATGTTTCTTCTCCTCCACAAGCCATCAATAATAACGACGCTAAAACTAAACTAAATAACAAGGTAAGCGTTTTCTTTTTCATTCTGATCTTCCTTTCAAATTTTATAGTCTAATCATACAAAATAAACTCAGCTGAATAAATCAAGGATATTATGCCTTTTCTATCACAAAATTACGCTCTTATTTAATCAAGCGAAGAAAAAAGCTACCTTCACTCTTACGATGGTAGCTTTAGACTTTCTATTGTTTTAATTCGAGAACAATCGGTGCACCAAATATGCCGGTCATGATTCGTGACATGCCTTCACTTTCAATCGTTTCCCCTTCATGTAGCCACGTACCTTTCGGCAAATAGACGTTACGCTGTTCTGTTCCTTTTTCATAGATTGGCGCGACAAGTAACGAGTGACCTAACATAAACTGATCGGTAATTGTTGCGACAGGTTCTTCTGGGAAGACATACGCCATGTAGCGTAAAACCGGCTCACCAGTTCGTTTTGCTTCTTTTATAACTGCCATAAGAGTATCTATCCAATGCGCCCTTAAATTGACACCGTTTAATATACCTTGAAAATACTTCCCGTCTAAGAAACGGTCCGGTCTGGCGGAGAACTGCATCGCCGGCATCAGTGCGGCAATTTCACTATGTCTGACGAACAATTCTTTGTCCAGTGACGTTGACTCAAGTTCTAAAAAGTTTAAGTATTCTCCCCCACCAATCATGTCAGGAGAACAAAAAGGATGTCCGGTAATCCCTTGCAGTAAACTGTTAGGAATCAACGATTTCACACCGCTGTCACCCCACGCATGATTTTTATCACACAGGCGCTGCATTAAAGACATGCCGCCGGCATGTGTTGTTACCCGTAGTTCATTGTATGAATAGTTTTCAGCAAACGTTGCCCAGAGTAATGAATGTTCATCTGGTGTGACAGGTTTAGCTGTGACATTACTCGTCCGGTAATAAAGGCTATCACCACCATCAAATTTGAATCCTTTAACCCCCAGGTCCATAAGCGCTTGTAATTGGTCTTCTAGCCAGCTTATTGTCTGCACGTTGGTTAAATCTAAAACAGCTGAATGACCGTTCCACCATTCCGTTATAAACACGGACTGATCGTGATTTTTTACTAATAATTGACGATCTCTTAAATAACGATATTCAACTGTATCTGGCGTAATATAGGGACAAATCCACAACATAACCTCAAAGCCTAAACGGTTTAATTGTTCAATCATTGCTTTAGGATCGTTGAATTTTCCATGATTAAATGACCACTTACCGTAATAGTCACTCCAACCGTCATCAATCATTAAGACCCCTGCCGGCATGCCACTTTCAAGTAATTTTTGCGCATAATTTAGTACATCTTGTTGATTTTGATTAAAAGTTAACTCAATCCACGTATTGTAGACTGGTTGATGAAAGAGAGCATCTGAAAGTGTGCTACCAGTAAAAGGAAACCACTGCTTCATCGCATACAAATACGCCCCGCGTAAATCTTTTTGTCCATCAACAAAAATCACTGTCTCTGGTACGTCGATCACACCATGATTGAAATGAATCACGTAACCTTCTCTTTGATAAATAATGCGGCCTTTATTTGATAAAAATAGTGGCATCATTTGGTTAGGACTCGTGTTAAAGCGTAAATCACATCGATAATCATCGGCCTTTGAAATCGGTTGTTTGATACCGTCGTGCACGTAACCACCATACCAATACTCATTTGGCTCCATTTTAATTAACATTGTTACTACCTCCATCTCCAACTCACTAAAGTGTCACTTCCCACTTTAGATGGAATAACTGATTATGAACAGTCAATTTGTTCTTGATTTCTTTTACTATATTACGTTCTTTTGTCTGTACTGATTTGGGGTCATTGCTTCATATTTTTTAAAGACCATGGAAAAATAACTTGGATTTTCATAGCCAACATGAAAGGCGATTTCATAACTTTTCATGTCTGTTTCCAAAAGCAATTGCTTCGCTTTCTTTATACGATATTCCGTTAAATACTGCCACAAATTCATTCCGACTTCTCGTTTAAACAAATAACTAAAATAGTTCTTACTTACCGCAATTTCATCACAAATCGTCTCCAAATTAAGGTTTTCTTGATACTTTGTTTTTATGACTCGTATCCCATCACGGACGAGTTTACTGTAACGCTCTTCGTGGTGGTCATGGTCATATAGCGCAACATAAAGCATCTCCTGCATAAATGCTTGTAACTGTTTAATATCTGTCAATCGCTTCATATCGTCATACGTTGTATGAAGAATGCGTTCTACATCGGCTTCTAGTGGTTCTGTAGCTACAAGGGTTCCTTGAATGAGTGTTGTCAATTGATAACACGTATCATAGATCATATCAAGTGCTTCTGGGTTGATATGTTTGGATACGGTAAATAAATCCTCTAGCACCTTTTTTGCGTGGTGATACGACTTTTGTTCAATACTTTCTTTAAGTTCTTTAAGCAGACCTTGCGTATTAAGTGCTTTAAATTGTTGCGAATCGATATTATATGAAAAACCTAAGACGGCTTCTGCGTCGAGAAACATCGTATAGCGACTCAAACATTTGGCTTCTTCATATCCTTGATTGAGTTCAGCTAACGTGTGATAGATATGACTAAAACAGGCATGAAAAGCCATTTCTGTCTGATTATATAATTGTTTAACCAACCTTTTTGATAGTTCCCCCATATCACTCGGTGTCATACCAGAAACAATGGTTACCCATGACTCTTGATGATAGTCAAAGACGATATGGTCCCAGCCCGCAAGGGCCTGTGTTAAGAGCTGCCCTATTTGTTTCACGTGTTCTTGGCTCATATGTCCGACTTTATTGAACTCCTCGATTGAGTGGTATTGTAATTTAAAAATCAGTACGGCATAGTGATTAAAATCAACGGCATAATCCTCCTCGTTAACCATCACCAGATCCATCGGTAAGCCTGAATACAAATAATTCATTAAATAATGTTTCTTCATTTCTTCATTATGATTTTTCACCAGTGCCGCGACGTGCTGATCGCCTCGTATTTTCTCCACGACCTTATTTAATGCTTGATCAAGTTCAGCTTCATCGATAGGCTTTAGGATATAATCGTGACAACCTAATTTCATTGCCTCTTGTACATAGTGAAAATCATTGTACGCACTAATTAATATGAATAGAGGTGATTGATCCGTCTCTTTGACACGTTTAATAAAGTCAATCCCTGATAGCTTTGGCATATTGATATCTGTAACAACAAGGTCTGGCTTTGTTTCTTCAATAACCCGTAAAGCCTCTTCACCGTCATGTGCTTGCCCTACAAACGTTAAATCATATTGGTCCCAGTCAATAAGATGTTTAAGTAATTGAATCGTTAAATCTTCATCATCCACGAGGACAACTTTTAGTGACATGCGTCTTCCTCCTCCTTAAGTTGATCCGTTAATCTATTAGGTATGCTGAGAACAATGGTTGTTCCAACCCCTTCTGTTGAATAGATATCTAATGACGCCTTTGGACCGAATTCATGTCTCAATCGCTTATACACATTCGCAAGCCCAATGCTTTGATCGTTTGTCTCTACGTGATCAATGGCGTTTATACTCGCTTTAAGTTTCGCTAACTTTTCAGGTGACATCCCACAACCGTTATCTGACATCATAATGACTAAGTCTTCACCTTCATCTTCTACTAAAACCGTGAGGTGGCCTGTTTTTTGTCCACTTAACCCGTGTAAAATAGCATTTTCGATTAAAGGTTGCAGCAATAATTTTGGAATCTTAACATCCGCATAGTCGTTAGGAAGCGTTATATCTAAAATCATACGCGTATCAAAACGAATGTTTTGAATAGCTAAATAATGTGCTAAGTAAGTACATTCGATTTTTAGTGGCACTTTCTTATAAGGCTGATACACTGCATATTCCAACATCTTACCGAGCAGTGTTGACAGTTCTGAAATCTTCTCACTTTCATTATTTACTGCGAGTGCCTTAATAGACTGTAGAACATTATTTAAAAAGTGGGGATTGATTTGATTTTGTAGTACCCGCATTTGTTCTTCTGACACTTTCTTTTGTTCATCTACTAAATGAGCGGTAAGTGAGGTAATATTGTGTACCATTGTTTCCGCTGACTCTGACAATTCTTTTATTTCCTCACTACTCGTTTTATCAAAGACTACGTCGTAGTCACCTTTAGAAATCCGATTGAAATTATTCATTAAATGATTCATTGGGACGAGAATACTTTTAGACAACATACCTGAGACAATCGTAATAATAATGGCAGAAATAATAATGACAGATAAAATGACCGTCATCAATGTCCATTCGAATTCGACCACGCTTGACATTTTTTTAACCCCAATCATTTGCCAGCCCGTTGGTTCAATTGCATTAGACATTACAAGAAGTTCTGGACCGTCACCATCACTAGCTTTGATGACCGTATGAATGCTTTCTTCTGATAACGCCTCATCTACTGCCGTTAGTTCCTCATTCGTTAAAGACAAGCTATCAGGCAAGTAAACCCACTCTTTGCCGTTATTAATTAATATATTTAAATCTTGATCGACAGTATTTTCTAAAAGAATAGCCGATAAATCAATATCATAGACCAAATAGGACCGGTCGGTTGGCGCAAATAAAAACGTGTTTTGAATTTGCCGAATGATAGATATGGTCGGTTTCTCTTGTACATGAAGTAAATAATCGGTCGGATGAAAACCGGTAAAGTAATTATCACTAAATTGTTCATTTTCAATCACTTCTCGAAACCACGGGGCATCATAAAAGTTATACTGGTTTCGAACATTTTTCTTGTAGGAATATAACATGTGACCTGATTCACCGATAATATAGGCATTATTAATATATGGAACGAGTGTGAGCTGTTGCAAACGCTCATGCACGAGACGTTGATTACCTAGTTCAATGGCATAATCAATCTCTTGGGTCCGATTACGATACCCAACAGCTCGCTGGACATCAGGATCATTAGCGATTAAATTTGTGAAACGGTCTAAGTTATCTAAGTGATTATGCAATAAATCTAAATTCGCTTCAACAACATGACCGAGCGTTTGATAACTATGGGAGCGAAACGATTGGTTAATCATTTGAAAGATAATGAAGCCTACAACGGAGAGGACAACAATAAAAATGAGCGAAAAAGCTGTCCGCATCTTCGCTTCAAGTGTATTTTTCATGAACATAAGTGACACCGCTTTCAGTTTAATCCCTATATAATAGCATATTTCATTCTATAGGCACATCCTTTTAAAGTTGTTTATAACAATTGAGGACCTATTACTTACCTTTACTTGTTACTACAAAGGATGTCTAAACGATGAGTAAAGAGCCACGTCATCTATAGACAACGCGACCTTCTACTCAACCCTCTAATGTCTGTTCGTAGACATTAATTGTAGCTTTTTCTTTTATAGATGATCATACATCCAGTAACTATAAATAGTAGACCTACAATAAGCCACTGATAGATCGCTGTTGCTGTGTCAGGTAAAGTTTCACCAGACACGAAAGTATCATCTAATGATGGGACTTGATCGGATTCACCCGGTGTATTTTGATCGGGATGTTGTGGTTTATCGCCCGATAATATTGGCGGTGCCGATTCTTCTTGGTCGTTCTCTTCTGTTTTTGAATCGTCTGCCACATCACTATCTTCTGTGTTCTCTGAATCATTTTGATCCTCTTCCTCAGGTAATGGCATTCTTTCCAAGTTAGCCATCGCAAGGTCTAATGCCTCTACTAACTGCATCAACTCTTGTTCTGTCGTAATACTATCCAATTGGGACTCAATCATGTCAATCGCATCATTTAGCGCATTAAATGTTGCAACAGTGTAGTTATTGTCCGCGTTAGATATGCTTTTTGCTTCATCTAATCGTTCCAACAAGACGGTTTTATCTACTGGTGTTTCAATGACGATTTCTTCTAGTTGATCTATGGCTTCTTGTAATAACACCACTTGTTCATCAATCATGTGTTGCGTCACGTAATCTTTTTCAAACAATGCTTTTGACTTTTGAAGTTCCGATAAGAAATGATCAACAGATGCTTCTGTGTAACGCTCACGTTCTAACTGATCTGCTTCATTTATAACTAAATCTAAAACGTCCCAATCAAGAATAACATCATGGTCAGCAAATGAAAGTTCACGCATCGCCAGTTTATTCGCCCAACGTAAACCGACGTCTGTTAAAATCATTTTCACTTGTGTTGTCTTTGGTACGTTAACGTCAACGACAAGTGTTTCCCCGCGTTCACTATTCCCAGCGCTTGTCCAAGGTACAGTGTATTCCTCTTCTAACTCTACCCATTGTTCTAAGTGGTCATCATAGACTGCTAACTTGAAAGCTTTTATGCCTTGATCGTTTCCATAGTTTGTTGATAACTCAATTGAGTGAAGCTGTACTAACTGTTCAAAGTTATACGTAATGCTCACTTCTTTATCTTCAGGCAATGTACCAGACGCAAAAACAAATTCTCCACTATTACTTTCATAATTACCATTGAATAGTTTTGCGAGCTCATTTTGATTGTTGTGCATCCCTAAATTTATACTACTATATGGTGGTTTAGGTGGTGCTTCTGTCACGTCTATTGTTAGAATCGCCTCTGTTAAACCAGGTGTCGTTTCTTTTAAATTCACAAGCTGCCCACGTTTTTCTAACCCTTGACCACGATTAAGTTGATCTAAGTCACTTTCAGTAATCGGTGCCCACTTCACAAACTCTTGTGTTATGACTCCGTCGTTCCATACTACATCGACATAAGAAAGCGTATTAGGTAAGTTCGGTTCCGTATACGTTGTGCCTTCTTCTCCTAAAACAGCGGAAGTATACGTTGTAAGTGCTGCTTCTCCTTCTACAACTGAAACAGTGGAAGGCTTAATTTCGGTAATGTTTAACTCACTCGCTGGAAGGGCAGTGTAACCTTCAGGAATTTTTTTATACACACGAACGTAATCTATATCAAAACTATTTGGATAAGGCATCCATTCCCATGGGCCTGTCCAGCCTCCGGCTCTCTTTTCATACAATGAGAAGAGCTGAATCATTGGGTAATCGATCTTTGTGTTAATGGATCCAAGCTCCTTACCATCCACATAAAACACGAGGCGGTCTGGGTGCTCACCAGATCCGGTTCCTTCTTGCCAGTCAAAGCCATAGGTATGCCATTCATGATGAAAATCAGCTGTCGTATCTCTATAGGTACTAGCCCCTCCGCTAAATGGGTTTGAAGGATCATTCCAAGCATGAAAAGCTCGCGGAACACCATGTTTATCATTTCCTAATACTTCGAATATATCAATCTCCGCTGAATGCTCTGGTCGGTCTTCAAAACCAACTAACCACCACGCAGAGTGTCGCGAAGAACCAGGTTGAGTTTTAGCACGAATTTCATAGTAACCGTATTGATTTATATGGGTAATTTCCGTTTCAACCGGATTTCTCACCTCATTATTTCTATTCCAATTATGTAACGCATTTCGGTTACCAGTTGTAAATCCGCTAACGACTGTTTGTCCATCATACTCCTCAGCCCATGGGCGTGTCTCCTCAAAAATTTGTAAAGACATCACACCGTCTTCCAACGTATACGTTGGCTTTGCTAAAGCAGGTTCTCTCGTCCATGATGACAGGTATTTGTCTACCCAAAGTTGACTATTTAGTGTTCCATCACTATTATCAAACTCATCTTGAAAAATTAAACGATAACCTTCTTTATTTACTGGACTTGGTGGTGTATGATTCCCCCACTTTGCCGTCAGGTGAAGATCTTGAGTAATGGTTAGTGGCAGGTACAATTCATAGTTTTGTGCCTCACCATAAAACCAGCCTAAAAAATCATAAGTATCCTTTGTTAAATCAGTAAAAGGGACAAGGGCTTCTGTCAATGATTCTCCTTGGTTGACAGTGACCTCAACAATGTCACCGCCATTATTCGGATCAAATGTGACCGTTGCTGTAGCTTCATCGGCTGAAACCGACTGCATCGTCCAAGTCATAAATAAAAAAAGTATTGCTATAAGTGATAAAGTAATGCGTTGTCTACGTATCATTTTAATAAACCTCCTTGACTTCTTCTTATCTTTTAAATAGCTTTTTATAGATAAGCCATTATTTAAGCGTTTTCATTTTTCTATATCCTACACTCCTTTCCTCACAGCTTATCTATCACACATCGTACCAAAGGCTTTTTAAAAGATATATGAACAATATTAAGCGATTTCTATTAATTTATTATGCTAACTTATATTGTCTGTGACCCTCATCCATTTCAAGTAAACCACGATAATCTTACATTTAAGATAATACTCTCAAGTAAAAAACACCTTAAAACAGTGACATGACTGTTTTAAGGTGTTTTAGAAATACGTTCTATTTAATATGTTCTAAGACCCGACTTCATTTCCACTCCGCAAAGACTTCTGGTGCAAGTCTAACCGATTCATATCCTGTTTCTTCGGCTTTTCCAATCGAGAGAACCATCACAGGTTCGTAGCGATTTGGATCTAAACCAAAGGCACTGGCCAGCTTATCTTTTTCAAATCCACCAATGGGATTGGTATCATAGCCATAAGCACGCGCGACTAACATCAGTTGCATGGCATAAAGGCTTGTATCAATTTGAACAATATCATGCATGACGCTTTTAGGTAAGCCTTCATAAAGTGGAACAATCGTGTTTAATTGATGATCGCGCACCTCTTCTGGCATTTTTCCTTCTTGAACAGCTTGGTCATAAATGTCTTCCCCATACTCATAACACAACAAGTCGCCAAACAAAAGTAACATAGCACTCGAGGTATCATTTTGTTTTGTATTAAAACGAATAAGTGGGCGCAATGTTTGCTTTGCTTCATCACTTTCAACGACAACGACACGCCATGGCTGCATATTCACAGATGACGGAGCCTTGGCCGCTTGTCTTAATATCTCTTGCATCTCGTCTTTTGGTATTTTTACGGCCGGATCATACGCACGAATCGAGCGACGACGATCGATGATATTATAAAAATCATTGTTTATAAAGATATGTGTCATGATTTTTTCCCCCTTTGTTGATCACACAATCAATGATAAATATGATTACTGATGCATTTTTATGATAGCCCTAGTCGGTACCGACTAAGGGGCTTTCTTGGCTCAATTATAAAGAGTCAGAAAAAAATGTCAACGTATGTGCTTATGTCAATGACACATGACCTAAAAGAAGGAGATAATCAGCACCACGACTAAAAAAGCAGTCAAACCATCCTTTAACGTGTTAAAGGATGGTTTGACTGCTTTTTTATAGCGTATAAAACGAAAGAAAGTATCTACTTCTTGATTTTAAGAAAATGACGCTGTAGTGACGCACTCTGTGTGTGCTGGGCTATAAGCTTTAATAAGTCGACTATACTGGTCTTGACCTGAGAGTAGTAATGACTCCGTTTCAAAACCGCTCTGTCTATCTAACTTCACGCCCTGCATTAAAATACTATCGGTAATCCCTGTACCTACAAAAAGACAGTCATCACTCTTAACAAGGTCTTCGTGTTCAAGGGTCATATTGGGATCTGTTAATCCCATCATGAGGCAGCGCTGTACTTCCTCATCGGAAATCGGTTTAAGTTTACCTTGCATTTTTCCACCTAAACACTTTAATCCAACGGCTGCGACGACGCCTTCTGGCGCACCACCTGTGCCGATAAAAAGATCTATCCCCGTATGTTCCATCGCCGTTGCGAGTGCGTAAGTCACATCGCCCTCATCAAAAAGTTGTACCTTAGCACCGAGCGTTCGCATACGGTTAACTAGGCTTTCATGCCTTTCACGGTGCTGGATTGCCACATTTAACTCACGCACATCTTTACCTAACGCCTGACTTAAATTTAACAGGTTCGTCTCAATTGACCAGTTAATATCAACTGCATCCTTGCCCTTTGGTCCAACAGCTAGCTTTTCCATGTACATATCCGGCGCATGAAGAAGCGCCCCTCTTGGCGCAAGTGCCAATGTAGTAAGGGCATTACTCTGATTGTTTACCGTGAGCACAGTCCCCTCAATCGGATCAACCGCAATGTCCACAGGCAGACCACCTTGTCCGAGTAACTCATTAATGTGTAACATCGGCGCTTCATCTAGCTCGCCTTCACCAATGACCACACGCGCATCAATGGGTAATTGATTAAGCCCATCACGCATAACCGTTGTCGCCGCCCCATCTGCCGCGTTTTTATCCCCGCTACCAATCCAAGGAAAACTCGCGATGGCTGCTTGTTCACTAATATGAAGTAAGGGTAAGGCCAATGTCTTTAACACGTTTTTTCACCTGTTAATAACTGTGACGTCGCAATGTCATCCAGTGATTCTATCATCACTGATGGGCTATCTGCGTTATTTTCCGTCGATAAGAACGTTAACATGATTTCTACCGCTCGTTTCTTATCTGTTTGTCCAGCTGCTAAAACCAAAACATTCGCATCATAATCTTGAACGGCTTGTTTAGCTGCGCGTTCGTCAAAACAAAGCGCTGCGCGAATTCCTGGTAATTTATTGGCGATAATCGACATACCTATACCTGTCTCACTAATAAGAATGCCTCGATTTGCCGCTCCACTATTTAGTGCTTCTGCGACTTTTAAAACGTCCTCTTCAAATGGTTTTGACGTTTTTTCTACACAGCCCATGTCAGAGACGTCAAAGCCGGTTGGTCTTAAATAGCGTTTCATTTCACGTTTATATAAAAATCCTTGGTCGTCACTTGCGATGGCGATCATCATATGATATTACCTTCTTTCGTTTGATTTCGTTTTATAATTAAAATATAACACGTACTTTCGATTGTGTAAATATATTTTTCTTTTACTTTCGATTTTAACTATTAAACAATCGTTTGCTTTCGTTTAAAGGATTATTCATGTTAAAATGAAAGAAACATCTGTCAATGACTTCATTTCCCAGTCAACATAGTGGTATAATGAAACTGATGATCAACTAATACAGACGAAACATATAACCAATAAATACATGGACCGTCAGGTACATTGTTAAGAGGTGAGAAAATGACCAAACGATTTACAAAAGAGCGCCGTGAACATATCCATCATTTATTGACGGAGAGAAAACGCATTACTGTTAAGCAACTTTCTGAAGAGCTGGATGTTTCTGAAGTGACTTTACGTACAGACTTAAAAGAGATGGAGAAAGTTGGGCTACTTACACGGACACATGGTGGCGCTATTATGAATGAACCAACGACAGCTACGGGCAGCTTTAAAAAGCGCTCGCAAACAAACTTAAAAGAAAAGAAAATTATAGCTCAACGCGCACTGTCATTAATTGAAGATAAAAGTTGTATTCTTCTTGACGCAAGTACGACCGCATTAGAACTAGCCAAAGAAATGAAAAAACTCAATATGAAATTAACGATCATGACAAACGGGATGTCAAGCGCGATTGAATTAAAAGAAAATCCTTATTTTAATGTTATTTTAATAGGAGGGATTTTAAGGCCGGGGTCGATGGCGTTAGAAGGTTCCGTAGGCATCCAAACAATGGATATGTTAAACAGCATTGATTTATTATTTACATCATCAAGTGGCTTCTCAGTTGAAAGTGGACTTACTGATTTTAACTTTTATGAAACCGATTTAAAGAAAAATATGGTTAGTCGCGCCAAACATGTCGTCGCTTTGATTGATCACTCTAAATTTAACACGAACTCTATTTCTAGTTTCGCACGACTGTCTGATATTGATACACTAATTACCGATCACGCAGTTGAAATAGAGATTGCCAAGCAAATAACTGCTCATGACGTCCGATTAATTGATCGTTGAACTACCCCCACCTAACATTCTCACGAATGTTTGAGGAAGGTGTCTTCTCGCTCTAAAACGATAAACCTGACAACGTATTGGATATGATTCAAAAGTTGTCAGGTTTATTTTTTAAAAACAACACTGATATTTAGGATAGATTGTTACACATTTAAAGCGTGCACAATTTTTTTCTCACTAAGATAGCTTGACAGCATATCTAATGTCTTATGATAGTTTAATGCGTTCTCTTCATCTTCCATAAGTAAAGCTGTTAAACTGTCAATGACATAAATAACGGAGAGTTGTGTATTTAAGACACGGTCTTTAAGTAGCCCATCGACATGGTGTGTATAAATGACTTCAGCAGATAGCGTTGTTAAAGCTGTTTTTTCATAATTTGTTAAGGAAACAATCGCAGCATTATTTTTATGCGCTAATTTAGCCGCTTCTACAATTTCTAGCGTCTGACCTGAAGCTGAAATAGCTATAACAACATCTTCACTTGTCAAAGTAGATGCTCTTAGTACCATGGAATGAGCATCTAAAAAAGTATCTACTGATTTCCCCATCCGCCGCAACCTTAATTTAAACTCTTCTCCTGACAAACCAGAACTACCTATACAAAATATGCTGATTGACTTTGCCTGATTAAGTCTATCCACTACACGCTGATAGTTCTCTATCGTTTGGAGAGTACTAGTGGCTATTAGCACCTCATTGTACGTTTGTTGGACTTGGTATAACACATCATCAGGGCGTTCGTCTTTTTTCACTGCATCTCTCAACGAAATTTTAAGCTCCACAAACGAAGCCATACCCACCTTATGACTAAAGCGAGTCACTGTTGCGACAGAAACAGCAGCTTTTTCTGCCAACTCTCTAATATCCATATTAGAAACATGTGAATAATGTTCTAATAAATAATCAGCAACCCGCTTCTCTGATTTACTTAGTTTTTGATATTTTAATTGAATCACTTTTAATACAGAAGCCATACCATTCCACATTCTTTCATAAGTTTTATATCCGTCTTGTCTAGATCAACACTAGAATTACTTTTTACACAGTATAACCACTGGAAAACAGGAAAAAGGTATACAGGCAACTAGGATAGTCAAAATGAAACGCATCTTGCTCCGAAGTTGCCCCACACCCTAAATGTCACTACTTTTTAAAACCTTACTTTCTCCTCAACTTGTTTATAATGATAAGCCAACTTCAAACATGCGGTTCCATGGAGCATAACTTTTCACGCATAGTTCACCTATAGCTTTATAATGATGAGGTATCATCTTTTGATAATACGTCCTTAAAAGCTCATCTCGTTTAGCATTGACTTCAGGCGCTTTATCTTTTAAATCAAAATAAGTTAGATCAAGTTCTTTTAAGAGTCCATTTGTCAGTTCCATTCTCACAACGGCTTGATATAGAAAATCATCTAATAAATGATAAGCAATATTTTCATTTATCGCACCTTTTCTATTTAAATCCGCCAAGCAGCCTTGAGCCAAGGTTGTACCTAGTGTGTTTGCATTTGTATTCCAACCTTTATATGAAGTGATCTTATGCAACAAGTTTCTCTGATCTAAGCGCTTAATAAGTGCATAGTCTCCACCATTACCATAAGCCGCATCCGCAATAACAACACGGTAACCTAAATCTAAATCACGTTCTAGACAATCAACGAATGTGTTCATATCTCGAAAGCTGTCGTATGTCGGATCGCGTTTTTCAAACTGATCCCACGATTCTTGAAGCACTTCACCAGGTACGTTATAGTATAAAATAAAATCAGCATCTGCTTTATTATTAACCTCATAAGCACCAATCGATCGTAAGTGTCTTTTACATGTCTCATAAAAAGGTCGATCTTCGTAAATAGGAATCAACGTGTGACCTAATGTGCTGCTCCATTCAATAAATACTTTTCTTTTGATTTTTTTCTTATCATGATACAGGCGCGTAATTAATGTTGCGCCTACTTCATCAGATCCCGGATACATATGAACCGCTTCATCTAAATTCAGGTCAGTGATCGTTTGAATAATTTTCTTTTGGTCTTCTGCTGTATAACCATACTCTGCACTATCGTCTTGAGGAATGATAAGAAAATCTAACCATCCATCCTTTAATAGGTGCAGCACATGCTTGTTTACCAAAACATTAAATGTCCGACGTGTTTCATAGTCTTTTATATATTCTAACGGCAAGTCACGTTCAATTTTAATAAGTTCTTGTGCTTCCTCAGCAGATACGCCTATACGCTCACCCTTATCCATCAAGTAGCGACGACGAAAAATATTTCTTCCATTCGTCTCATAATAATCTGGTTCCTCGTCAGCTGAATCATATTGTGGTGTACGCATAATAACTGAAGACGCCATTATTTTTGCATGAGGATGCTTTCGTTTAAGTTGTTTTAGGCGCTGCGTAAATAAAGGGATCGAGTCTTCATCTAAGTCATGCAATCTAGAAGGAATTAATCCACCATAAAGAAGCATTTCCGTGCTTAAAACGATGCCATCCAGATATTCTAAATCCAAAAGCCAGCGCCATAAAGCATCTGTTTCAGCCGGCTGTTTTTTATAGCCAAGTTGTTCAGGTGTTGGCATGATAATTTCTATATCATTATTTGTCTCAATGATTCGTTCAATAATCGTTGTGTTACATGGTCGTTCATCGATTGGCACATAAGCAAAGCGCATATTATCTCTCCTCATTTACTGGAATTAATTTATTAGCTATTTTTGATTCTGGGTAGATGCCATTAAGCAACAAATCCACAAAATAATACACAGTGAAGACATCCGCGGCTATATCCTTTTTCTTCTCTAAAAACGGTGCGATAAAAACTTCACCAACGGCTCTTGCCAGTGGAGAATCTGATTGACTCGTCACCCCAACCGTGCGATGTGTAGCATTTAGTTGCGTCACATAGTTTATCAATGTTTCATCATAACCAGAAATATCAAAGGCAACAACTAATGTTTCTGGGGGAATAATATTGATGGAACGCTCAATTGTTCGCTTCTCAGCATACAGTTGAACATCAATTCCACATTCCATTAGCCGTTCTTCTAAAGCGTAGAGATATTTCTTAATATCAGGTGTACCAATTAAGAAAATCCGCTGAGATGTTGTCATCATGTCTCGAAGCTTGTTCAACTCTCTTGAAGCATGAAAACCATTAAAACGGTCAATCATGGATAAGTATATTTCTTTTACCGAATCACCCTCATCCACAGCCGCTTCTTCTACTTTTCGTTTACTTACACTTGCTTTACTTGCAAGAATCCGCAAGTTGTTATACGTTCCAATATCTACTTTTTTACAAAAACGACTAATAGATGCTTCTGCTACTTTCACCTTTTTACCCATTTCAGAAATTGTTAAGTCTGGAACTTCTGGTAGGTTGTTAATGATAAAATCAGCAATTAAATGCTCCCCCTTAGTCAACTTATGCCGGGTTGACTCAATGGCTATAACAATCTTATTTAGAGGATGCAAGGTCTCTTGAATCAAAAAATTACGGAGTGCACCAACAAGACCTGCGTGATTTAAATTACTAGCGAAATCTATCGTTGTTTTCTCAAGTAATTCCGGTAACACATCTTGTTTAAGTTGTTCCATAATCCGTGGGTATAAGTAATCTTTCTGATGAGAAATGCCCCCACCAATAACAACCATCTCAGGATTCATCATATAAACAATCGTTGCAATGCCTTTTGAGAGGTGTTTTATAAGTTGATCAATGCCATCAATACACATTTGATCACCGTTTTTTGCTTTTTCGAAAATCATTTTACCATCAATTTGTGTCGGTAGAAGCCCTTTATTATGAGCTGTATTTTCCACTAGACTTTTGGTTGACGCAATATCTTGAAAAGCCCTGCCTTCTATTGGGATATAACCAATTTCTCCTGCCGAATAGCTATGGCCTGTATGCAGTTGATTATCAAGAACATAGCTGCCACCAATTCCTGTTCCAATCGTTAAGCAAAATAAACTCTTCACACCTTTACCACGGCCAAGCCACGATTCTGCTAATCCTACACAGTTCACGTCGTTTTCCACTTCAACCGGCAACTTAAAGTAGTCCTCTAGCTCTTCTTTGATTGGCATACCTGTATAATTAGGAATAATGTTAGGGAGCGCGTAAATGATTTTTCCCTGTCTAGAATCTACTTGTCCTGCAGTACTAATACAAATCCCCTTAATATCATACTCTTTTTGGTAATACCCACCTAATTCTTTTACCTTGTTTATAATGTGGCGGCCTCCTTTTTCTGCATGTGTAGGCTCCTCACCTGACTTAAGAAGTGTACCATCTTCTTTTATCACACCATGTTTTATTGATGTTCCACCAATATCTATTGTCAGAAATTCTCTCATGGCTCTCTCCTTCTTTTATTTAATATGATTACTGCACTTTAAATGTATCCGCTATCATTTATAAGTGGCGTTTTACTTAATCAAGTTTAAGTGACCACATACTACGTTTTAAAAAAACACCGAATGTGTATATCCGCATTTAAATATAAACAAAACAATATCAGATTAAGTAAATAAACTTATTTAAACGATGCGTTGATACTAACAGCATCGCTACAATGATTTACGCATCAAAAATGAGCATTAGATGTCCAATGAACTGGGGATAATCTATAACTACACTAAGTATACCGAAGCTAAGAAGGAGTTTCAAGATGAAAATAAATAAAATTTCATCATTTTTTGTTTTTAGAAATTAATTTTCTTTATTTTTTAAATATATCTTTTCCCCTACTTATAGTATCTGCAAACAACATATAAAACTTGATAAAAAGAGCATTAAAAAGCTAAGCGACTTTATATCTAATCACTATTATTAATCAGGCTATGTTTTTTCTTTACTAACACGGCCTTTATTAAAAAGATAATGATTAAACACCTTCACTTAGCTAAATTACTTACCTCATACCTACTCCTATCGTAGGGAAACACTCGTTATTTGCAATGAAATGTTTAGTATATTCGTCTTTCATCAACGGATGTAGGAACAATAGTGATATAAAATAAGCTTTTTAAGTATATTTAGGTTCTTAAGCAGTGAAGCTCATAAACCTATACTTGATCCAATTGTTTAAAAATTCAAAAAAACGGATGACCACTTATCAGATCATCCGATACTTAAAAATATTGACTGGAAACGTGTTATTATACAATTGCTTTTCAAACTTCTTTTTAGTCATCATCGCACTTTTTCTCAGTTATAATAACGGCAAGGCAAAACTTGTGAAGCGACTTAGTGCGTTAATAAGCACATGTTTGATCCTGATACTAAATGACGCAATCGGATCGTCTTCAGCAGTTGTTAGATTGGCGCTAAACATACTTTCAGCCGATTGTTGTGCATCTTGTGCAAGTGAAGGACTCTCTATAAATAGCATGGATTCGGTATTGATATAGGTGCTTCTTGGGTCCAAGTTGTATGACCCGACCGCAAGCGTTGACTGATCAAACATATAGCTTTTTAAGTGCAGTGACGCGGATGGGTGTTGGTATTCACTCACTTTAACATGGTCTTCAGTCAAATAAGGACGTGTAAGCTGATACCCACTAAACGCGAGCCAGTTTGGTGTACTTTTAACGCCATTTGTCACTAAATGAATCGAAGGTTTTTGCATCGTTGCTTGTTTGATATCGCGTAACATCGGGTCAGTAAAAATGATGTACGGGGAATAGACCTCTACATCTGTCTTTGTATGATAGAGATGTGTTAACATATGATGAAAAACATCGGCATGTTTATACGCACGTCCTGGTTGATTATAGATAAAGTAGCCACGATCAATCGGATGGGCGTTATCTGACCAGTCAACGGATTGAGCAAAAAAACCTTGGTGACGGGCTTTTACTTTAGCGGCTTCAAGCTTTAAGTCGTAACGGTACTGTTTACGTTGGCGAGATGAAACGAGCGTTGGTCTCTTTCTCGCGCTTACAAAGTCATGGTCCCAAAGCATAGCAAAATACTCCCGCGCTTGGTTAATGAGCGGGGGTGCGTCATCCGGGTTAACGATTAAAATATCACGGTCATATGTGAGGTTATCTCCACGTCTTTTAAAATATTTATCGCCAATATTACGTCCACTAATGATCATGTGTTCTTCATCTTGAATGATGATTTTATCGTGTAATCGGTTATGTACTCGCCACGGCGCAAGAATATTTAACGGTTCATAAAACTTTATGTCAATAAACGGCGTGTCATCAGCCGTGGCGATAAATTGCCGATCCTTAAAACGCATGCCATGAAAAAGCCCATCTACTAATAATTTCACTTCTACGCCTCTTTCAGCCGCTTCAAGTAAGGCATTGTAAATTAATGTCACACTATCTCCGCCCTGCATCGCAAAAACCGACATGTATAATGTCTCTTCTGCTCGTTCTATCAAATCAAGCCTTGCCTTAAGTGCCGTTGGTCCGTCATCAACTAGAACCGCCTGTTCATTCGTCTCCATATAATGCGCGTCTACTTCAACGAGTGTCTCCGCAGTAAATCCTGGAACGTCATGACGTAGCCAGCGGTAACTAGAAACAAAGAACACTAATAGAGCAAGGATCGTTAAGGCAAATAACTTCGTCCACTGACGCCTTCCTTTATTGATATGATCATCCATTAAAATCACCTTTCTTTTATACTGTTTGCTTATTCAGACGTATTAAAGCATTGATTACCCTTTTATGTTGTACTCATTCCGTTATGTTTTATGACTATGAGTATACGTGTCTAATATGAACTGAATATGAACGGCATAACAATCCTTGAAAGAACAGGCAACAGAATGAGCACGGTTACTCTTTCGTGTTTTTAAAGTTAACTTTAGCCCCTCTTATTTCCAGTATATAAACCAACAACTTCCAGCTACTTCTGCAATTACCTTGATTACCTCTCATTGAGTCAGCACACTTTTTTAAATGCGACTTTGAAGTTTCTTTTCTTTCGTTTTGCTGTTTAAGGTGTTATCCAAGTTAACACCTTAAACAGCAAGGCCCGTTTTTTCGATACTTGATTCGATTACCATGATTACTTTTTAATAAGCAACCTGACTCATTCGACGATTAAATATTGCACGGAAAATGCACCAGGTGAAAATGCAGACATGATTTTGGGCAACGATAAGACGAGATAATGTCCATGTACTCTTATGAAGAACGAAGATAGCTTATAGTATGAACTACATCGGCACTAAAGTACCGAGTTTCTAGGAACACTCAAAACTTGATATCTGCTATTTCAAGCAAATATCAGCGGTTTAAGCTATTAACTAAGGCTCATTCCAAGCCCGATATTTTTTATGTTTTTACTGGCGTTAATGTCCCTATCATGAAGTGTGTGGCAGGTTGGACACGTAAAGTGTCTGACGCTTAATGGTTTCTTGCCTGTTTCTGCACCACATGAAGAACAAACTTGCGATGTCTTATAAGGGTTGACCACAACAAGCGCTTTCCCATACGTCAAGCATTTATATGTCAATATATTTCTGAACATTCTCCACGATTGGGAAGCGATACTTTGTGCCAAGGGATGATTTTTAATCATAT
>NZ_FOWN01000011.1 GCF_900115465.1 Halolactibacillus alkaliphilus
TATCTTATAAAAACAGAAATAATCATAGCAGCGTAGTTAAGCTCCTCCGGAGCTCCAAGACGTGATTTTTTACTTACCTCACGGTAAATGTGGTCAATATCAATGACCGAAATAATAGCGTCATATCGTTGGGTAGGTTCCATTGCATATAATTCATTAATGCTAAATAAACTCTCTTGTCGTATAATAGGCATAGGGAGTTCTCCTCCAGTCTTTTGGTTTAGTTTGGTTACTTACCATTATACAAGACTTGGGGAGGTACTTCCTTTTTTATGCTTCAAAACCATTGGGCCGCAAGGCCTCAGAATTATGAAATTCATTCAATTAGAAAAGATTTAAACTTATTCTATGTTTAATTTAACTTTTATTTAACTCCTCGTGTAAAATTAAAACAGCATTTAACTTATTTGGCTGTAAGGATAGCAGTGGCAAAAGAAAAGTCAATGACTTAGTCATTGTACGATTTGACAAGAGGTTCCATCCCCTTTAGAATGAACGTGTCAAGATAAGTTATACCTCGTTAGGTGAGGCTCCTGTGCAGGAGATACGCTGCTGCCCAAAAACGTCCAAAGACGCCAATGGGTCAACAAGAATCATCGACATAAGGTGATTTTTAACGTAGCTGGATAATGTCCTATGCCGCACAGTGCTAAAGCTCTACGAATGGAGGCGTTTATTTAGTTTAGTCTAAAACCTGTCTCCTATATGAGATGGGTTTTTATTATGGACTTGAAAATGGAGAAAAAAGGAGTGAAGATGCTGTGGATAGTTATTCAAGTTATCAAGATGACGCTGAAATATATAGGTATAATATTGAAGGCTTCCCTCATTTGATTCACTCTAAATGTATAGCCTTCTAAATAATGAAGGGAGTACGATAGTATGATCGCATTCGATGAAGTAAACCGTACAGATTATGCCACGGACGTATTACAAGCACTAAAGCAAGGTGATAAAAAGACGTTTCGTGAATTGTTTTTAGATTTACATCCAACAAATCAATTAGAGATTTTTGTTCAACTCAACCGACAGTTACGACAAAAGTTATATGAGTTAATGACAGGTAATGAATTTGCAGAAGTGTTTATAGAGTTAGAACTTGAGAAGCAAAAGTTAATAATTAATGAGCTCACCGATCAATACATGAAGGAGCTTTTTGACACAATTCCTACAGATGACGTAGCAGACTTTCTAGCTGAACTTGATAAGGCAGAGAAAGATAAGATACTGCATGCAATGGCGCCAGAGCGAGAAATGATCATTCGTGAACTACTCAGTTACCCAATTGAAACAGCTGGGGGGTTGATGGCGAAGGAGTTCATTACAGTAAGTAAAAATGAAAAGGTTAGTGAAGTCATTGATAATCTCCGTTTTCAAGCACCTGACGCTGAAACGATTTACTATTTATATGTATTAGATGAACAATCTAAACTTGTTGGTGTTGTGTCTTTGCGGGATTTAATTATTTCACCTGCCTTTGAGACTATTGACAATATTATGGGGACAGATATTGTGTCTGTCACAACCGAAATGGATCAGGAAGAAGTTTATAAAATTATGAAACGATATGACTTTTTAGCTGTGCCTGTTGTAACCAAAAAAGGAGAGTTAACTGGTATCATCACTATTGATGATATGATGCATGTAATGGAAGAAGAAGTAAATGAAGATTTTGATGAGTTTATCGCTGCTAAAGGTGGTACAGATATTAATATCAGTTCATTTGCAGCAGCTAAAAAAAGAGCGCCATGGATTGTGATGCTGATATTCTTTGGTTTTTTAACAGGTGGTGTTATAGGCTCATTTGAAGAAGCTTTAGAGGAAATGGTGATTCTGGCAGTGTTTATTCCATTAATTATGGATTCAGCCGGTAATGCAGGAACACAATCGTTAGCGGTTGTCGTGCGTGCAATTGCGACAGATTCATTTGAAAAACGTGGGCTACTTTCTGCGATTCGTCGGGAACTTGGAACAGGCCTATTGCTTGGTGCTATTACGGGCACAGTTTTACTTATTGTCATCCCGATCGTTTATGGAAGTTTTGCTCTTTCGTTAATTGTTGCTTCATCACTTTTCATCACGCTTAGCTTTTCTACCATCACGGGCGCTGTTGTTCCAGTAATTATTACAAAGTTAAAATTAGACCCGGCGATTGCTTCAGGCCCATTTATTACAACTTTAAATGATATTTTAGGTCTCATCGTCTACTTTACGATTGCCACGACATTTATGGCATATTTGTAAGTGATGAAATATTAGCATATATTATTTAAGTCGCATAGACAAAAGCTCTCTTAATAGCATAAGAGGGCTTTTTGCATGGTTGTTTGAGGGTTAAATAAAGACCACTCATCTACTCAGTCATAGGTTATCTGCATAAGCTCTTTTTAAGAGACTTCGAGAAGGACAATAGTTTCATATAATTTCTAAGCAGAATTCCTAGTTAAATTATGGTATAGTTTAATAAGAAATAGATAGATAAAAGAAGAAAAGAGGCGACGAGATGTCATTAATACATAAACGAATAATCGGCATGCTGGTAGGTAATTTATTATTGGGTATCGCAATTGGTATTTTAAGAATTGCTGAGCTTGGAACAGATCCCTTTGCAACGATGAACTTAGGGGTAAGCTCAACCATTGGTTTAACTTTTGGTTTTTATTCTGTTATTTTTAATTTGCTGTTGTTTGTTTTTCTCTTTATTAATAGTCGCGAACTCATTGGGTTTGGTACATTTATAAACATGTTTCTATTAGGGTATACCGCAGACCTTATTGTTTATGGCTATGAGACACTCGCCTTAAATGGTTTTGATTTAGGTGTGCGCTTTATTCTCGTCTTTGTGGGAGTCTTCATATCATCTGTAGGGTTATCGTTATATGTAACGGCTAATCTAGGTGTATCACCTTATGATGCGCTACCGTTAATTCTCCAAGAACTAACAAACAATAGAATTCCTTTCGGAATAGCTCGTTTGATCGTTGATGCTACGGCTGTTGTGATTGGCTTTTTATTTGGTGCGGTTGTTGGCTGGGGGACGTTAATTGTCGCTGTCTCGTTGGGGCCATTAGTGTCCGTTTTTAATAAATATTGGTTTGAACCGATATTAAAGCCAGAGGTGCTGAAGTAAGGCTGATGTTAATAGCTTTAAAGTGAGGTGTAACCATGAGTGTAGCGTTTATAGTTAATCCGACTTCCGGTAAAGGAATCACAACGTTTAACCGTTTTAAACAAAAATTGACTATTTCTTACCGTTCCTATATTACTGGTTATCAAGGGCATGCAACAAAGATTGTAAAATATTTGGTTAAAGAAGAGAAAGTGACGTTAGTGATTGTTGTTGGTGGTGATGGAACAATTCATGAAGTGCTGAATGGACTTGATGATGAAAAGATGACTTTAGGTGTTATTAAGAATGGGTCGGGTAATGATTTTTCTCGCTATTTTAAGACGTTTCAAGATCCGAAAGAAATCGAGCACTTTATGCGACAACCTAAACGTACATCTGTTGATATGTTGAAGGTGAAGCACGGGAGCTTCAACCGTTGCATGATAAATAATGGAGGAATTGGTTTTGATGCGTTTGTTTGTGAGTATGTAAATCAATCAAAGGCTAAAAAACACTTGAACAAGTTACGACTGGGAAAGTTAGTGTATCCCTTGTTTGTATGCAGAGCTTTTAAAGTATTTAAGCCTTTTTCAGTTACAGTGACCATTGATGGAGAGGTCACGCTTTATGAACGTGTATGGTTTATAACGGTGAGTAATCAGCCTTATTTTGGTGGAGGGATGAACATAGCGCCAAAGGCAAAAGCGACGGATCGTTTACTTGATATTACGATTGTGCATGGGCTAGATGCTAAAGGAGTTTTTAAGCTATTCTGGCAGGTCTATCGAGGGACTCACGAAAAGTCACCATATGTTTCTCAATGTCAAGTGCATGATATGACTGTGAAATTAGCTGAGCGAGTGGTTTGTCATAGTGATGGTGAAACCTATTATATGAATGGACATTTTCCTATTCATTATTCAGTTAGTCCGCAAAAATTAAAGTTGGCTGAAACATGTCAAAACAAATGAAAAGGTTATCAGGTCATCGAGTGAATATAAAAGAGAAGCCTGTTAGGTCTTAGCTTCTCTTTTTTCGTTCTATTTTATTTTTGTACATAAGTTGGTCGACGTGATGATAAAAATGGGTATATTTTGGCCATTCTTTTTCGTTATAGAGGTCACTGCCAATCGCTACATCGAGCGTATAAGGTAACGTTTCAGAATGATCTTTTAATGCTTTTCGCATGGCGATGACTTGGTTTTGATAATGGTGTTTATCTAAACGGTCACTTAATATCACAAATTCATCACCGCCAATACGGTAACAGCTTGACCCAATAAAAGCATCTAACAATATTTTGTATACAAGCATAATGGCCTGGTCCCCGCTCGTATGACCGAAAGTGTCATTGATAAATTTTAAATCATTCAAATCAACAAGAATTAATCGAAAATGCTTATTGCCATTAAGGCGATTATTTAAGTCTCGCTCATAAGCTGTACGATTTAATCCGTTTGTAAGAAGGTCCTTATAAGCAAGTGTTTCAAGCAATTGGTTTCTTCTAGCTTGTTCGGCGCTTTGTTTAAGGTATCGATACGTATCGATGAAAAGAAGGCTAAAAAAGACCAGTACCCCAATGAGAAGCATGCTTGAAATAGCTTGAAAGCTTCTTGTGAAAAAAAGGACAATTTCAAAAATAACTGCAATCACGAAGATAGATAAATAGCGTGAGAATTGACGTATTTCGCTGCTTCTGTCAAGGTGATATTCATAGGTAAGCGCACCTATTTGTATGATAGATAAAATAAGAATGATAAGTAAAACAAAGGCTATTAATTCAATGAAATTAAAGTAGTTAAATTGTTGTAAAAATAATATGGCAATTGAAGTCATAGCAAAGATTAACGCGACGGACCTAAATAAGGTAATAAATCGTTTCGTTACGGATTCTTTAATATATAGTGCAATAAAACCTGCGATAAGAGGGACCATTAAATAGCTCAGGCCTCCAATAATAAATGGATTTCCAGTAATAAATTGAAGAAGCTTGGACTCGCCAAAAATCCATAAACTTGTAGTTAAACTAAGCAACCCTAAGTACAACAATCTGTTATCAATAAATTTTCTTTGTGACAAGGCGATAAGTAAACAACTCATTGCTAATATAAACAGAATAAGACCAACGACAAAGTTTAAGCCCTGGTTCTTAATAATATGAAAAAGTAAAGCATCGCTTGAACCGATTTGAATAGGGTTGATTGTTCCAGCGAAGGCATTAGTTTCAGAACGAATTTGAAGCGTTAGTTCTTTGTCTTGATATCCGTAAGGTAAGTAAACCAATTCCCAGGAACTTGTGAGTGGTGTTCTTAGTCTGCCGTTTTGGTTGTTTACCTTTTGGTGAATCATCTCGCCATCTAAGTACACCGTAATATCTTGTAGTGACGCTCTAATCAACACATGATCATAACTATCAGGTGTTTTGGGTAGTGTCGTTGTGGCAAAATATGTTGTGTTTTTCCCTACATTAATTTCCGCTGGTAAATCAACGGTTTTGACATGCATATCCCCTAAAAAGATGGCCCAATCATCGTTAAGAGAAGTTAAACGATCGGGTAGTAATTTATACTCAGTAGTATGATGTATATATGAAAAAAATGTAAATAACAATAAGAAAAACAAGCTAAAGCTCAAAACGATCCATCGGTTTCTCATATAATTCTGCATAGGCCGTGGCACCTCATTTTATGATAGGTCTTTAGTGTTATTTTAGCATAATCTTAACTATTTGTATCGACAAATATATTATTAAGGGCATATGGAGTATTTCGTAGGGATTTCGAAAACTTTCGAAAAAATAGTAAAGAGCTACTTGACCGGTTAATAATAAGTCGATATAATTAAAACGAAAACGCTTTCGAAGGAGGTGTAAATAATGGCGGTAACCATTTATGATATTGCAAAGGCAACAGGTTTTTCGATTACGACCGTTTCGAAAGTACTTAATAACTACCCGGATGTCGGACAAAAGACGCGGGAAAAAATATTAAAAACCGTTGATGAAATGGGGTATTTCCCAAGTTCATACGCGCGAACGTTGACGACGAAAAAATCCTACACTTTAGGCGTGATTTACATGGAATCACTAGGTATAGGTCTTAAGCACTCATTTTTTAGTGGTATTATACAATCATTTAAGCAAGTCGTTGAATTGGAAGGCTATGATTTATTATTTATCGCGAATAAAATTGGTGATGAGAAAAAAAGCTATTTAGATCACTTTAAATACCGTGGTGTCGATGGTGTTGTTGTTTTCAGCTCAGAAAATGATGATGAAGAATTAGATAAGGTGATTGATGCTGATTTACCCTCTGTTATTATTGACTTAGATAGCTCGAACACTAACGTTGTGCACAGTGATAATTATCAAGGGACAGAGTTAGCGTTACAATACTTAACGGATTTAGGACATAAAAAAATTGCTCATATTGCCGGACATCAAAATACCTTTTCTGGTATTGAACGGATGAAAGGGTTCTTAAAAGCAATGAAAAGGCTAGACTTAACGATTCCGCCTTCGTATATTGTCAACGGTGGTTTCTTCTCAATAGAAGGTGGTAGAGAAGCCATGCAGCAGTTGCTTGTATTAAATGAACGGCCAACGGCTGTCTTTGCTAGTTCAGATACAATGGCCCTTGGAGCAATACAAGTGATACAAGAAGCCGGCTTGCGTGTGCCAGAAGACATTTCAGTGATTGGCTATGATAACGTGGATTGGTCAGAATATATAACACCAAGATTAACAACAATCAGACAAGATGTTGATAAGATCGGGGCTGATGCGGCTAAAATCTTATTAAATAGCATTAACGGGAAAACGAAGAAGTATGTTAAAGAAGTCATTCCAGTCACATTAGTTAAAAGAGATTCATGTAGCGAAAGATAACTCGCTACATATTTTTTCAATAAAATAGAAAGCGCTTTAGGTGGTGGACGCATGTTATGGAAAAATAGGAGTATTGGGTGGAAGTATTCGCTAGTATATGTTATTACGATTGGCTTATTTCTAACTTCTGCAGGCATTATAACGTTTTATTTAGGTGATGTTGAAACAAAAGTGAATGATATGAATGAGGAAGTTCAACATATTGATAAACTAAATGCAATGGAGATTTTAATTCAGGAAAGATTTGTCTTACTTAGCCGTTTTATGGTAGCGCCAGATACAACGCAAGTGAACCAGTTCAATGCCACTGTTGAAACTTTCGATCATCTTGCTGAGGCTGTGAATCAGCGTCTCTCAAAAGAAGAAGAACAACAACTTTTTAGTGTGGTTGTCGCTCAAGACCAAGCGATTAGAGCGTTATACCAAGACTATATCCAAATAAGAGAACGAGATAAAACCGAGCAACTTAATTATATTACGCTAAGGGATGCTGGGCGTAACTACAATCAAGCAAGTTTTGCTTTAAATCAGTTAAAAGCCATTGCGGATGAAGATTTGGCGCATGATTCAGCTATGATATTCACACGTTTTACGGATACGCGCTTTACTTTCTTAATAGCCATCATGGTGTCACTGGTGATTGGTACAGTTATTTTAGTGGTGGTTAATCGGGAAGTATCGAAAAAGATGCGGCGGATTACACGTTTTGGTGATGCATTAATGAGAGGCGATTTGAGCTCTACACCAATTAACGTGAAAGGAACAGATGAATTTTCTCGATTAGGTACTATTTTAAATAATGTACAAACAACATTCAAAGGGATGATTGAGAGACTGTCATCAGTAAGTACGCATCTTAATGAAGAAAGCACAATGTTAGATGAAGGGGCAAGGAAGCTTCAAACGAAAAATCAAGATGTCAAATCGCATGTGAGTGAATTAAAAACCGCAGTCCATCATCAAGCTAACTTAACGGATGATATTGTGAAGTACTCTCAAACTTTCAATGAGACAATAGGTTTAATTGAAGAAGAAAGTGATGCGATGCGTCACAAGTCTAAAGATGTATCAAATCAAACCGCACAGGGCATTGAAGTCATGCATACATCTGTTGCTCAAATTAATACGATGTATGAGCTCATCGCCCAATCAACGAAGGAAATTATGAAGTTGAAAGACAATATTGGTCAAGTGGCGGATTTATCGGCGCTTGTAAATGATATTGCTAAACGGACGAATCTGTTATCGCTGAATGCCTCAATAGAAGCAGCGCGTGCTGGGGAAAAAGGGAAAGGCTTTGCGGTTGTTGCAAGCGAGATTCGGCAACTCTCACAAGATGTCAACGCTTCTATTACAGATATGAATGAGGTGTTAACATCGATTCAATTAGGTGCTGAAGAAGTGAGTGAAGTGCTTGTTCAATCTAGTGAGGGAATTGCCAAAGAAAAAGAGAACATGGGATACAATATTGAGGTTTTACAAAAAATGCAACAATTTATCGATCAGCTAATCCATCATGTTGATACAAATTATGCTAGCCTTAAAGTGATGGTTAACGAAAATCAACAACTGTATCAAGCGATTGAAGAAATGCAAGCATCCTCTGAGCAGACGTTTGAACAGCTTCAATTATCTGATCAGGCCATTAAAGAACAACGTTATGGTGTAGAGGGGATTGCATTACAGTCTGAAGCGCTGAAAGCGGAATCAGTACAATTAAGTGAACTCATTCAAACATTGCACCGAAAAAATGAAAAAACAAGCGAATAACTGTTGACAAACGCTTGGAAGGTCTTTAATATAGTAATTACTAAAGCGGTTTCGGAAACGCTTCCACGAAGGCGAAGAGTTAAGCGTTCCAAACAGCGAACCGCTGATGTACTATCATTAGATAAAAGCAAGGTAAATTTAATAAGACTATGCAAGTGAATGGCTGGACCGTCAAACTTAGAGGGTGAATTTGAACGATGTAAAACATTTCTTTTTTTAATTAATTTATAAAGCGCTTTCGGTAACAATGGGTACGCTTTAAAAGTGAGAGGAATCTGAGGCGGTTTAAGTCGAAAAAAACAGGGAATCTTAAGGAGGTGAGTCAATAATCACATTACGTTAATAGTTGAAAATGCTTGAAACATTCGATTGCTAATTAAAATTAGGGGGAAACAAACATGTCAAAATTATTTAAAGTATTTTTAGTAGGGTTACTTAGTGTATTATTGATGACAGCATGTGGCAGCGATGATACATCGACTGAAGACACATCAACTGACGACTCAACAACAGAAGATACATCAGCAGATACTGGTGATGACAAAGAAGCGGTAACATTAACGTTTTGGGAATTCGGTAACACAGGCTATGACGTACTAATTGAAGAGTATATGGAAGCAAATTCACACGTAACAATTGAACTACAAAATATGGATATGAATGATTTACACGATAATCTATTTACATCATTATCTGCAGGATCAGGTGCACCTGATGTAGCAATGGTTGAAGTAAACCAATTAGAACGTTACCGTGATGCAGAAGACAGGTTCCATAATCTAATGGATTTTGGTGCTGCTGATGTTGAGGGGAACTTCTTAGACTGGGTATGGCGTACTGGTGAAAACGCTGATGGATCGTTCATGTTTGGTTTACCAACAGATATTGGTCCAACAGTAATGTATTACCGTACAGACGTATTTGAAGAGGCTGGATTCGATCCATCTCCTGAAGCAGTAGGTGAGTTAATTCAAACATGGGATGACTTTGAAAGAGTTGCTCAAGAAATTTATGCTGAAACAGGTAAAATTATGACTGATGGTGCAGAACTTGTCTTTAATGCACGTCGTGATCAAGCACCAGAACACTTCTTTAACACAGAAGATGAATTAATCGTTGAAGAACATGACCACATCCGCAACGCTTATGATTATACTGTTAGCTTAATCGAACAAGACTTAATTGGTAACATTCAATTATGGACACCGGAATGGTTTGCAGGTATGGATGAAGGTACTTACGCAACATTATTAGGTCCAGCTTGGATGCAAGGTGTAATTAAAGATAATGCAGAAGCTGGTGTATGGTCTATTACTACATTACCAGAAGGTGCCGGTAACTGGGGTGGTTCTTACTTAACAGTACCAGCAGAATCTGATTATCCTGAAGAAGCCTATGCATTTATTGAATGGATGACAGCACCAGAACAACAATTAAAATCTTTCTTAGATTATGGTCTTTTCCCTTCAGCGCCAGCTGTATATGAAGATCCTGAGTTCTTAGATTACTCTGATGAATTCTTCGGTGGCATCAAAACAGCACAAGTATTCTCTGAAGCTGCAGAAGCTGTAATCCCTGTTTATAAAGGAAAAGGTTACTATACAGTAAACGATGCATTACAAGAAGCAATTTCTAACGTGAATGCTGGAGCAGATCCAGATGAACAATGGAACCAAGCACTCGAACAAGCGGAAAGTGCGTTAGCACGTCAATAAATGAAGAGAAAGGGTAAAGAATATGGCAGTGCCATATTCTTTACCCCATATTAAGGAGGGACACTCATGAAAAAAAGCCTCGATGAAAAAAAGAAGACTGCTCGAACCGCCTACTTCTTTATCTCCCCGTTCTTTATACTTTATGCTGTATTTGGGTTATTCCCGATGCTATTTAGTTTTTACTTAGCCTTCTTCAAATGGAACGGTTTAAGTGATATGACTTTTGTTGGCATGGAAAATTTCAATTTTATCTTTAGTGATCCAATTTTCTATGAAGCCATTAAGAATACCTTTATTATCGGGTTGTTAGGTACAGCGCCACAGATTATCGTTGGGATTTTACTTGCATTTGCGTTAAACTCAACACTGATTCGCTTTAGAAATGTTTTCCGTACGATGATCTTCTTACCTTATGTTACATCTATTGTAGCGGTAGCCATTATCTTTGGTGTTATTTTTAGTAATCAAGAAGCTGGATTTATCAACTATATATTAAGTTATTTCGGTATTGACTCAATTAATTGGAACATTCAAAACTGGCCAGTAAAAATCACTATTTCAATCATGGTATTCTGGCGTTGGGTTGGTTATAATACCATCATCTTCTTAGCCGGTATGCAAAGTATTCCAAATGCTCTGTACGAAGCGGCAAAAATTGATGGAGCAACAGTTTGGCAACAAATTCGTTTAATTACAATTCCGATGCTTAAGCCAACGATTACGTTTGTTGTATTTACTGCGACAATTGGGGCATTACAGCTCTTTACAGAACCACTTGTCTTCTTAGGACGTAACCTAAGACAAGAAGGTATTACAATGGTGGCTTATCTATGGAAGGATGCTTTTGTTTTTAACGCCTTTGGTACGGCATCTGCAGCGGCGATTGTGTTATTCTTTATCATTATTATTATCACAGGAATAAATATACTGTTAACCAATCGTATTGATCAGACAAAGAAAGCACGATAGGAGGGGAAAAGAATGAGTAAATCAGAGAATCATAAAACAAAAACCACTATACAAAAAGCTGTTGTGTATCTCTTTTTAACGGTCGGTTCATTGTTGTCGCTCTTTCCGTTTTATTGGATGTTCACTATGGCAACACGCACCAATCGTGAAATTAATTCGTTTCCACCCCCATTTACACCAGGAGCGGACTTAGTTGGAAACTTCCAAAAAGTTTTAGACAACATGGATTTCTTTGGCTCAATGGCCAATTCTCTGTTTGTATCAACGAGTATTACGGTAGGTGTTTTATTCTTATGTTCACTCGCAGGTTATTCTTTTGCAAAATTAGAGTTTAAGGGTAAAAAGTTCTTATTTTCAGTTATTTTAATTACGATGATGATTCCACCACAATTAGGGCTAATACCTCAATACTATATTATGACACAATTACAGTGGATCAATACATTCCAAGCTGTCATTGTACCTGGCCTTATTAATGCCTTCGGTATTTTCTGGATGCGACAATATATTCAGGATGCTGTTCCAGATGAACTCATCGAAGCAGCTAAAATAGATGGTTGTTCAACATTTAGAATCTATTGGAACATTGTTGCACCAACAGTATTACCAGCTTTTGCGACACTAGGTATTATCGTCTTTATGCAAGCGTGGAATGATTTCTTATGGCCACTAACTGTTTTAAGAGAGCCATCTATGCACACATTACAAGTTGCTTTACGTACATTAAATGATGCACGTCAAATGGATTACGGTATGATAATGTCTGGTACGTTCTGGGCAACGGTGCCACTAATCGTTATCTTTTTAATGTTCAATAAACTCTTTATTCAAAGTCTTTCAGAAGGTGCGGTAAAGAGCTAATTTTTTAAAAACTATGGGAGGAATAAACATGTCAAACAAAATTCATGTCGTTGCTGGATGGTTATCGCAGTTTATTATATTGAATGTGCTATGGGTGACCTTTACGATCCTCGGCCTCGGTATTTTAGGTGTTATGCCAGCAACGGTTGCTGTTTTTAGTGTCTCAAGAGACTTGATTCATCGCAAAGAAGATGTGTCACTACCTGTTTATTTCTTCCGCTACTATAAACAATCATTTTTGCTTGCAAATGCTTTTGGTGCATTATTTCTTGCATTAGGTTATATCGGGTATGTTAATTTTAGGTTTATCCCATTCTTTTACCCGGATTATTTACACGTTTACCTCATAAGTATTGTCATTGCTTTAGGTGTTGTACTAGGGCTGACGTTTATTAATTTGTTTTCGGTCATGGCGCATTATGACTTAAAAGGATTTCAATATGTAAGGAATGCCTTTAGCCTCGTATTTGCTGAACCAGGATTAATGCTAATGCAACTTTTTTGGTTAGTTGCGTATGCGCTTATTCTCATTTTCTTACCAAGAGTAGCTATTTTGATTGGTGTCAGTATGTTTAGTTATTTGATCATGGCAATACATTTATCTCGCTTTGAGCGGATAAAGCGGAAAAGTGACGCGCAAAAATTACTTGCTAATATGTAAAGAATTTTGAAAGTGAGGGGTCCAATTGTATCAACTCGATGAGAATCATCATTTTAATATTGAAAATTATCAAACCCTACCGACGTTCTCCAGTTTTTTACCGGGTGTAGCCGGTGAAAGTGGTTTACCGATTTGGGCTTTTTATGTCAACCGTGGTCAAGGGATTGCCAGTTTTGGTGTACAAGATAAAGACCATGCGATTATGGAGTTTTTACCAGCTGACAAATCATATCAACTCGTTCAAACGCAGGGATTTCGTACATTTGTAAAAATTATTGATGGAACTTCTAACCAAGTTGTTGAGCCGTTTGCAGCTCATGACACAACTGGACATACAAAGATGGAAATAGCGGAGAACATGCTCACGTTGCATTACCATCATGAGGTTCATGAATTCAGCTTAACCGTTAACTATTTTGCCTTACCAAACACGCCGGTTGCTGGTTTGGTACGACAGGTTACATTTAAAAATCATGCAAAAGATGAGCGGACTTTTGAGTTATTAGATGGCTTACCTAGTATTTTTCCAAGTGGTGTAGACAATGCGGCATATAAAGAGCTAGGCAATACATTAAAAAGTTGGTTTGATGTGAAAAATCTAGAAAATCAGCTACCGTTTTATTTCCTGCGAGGCAGTACGGCAGATTCTGCAGAAGTGACACGTATTACTCAAGGGAATTTTTACTATAGTACAGTCTATTTTAGAGGTCAAGAATCGATTGTTAAGCCAATTATTGATAAAAAACTAATTTTCGGCTCGGATACAACGTTACAAACGACCTTCCCATTCAATCATACCCCATTAAACCAACTTAAAAATCAGACAGAACAAACAACGAATCGTGTATCTGGCGGTTTTACACCTATTGATGTCACACTTCAAGAAAGCGAAGAGATCAACTGGTCAACGGTTGTTGGTTATGCGACAAGTCTAGATCATGTAAATAGTTACGTAAAACAAGAGCTAAGTTATACTATACTTCAAGAAAAAAAACAAGAAGCATTAACTATAACAAATCATATTACATCACCTATCACTAGCGAAACTAATGAGGCGCTATTTGATGCGTACAGCCGTCAAAGTTATTTAGATAATGGTTTGCGAGGCGGTTTTCCACATGTGTTTGTGCATGGAGATAAGGAGACTATTTACTATTTATACTCGCGTAAACATGGCGATTTAGAACGAGATTATAACTTCTTCTCATTAAGCCCAACGTATTATTCTCAAGGGAATGGAAATTATCGTGATATTAACCAAAACAGACGATGTGATGTTTTCTTTGAACCAAAAGTAAAAGATTATAACTTAAAAATGTTTATGAACCTCATTCAATTAGATGGATATAATCCACTTGGTGTGAAGGGTGTTCGTTTCACGTTGAAAACAGAGGATTTCGACTTTGACATGTATCTTGATAAAGATGATATTGTCTCACTTAAAGCTTTCTTTGATAAAAGTTATACACCAGGAGAGTTAAAGCACTACATTGAAGAGGAGCGTATATCTTTAAAGACAGATTTTGAGCTGTTTTTAGCACATGTACTGAGCGAATCTGATGAGAATTTTGAAGCGGAATATCACGAAGGATTTTGGGTAGATCATTGGACGTATAATCTGGATTTAATTGAAAGCTATTTAGCGATTTATCCGGATCTGACGAAGGAACTATATTTTGCTAAAGATTATCGTTTCTTTAATAGCCCAGCAGAAGTAAAAAAACGTGAGGATAAATACGTTTTAGTCGGGGATGACTTACGTCAATACAATGCCTTGCATATGAATAAAGATAAACCACAATCAGATTGGGTAAGAACATTAAAAGACCCTGATGTTGTATATGAGACAACCCTTTACAGCAAATTATTAACGCTAGGCCTTGTCAAAACAGCTACCTTAGCACCATTTGGCTTAGGTATTGAAATGGAAGCAGATAAGCCAGGTTGGAATGATTCACTCAACGGGCTACCGGGGATGATTGGCTCATCAACATCGGAACTGTATGAAGTGAAGCGGTTATTTGATTTATTGTTAGCTGTAAATCATTCTGAAACGGTCGCTATACCGGTGGAAGTGGATGAACTTTTAACACATGTTGTTGCAGCTATTCAAGAATACACTAAGGGTGAACAGTCTGAACAAGCTTACTGGCATGACGTGGCGACCCATCGTGAAAATTATCGTCACAAGATTTATAAAGGTCTTTCTGGTGATGAAGTTATGTCTTCAACAGATGATTTAAGAGAGAAGCTACAGTTATTAAATTCTCGCATTAAACAAGCGATTAAGGCTGTAGAGAGCTTCGATTCTGAACTCATACCGACTTACTTCTACTTTGAATTAGCTGATAAAGTGAGTTATACATCAAATGAAAAAATAGATGTCGAAAGCTTAACGTTTAAAGCTAAAGCGGTGACGCCTTTCTTAGAGGGATTAGTCAAAGCATTGAAATTAAAAGAGGACAAGGAAGCAGCAAAAGCATTATACAACCAAGTGAAACAGTCAAATATTTATGATCAAAAGCTAGGAATGTATAAAACGTCCATGTCCATTAAGGGCGAGAAAGACGAGCTTGGACGAGCTAGCGCGTTTACGCCGGGTTGGTTAGAAAATGAATCTGTTTTTCTTCACATGGAATATAAGTACTTATTAGCCACATTAAAGTCGGGTTTAACAGAAGAATTCTATGCGGATATGAAACAGGCCCTTATCCCATTCTTAGATCCTAAAATGTATGGGCGTTCAACGCTTGAAAACAGTTCATTTATTGCAAGTTCAGCAAATCCAGATCCTGATGTGCACGGTAGAGGCTTTGTTGCGAGATTAAGTGGCTCGACAATTGAGTTTATGAATATGTGGTTTGTTATGATGACAGGTGGTAAACCTTTTGTGATGGCAGATGATACATTAACTTTAGCCCTCCGCCCACAATTACCTGGTTGGATGTTTAAAGCTAACGGTGAAGTAAAAGTCAACTTCTTAGGTCAAGTAAACGTAGCATATAGTAATCCTAGCCGTACCGATACTTTTGGAGAACGAGGCGTTGGCCCGGTACGTTATACGTTAACGATGAAAGACGGTTCTATAGAAATAATAGAAGGCCCTTACATTAAAGGTGATCGTGCGTATGATGTTCGTTCTGGTAACGTCATAGATATTCAGTGTGAGTTAGCTTAAAGGTGATAGAGAAGAGATCGAAAGGTCTCTTTTCTTATAACCAAAAAAGAAAGCGCTTTCGTAATTTTCGCTCGTTTATTTGGAAAACTTTCGTTACTTCAAAGGAGGTGTTGCTAAATAAAAAGCTTCATTTTAAATACCTGTATTACTAATCTTAAGGAGGAACGTAAATGAAACAAAAAACAGCAGCTTTAATGATTATGGTCTTTATGATGTTCTTATTTATTGCACCATCTCCATCCATGACAAAAGTAGAGGCATCAGAATGGGAGCTTACGTTCGAAGATAATTTTGATGGAGATTCATTAGATAAATCAAAGTGGTCATATGATATAGGAAATGGTTTTTATCAAGAGGATGGTTCGTTTATTTCCGGGTGGGGTAATGAAGAATTACAATCTTATCAAAAAGAAAATGTTCGAGTTGAAGACGGTAAACTTATACTCGAAGCGCGTGAAGAAGAAGTATCTGACGACCAGGGTACATACAATTACACGTCAGGAAAGATTCATACAAAAGGGAAGTTTAAGCAGACATATGGTCGATTTGAAGCGAAAATGTCTTTACCTGAAGGACAAGGTTTTTGGCCTGCATTTTGGATGATGCCAGAAGAGGATATTTACGGTGGTTGGGCAGCTTCTGGAGAAATTGATATTATGGAAAATGCCGGTGGTACACCAACTAAAATTGGTGGCGCTATTCACTACGGTTCACAGTGGCCTAATAATACTTATACAGCAAAAGATTATTACTTCCCAGAAGGACAAGATATCACTGATATGAATGTCTATGCTGTTGAATGGGAGCCAGGAGAGATTCGTTGGTATGTGAACGATCATCTTTATCAAACGCTAAACAATTGGTCATCAAAAGATGGCAGTAATCCAGCAAAATTTGCTTATCCAGCACCATTTGATCAGGACTTTTATTTGATATTAAATTTAGCAGTAGGTGGCTGGTATGGAGGAAAACCTAATGATGATACCGTCTTTCCTAGCGCTGTTGAAGTAGAGTACGTAAGGGCGTACCAAAGATCAGGTTATCCTGAACCAGAAGAGCCTGCATTTGAAGCAGAAGAACTACCTGATGATGCAAAGGAAGCTATCGACGGAAACTATGTCTACGATATGACTTACAGTAAAGGATTCCAAAAACATATGACGCATGAGGATGTCGCAAATAAATGGGATGCGATAAACTGGAATTTTTTAACTTTAGGTGATTTTGGTGGAGAAGGTTCGATTAGTACAGAGGCGATTAACGAGGATACATTTGCTCGTATAGATATCTCAAAACCAGGAAACCAAACCTATTCGCTCCAACTCATTCAAAACGTCCCATTAGGTAAAGGACGCTATTATAAATTGAGTTTTGATGCGAAGGCTGAAGCTAATCGTTCAATAAACGTTAAAATTGGTGGGGGCGAAGCGAGAGGATGGACAGCTTATTCGCCAAATGCGGATTACGCATTAACGACCGAGGCAAACAGGTACGAAATGGTCTTCCAAATGCAACACGAGACAGACGCAGCAGCACGTCTAGAATTCAATGTTGGGAATAATGGACAAGGTGTTTCGATTGGTAATGTTGTATTAGAAGAAGTGTCTCCAGTGGACCCGTTTAATGAAAATGATTCAAAACGTCCGCTACCCAATGGTAATCATGTGTATAACGGCACATTCGACCAAGGGACAATGGACCGGTTAACTTATTGGCATGTAGATACGAATGATGCTGAAGTCAATGCTTATGTGCCGGCAGATATACGTCAATTTGTAGCAGAAATCATCGATGGTGGTGATAACAAAGAAGCGATAACGTTAAGACAAAAAGGTATTCAATTAACAGCAACAGATGAATACAAATTAAGCTTTAAAGCTAAAGCCAAAGCAAGTCGTGAGATTCAAGTAGGGTTGATGAGTGAAGATGGTACTGTTGAGTATGCGTTAGAGCCTGTCACATTAGCTGATGAATTTTCTGAATATGTCGTGAATTTTACTATGGCACAGCCGGAAGATTTAAACAGTCAACTTGTCTTTTTCTTAGGTGGCAATGACCAAGACGTGGTGTTAGATAATATTGTGTTAGTGCGCTTAACCAATAATAATACGCGCCTTACTTTAGAGGATCGTTTCCCGTTGCGTAACGGGAAATTTAATGAGGGGCTAAAATACTTTGACGTGCATAACCATGGTCTATACGAGCCATCATCAGATGCAGCACTAGGTGTCGAAAATGGTATGTTTGTAGCCGATATTAAAGCGACTGGCTGGGAGCCTTGGCATGTGATGTTGATGCAAAATGCTATGCAGTTTAAAGGCAATCAAACCTATACGTTATCATTTGATGCGCAGTCAACGATTGAACGTCAAATAGATGTTTCTATTGAAAATATTAGCTATCATCGCTATTTATCAGAAATCGTTACAGTCACACCAGAAGAAGAAACATTTAGTTTTACATTTACGATGCCTCAAGATGATAGCGTAGATATTAAGTTTTTACTAGGTGCTATTGAAGAGGTTACAAATCTTCCAGAGCATCAAGTGAAAATAGATAATATCTTATTAGAAATAGAAGGGTCAAGCGCAGAAGCCTTCCTATTGACTAATGGTGACTTTGCCGCTGATTTTGCTGATTGGACCACACATAATCAAGGTAACTATGGTGATAATCCATCTCAAGCGCAATTTACTGTTGAAGACGGTATGGCGAAGATTACAGTCGAACATGCTGGCTTGAATCCTTGGGATATTTCACTATCACAAGAAGAAAAAGTAGTCAAAGAAGGCGGAAATTATACGATCTCATTTGATGCTTATGCAACGACGGCACGTGAGATCGAAGCTGTAATTGATAATGGAGCACCGGGAGGCTATCACCGTTATCTTAATGAGAAGGTAGCATTGACGCCAGAGCGTCAATCTTACAGCTTTGATATAACAATACCAAAAGATGATATTGTTGGACTTAAATTCTTATTAGGTGCTCTTACCGGTGTACCAGAAGATGCGCACGATATCATTATCGACAATGTACGTTTTGAAGTTTCAGGAGTACGGGAGTATCTATATGGATTGGAGGCTTCAAGTGAAGCGCCAGGAGAAGATGACACCGTTAGCGTTGAAGATAATGACGTTGACAAAGTAGAACAAACCCAAAAGCTTGTCATTGTTATCACAGATGAAAAAGTGACGAAGGTGACCCTTTCTTCTCAACAAATTGAGCAATTACAAGCAAAAGATGCCACGATTATTATAAAAAAATTAGGGGTTGAAGTAGAGTTATCGTCTCATAACTTAAATGGTGACATTATCATTGAATTATCACCGAGCACTGCTGCAGGATTGACGCACCAAGACGTTGCGTTGAGTGATATTGTTAGTTTTACAATCAGTGAAAATGGCGCACCTAAAACAACATTTACGATGCCTGTGACGTTACGTTTTGCTCTGAACACTGAAGATTTAGATACTTCAACACTCGGTGTATACTATTTTAATCCTGAATCAGCGACATGGGAGCTTGTCGGTGGAACATATAGTGAGGGTATGGTGGTCGTTGACGTTGATCATTTTAGTACATTCGCTGTGTTTAACGCAGGGGCATTTGATCAAGATACACCAGACGAAGATCTAACAGGTGATACACCAGGTGAAGAAGGCCAAGGTGAAGACCCAACAGGTAATACACCAGGTGAAGAAGGTCAAGACGAAGACCCAACAGGTGATACATCAGGTGAAGAAAACGAAAGCCCATCAAATGAAGATGTGACAATGAATGAAGTATCAGAGATGGGTGAACATCAATTACCGAGTACAGCAACAAATATTTACCTGCTCCTTCTTGCAGGTGCTATGTTATTAATGATGAGTGGTACGGTGCTTGTTTTTCATAAGTAACGAGAAAAATAGTCAAGACCACATGTATCAATAGTTACAGAGTGATAAGCGGCTACTTACATAGTAGTCGCTTTTTCACGTGATTAACATAGACTAACAAGCCATTGACAAACATTCAAATGAAGATTAAAATGACATTAATCAAATGAACGTTTGAATAAGGAGTGTAACGATGACTGAAAAAACAAAAGAGATCTGTGATGTAGCTGTTTTTAATGAAGATAAAGTATATCGGGTAAAGGAAATGGTAGAGAGTGAGAATATATTAGCGGTGAGTGAAATGTTTAAAGCACTATGTGATGAGACGCGACTAAAAATAGCCTATGCCTTGACGCAAGAAGCTAAACTGTGTGTATGTGATGTTGCTCATATCATTGGCTCATCAACAGCCACAGCCTCACACCATTTAAGACACCTAAAAAAACTGGGGCTCGCAAAAAGTTCTAAAGAAGGCAAACAAGTCTATTATCAGTTAGATGACGATCATGTTAAGACGCTCATTACGATTGGTTTAGTACATCAGAAAGAGGTAGAAAAACGTGAAGACAGCTGATCAAATGGAAAATCACACATACCGTGTCAAAGGTTTTTCTTGTGCCAGTTGTGCCAAGACTTTCGAGAATAATGTTAAGGATTTACCTGGTGTGATCGATGCACGTGTTAATTTTGGTGCATCGAAAATTACGGTCACTGGTCATACGTCGCTTCAGGCATTAGAAAAAGCAGGGGAATTTGAAGGGCTTAAGCTCACAGTGGATGGAACGAGAAAAGATCAGGTTTCTGCTGATGAAAAAGAAGTGGTCCCGTGGTTTAAGCAATATGAAACGGAGCTATTTGGTCTCATATTTCTATTGTTAGGTATTGTGTCGAGTGTAATGAGTGGTCATAGTCATCCAATGACGGCTTTATTAGTTGTCATTTCGAGTGCTGTTTTAGGTTTCCAATTATTTAAAGTAGGGATTAAAAACTTGAGGCGCTTTGTTTTTGATATGCGCACATTAATGACGGTGGCCGTCTTCGGAGGGGTATTAATTGGTGAATGGCTAGAAGTGGGTATTGTCGTTATGTTGTTTCGTGTAAGTGAATTACTTGAAGGATATTCTATGGACCGCGCCCGTAAATCCATAGCCTCTTTGATTGATATGGCACCATCTAAGGCACAGATTAGGCGAGTAGATGGGGATGAAATGTTCGACGTCGATGCGATTAATATCGGTGATGTGATGGTCGTTAAACCAGGAGAAAAACTTGCGATGGATGGCGTGATTATTGAAGGGCAATCCTTGATTAACCAAGCAGCTATTACGGGTGAAAGTCTTCCAGAAGAAAAGTCTGTGGGTGATGATGTTTATGCTGGGACGCTAAATACAGATGGGTTATTGTTAGTAAGTGTCACAAAGCGCGTCGAGGATACAACGTTACAAAAAATCATTCATTTAGTAGAAGAAGCACAAGCGGAAAAAGCGCCAGCTGAGCGCTTTATTGACGGTTTTGCCAGAGTATATACACCGATTATTATGCTCATTAGTTTATTGGTGATGATTGTGCCGCCATTGTTTTTTAGTCAAGACGTTTCTTTATGGTTTTATCAAGGACTTGCTATATTAATTGTCGGTTGTCCATGTGCTCTTGTTGTTTCAACACCTATTTCTATCGTTTCAGCGATTGGAAATGCCGCAAAACAAGGTGTATTAATTAAAGGTGGTGTGCATTTAGAAACGCTCGGTAGAATCAAAGTAATGGCCTTTGATAAAACAGGCACATTAACCAAAGGTGAGCCGTTTGTGACGGATGTTCACCTTATAGACCAAAGTGTATCAGAAATTGATGTTATGACGCTTATTTATGGATTGGAGAAGGACTCAACGCATCCGTTAGCCAAAGCACTTACAACGAAAGCCTCTGAGTATACGCTCAGTAAGACGGGTATGACAGAGATGACAGAGATTATGTCTTTACCCGGTCGCGGTATTCAAGGAAAGCAAAACGGCATCCCGTGTGCTGTTCAAAGTCCTAAAAATGTTCTATCAGCTTTAACGCCTGAGATTAAGACGGCGATTCATACATTGGAATCAAAAGGCAAGACAGTTGTCGTTGTGACGAAAGATTCTCAACCCCTGGCCTATCTTGCGATAGCTGATGAAATAAGAGACACGGCAAAAGAAACTTTGCGACATCTACACAACTTAGGTATAAAAGATACGATTATGTTAACAGGGGATAATCACCGAGCTGCAGAAGATATTGCTTCACAGCTAGGTATTGATCAGGTACGGTCTGAATTATTACCTGAAGATAAATTGACGGTTATTGATCAGCTAGTAAAGGATTATCACTATGTGGCGATGGTAGGTGATGGTGTTAATGATGCGCCTGCCATGGCGAAAGCTAGTGTAGGGATTGCTATGGGGGCTAAAGGAACAGATACCGCCCTTGAAACAGCCGATCTTGCTCTTATGGCTGATGACTTAACCACTTTACCTTTTACTGTTCGTTTAAGCAGAAAAACTTTGCGCATCATAAAAGCAAATGTGACCTTTTCACTGTTAATTAAGCTATTGGCTCTTATGCTAGTGATCCCAGGTTGGCTGACGTTGTGGCTTGCTATTATATCTGATATTGGAGCCACTTTATTAGTGTCTCTTAATAGTATGCGATTATTAAAGCTAAAGCCGTAGATATGGCAATATAAATAGCTCTTAGTTAGTTTTTAGGCGGGGTCTTTCAATGAATTAATGCTTCTAAGATTATGCAATTTTGTATAAGACATTTAACTATAGCGGAGGCATTACTTTCCTGAATCATGTCCACCTAAAACTATAGGCTTATTTCCGGTAGTACGTACTTTGAAGAAATGTGTCAATATTCCCTCCTTATACCGGTGTATGTCATTTAGAAAAAGGGAAAAGTATAAGTAGAATATGGAGTATATCGTATTCATTTAAAAAGGGGGGCTTATAAATGAGAAAGCTAGGGATAGCATGTCTGATGTTACTGATAACACTTGTTGCATGTAATACGACAGAAGATACAGATGACCCTGCGACAGATACACGACCAGATGAGGCGATTGAAGAACCTGAGGACGGCGGATCAATGGATGAAGAAACAGGTGAAGACAGTAGCAATGATGACCCGCTCTATACAGAAGTTAGTTACGACACAGTAATACCCGTGGTCACCTATGTTTTTAGTGACGACGATGAGATGATGCTGATAGCTTTAATGACTAAAGAAGAGGTTTTAGACAATGAATCCGCATTGATGATAAGTTTAACTGAAAGTGACCAAACAACGACCAACGCGTTTAGTCAGCTAGATGCGGTGGAGATATCAGGCGGTGAAGCGACACTTAAATTTACTGGGCCACAACCATTTGTCTCGCTTGCTTCAACCGAACATATGATATTAGATCACATGTTCAAGCAACTGGGTGCCTTGTACAATATCGCCACGTTTAATTTCGTGGTTGATGGAGAAAGTGGGATTGATTATGGTCAAGTTGGCTTTATAGAATCGCTTCCTGTTGAATCTTTAGATGTTACTGGAGTGGTTCAAGTGACAGACGAGGCGTTATTAGAAGGACTTGACGGGCCCATCTTTCGTCCAATGCGTGATATGGTCACACTCCAGTTAGCGACATTTAAAGCAGCTGTTGAGAAGACGGTTAATTTTAAAGGGCCACAAGGTTATCGGAACGTATTTGAGGGAATTGAAATCATCGATATACAGGAAGATGGTTCAACAGTAGATGTGCTCATCAAGGGCGAAGTGGCAGAGGAAGAGGCATTATTTCATGCGTTAGCTATTATGGCCGCGCCATTTGATTTTGAGACAGTTAACGTTATTGATGAGGTTGCCATGACAAAAACAATGATAGCGCTCTACTAAACAAAAAAAGCCACAAGGCAGAGGGCACTCTAAAATGGACCCTAAAGATGGAGACTTTTTAGTGTGTCCATTCTTTAGGGGCCATTTTAATCTGTATCTTGTGGCTTTTTCAAAAATTATCGGAATGTATAAAAACACCAGTTGTCAATTAAATAAATCAGTGATAGCGCCTGTTTCTGGATCAACGAGGTACCAACCATATGTTGCGGTGTGGGTAGCTCCTTCACCGTTATCAACGACTTCAAAGACTTGAATTCTGTAGTGACCATTGTCATCAGTCCCATCGAAAAGGTAATTCATTTCCATGTAGAGCCCTTCAGCTTCTAAATACTCTTTTACTAAACGAACGGCATCATCTGAAGAATAACGGCCACCTTCTTCTGAAGTGGGTTGATCTGAAGTGTCATCTTCAGTTTCGTCATGTGAATCGTTACTGTCCTCAGTTACACTGTTATTACCGGTGGATGTCTCATTGGATGTGTCGCTTTCATCGCTGTTGGTTGATTCATTATCCGATGGTGTCTCTGTGTGTTCATCTGCTATTTCGTCAATAGATTCATCAACGGTATCGGTATCTTTGTTGCAGGCAGTTAGCAGTAAACCGAAAATAATTAATATGTAAGTTAGGTGTTTCATCATCGTAGTTCCCCCATTTCATTAGCTTATTTCATCGTAAGGTGATGAGGAGTGAAAGTCAATATGTATAAGGGTGGATTTCAAAAAGACTGGCTGAAAGTCTTAGAATGAATAATCACAAAGTAGTAAAATCTGTTGTTCTGTTAACAGAAGGTTCGTGCTATAATTAAAGTGGTGATGCCGTGAAAGCGCCATCAATAAGAGTGTAATTAAATTGACAGAAAAGGAGGCACTTTTATGGAGTATAACTACCAAACCCCGCGCTATCTTCTCGTGATTGAACAGATTAAAGAAAAAATTCAAAGTGGTGAACTAGAACCAGGAGAAAGATTGCCTTCTGAAATGGAATTTTCAAAACAATTACGTGTGTCTCGTAATACATTGCGAGAAGCGTTACGTATATTAGAAGAGGAAAATATCATTTTAAGAAAGCATGGTGTGGGTACGTTTGTTAATCGAAAACCACAATTTAAAGGCGGTTTAGAGGAATTATTTAGTATTACGGATATGATTAAGCGAGAAGGAAAAGAGCCCAGTACAGAGTGGTTATCGACAGGTTATGCCGAACCACACAGTGATGATCGTGAAGAATTAGAGCTTAATGAAGACGAACGTGTTTACTTGGTTAAGCGCTTGCGTAAAGCTGATGGTGAGCCACTTGTTTATTGTATTGACAAAATGCCTGAACATAAGCTATCAAATGATTTTGAAATTAGAGGCGAATCAATTTTTGATGCATTACAACGTGATGCGGGGATTATAATTAGTTACGCAAAAGCTGATATTAACACGATTGGTTACCATCAAGAGATATCGAAAATATTAGACTGTGACCGTGATATACCTTTGCTCGTTTTAAAACAAATACATTACGATTTAGATGATCATCCTATCCTTTACTCACTGAATTTCTTCCGATCGGATCAAGTAAGTTTTAATGTGTTTAGAAAACGCATGGTATAGTATAAGTCAATTGGTTGGACGTCAGAGGATGGTCCTCCATCAATCTAAAGATGCCATCAACGTATAGTGTTGATGGTATCTTTATGTAGGCTATTAAAAGTCGTACTTAGCCTCTAATTTTTGCCGCATCTCATTATATGAGTCTTTGAGTAAGAGTGTGTCTTCTACCAATGCTTGGAGCCGGAATTGGACATCATCATTCACAATGGTTTGGAAGTGGAAGTCGCGCTCTTCGATAAATACGTATTGACTAGACACAATGGCTTTCATATAACTAAGAATTGGTTTAAGTTGTTGTTCAACAACGAGATAGTGCTTTTGTGAACCTGCGGTGACCACAAGCCCCACGACTTTTTCTTTAAAAGCATGTGTTGGCAGTAAATCGAAAATATTTTTAAGTGTTCCTGGGATAGATGCTTGAAATATAGGTGTACCAATAAAAATAAGGTCTGCCTGCATGATTTTTTCTGTTACATACACCGTATCGCCATCATAATCTAAATAATGCCGTCCGTCACTAAAGACGAGCTGATAATCTTTTAAATCTATCATGTCAACAATCAAGTGGTCATACTGGTTGCGCAACTTAGCCTCAATGACGGACATAGCTGTTTTGGTTTTTGATCCAACTGTTGAGCCGGAAAGAATCACAACGTGCATATTAATTTTCCTCCTTAGGGCGCGTATACTGACGTATTTTAGGGAGGATTTTCTCACCAATTATGTCAATGTTTCGCATGAGTTGATTGAAAGGAACCCCACCAAAATCCATTTGACCTATATAACGTTGATGCTTAAACACATCATGTTGATAGAGTAACTTTTCAATGACTTCTTCTACACTGCCGATATTCATGACGTTATGCTTATCTTTGCCATGTGCAAAAGCTTGCTTAGAAAAACCTTGTCCATTCGTTCGTTTCATTCCTTCATTAATGTAGGAATACATCTCTTTTTGAGCCTGTGTCGTTGTTTTTGCGACATGGAAAAACCCAGCAGTACCAACAGGATAATGGGTAGGGTCAAACCCAGATTGGTGAAGTGTCTCGCGGTAAGTCTGAATAACTGATTTGAAGGTTGAAACTGGGCCGCCAAGCATCGCTAAATGCATAGGAACCCCGTGACGTGCTGCTTTAATGGCACTTGCCGATGTGCCACCTACAGCTCGCCAAATCGGTAAGGGATTTTCCGAACGTGGGAGCACATGTGCATGATGGAGTTTTGGTCGATACTGCCCTTCAAATGTAACATAGGCTTCGTTGTTAATTTGGTTGAGTAAAGCAAATTTTTCTTCGAATAAACCTTCATAATCACTGACGTCATATCCAAGTAACTCAAAAAGACCTATTCTTGAAGCACGCCCTGCGATAATTTCTACGCGGTTATTTGAGATTAAGTCAATTGTCGCAAAGTCTTCATATACGCGAACAGGATCTGATGTGGAAATGATAGTTGCTGATGATCCGAGTTTAATCTGTTTGGTTACTTGGCTTATAGCAGATAAAACAGTGGTATGTGCTTGAGTAACAAAGCCTTCTTGATGGCTTTCACCGACGCTGAAAAAATCTAGACCCGCTTCATCGCTTAATTTTGCTAGTTCAATGATTTCCTTAAGACGCTGCTTTGCAGAAATTTTTTTACCAGTCTCGGGGTTCATTAAATGATCGCCCAATGTATAAATGCCGAACTCTAATCCGTTTTTGTTGTTGATACGATAATCGTGCATAGACATAGTCATCGCTCCTTAAAATAATCTGTGATCGCCTCTAATGTAAAATGTTCCACCGGAAAATGCAATCAATAAGTCTTGATTTCGAGATAATAACGTGTGGCAATGCAAAAAGTATTAATCAAAAGGATGAAAGAACGGATAATTAATTATTGACTTGTTGGACGTCTTACTTATATAATGGAGATGTAAGTATTTTGTAAGGGATTTCATAAGGCAACCGAGAGGTTGGACGTCCTATCAGAAAAAAAGAGAAAAATAAAATATATAAATAAGTTTGTATTAAAACGTTTTGCTTGTTTTATGATAAAACAGGTGATAATCAGGGTATACCTTTAATACGGACTTACACTCTCCTAGCACACTATATATAAAGCGTTAAACAATGCTCGTGTAAAAGTTGTAAAACAGAAAATGTAAGGAATAGAAAGGATGGATGAAACGATGCGTATGGTAGACTTAATTGCCAAAAAACGAGATGGTGAAGCTTTAACTAAAGAAGAGATCAACTTTATGATTGAAGGATATACCAAAGGTGAGATTCCAGATTATCAAATGTCAGCAATGGCAATGGCTTTGTATTTTCAAGAAATGACAACAGAAGAACGCGTGAACTTAACGATGGCGATGGTGGATAGTGGAGATACTATTGACTTAACAGGTATCGAAGGAATTAAAGTAGACAAGCATTCAACAGGTGGTGTTGGTGATACAACGACATTAATTTTAGCCCCGCTTGTCGCAAGTGTTGGTGTACCTGTTGCTAAAATGTCTGGCCGTGGACTGGGTCACACAGGTGGTACGATTGATAAACTAGAATCATTTGAAGGATTTCAGGTGGAGTTAGATGGAAAGACATTTAATGATCTTGTCAATAAAAATAAAGTAGCAGTAGTAGGTCAAAGTGGCAACTTAACACCTGCGGATAAAAAACTCTACGCCTTACGCGATGTAACGGCGACAGTTAATTCTATTCCTTTAATTGCAAGCTCAATTATGAGTAAAAAGATTGCCTCAGGTGCGGATGCGATTGTATTAGATGTTAAGACAGGTTCAGGTGCCTTTATGGAGAACTTAGATGATGCTAAAGCACTTGCTAAAGCAATGGTAGCCATTGGTAATGGTGCCGGTAGACAAACAATTGGTGTTATTTCTGATATGACTCAACCGCTTGGTTTTGCGGTTGGGAATGCATTAGAAGTAAAAGAAGCGATTGATACGTTGAAAGGTCAAGGACCAGAAGACTTAACAGAGTTATGCTTGACACTCGGTAGCCATATGGTGTATTTAGCTAAAAAAGCAGCGTCGATTGATGCAGCTAGAACTATGCTAGAAGACGCTATCACTTCTGGACATGCGTTAGAAACTTTTAAGGTGTTTGTTGCTGGTCAAGGTGGTAATCCCGATGTGATTGATGACCCAAGCCTTTTACCACAAGCAAGTATAGTAAAAGAAATTGTAGCAGATCAAGCGGGCTACGTTCAAGAAATCATTGCCGATGAAGTTGGTATCGGGGCAGGTATGCTTGGTGCTGGTCGGATGACGAAAGAATCAGAAATTGACCTTGCTGTTGGTTTGGTATTAAATAAAAAAGTTGGCGATTACGTAGAAAAAGGCGCGTCGTTAGTTACGCTCCATGCTAATACAGAAAACACACAAGAAGTTGAAGATAAAGTTCGACAAGCCTATCGTATAAGCGATGAAAAACCAAAAGCGGGTGTATTAATTTATGACGTCATTACTGAATAATGATGTTTCGTAAAAACCAGAATTGTAACCAGATAAACTAGAGATAACGATGGTGAATGAAAATGATAAATACATTAAAGATAAGGAGATCAATCATGAAAGAACTCTTTCTAGCGCTAATCGCAGGCATGCTTGTAGGGATTTTATTTAAATTTTTAAAGTTACCTTTACCAGCACCACCCGTATTTTCTGCTGTGGTCGGTGTGTTCGGTGTCTACTTCGGTGGAGTCGTAGCCGAGTATTTACGAGCCTTTTTTAGTTAAGTATAATATCAGTCGTTTAACCGGTGTTATCACCGGTTAAACACCACTGATATGTTTTTGTGTTCAAATAAATGAAATTAAATAATAGGAAGGATGAATGAATGTGATAGAGCAGTTCAAAAGAATATTCTTAGTTGTAATGGATTCAGTCGGTATTGGAGAAGCGCCAGATGCCGCGCAATTTGATGATGTGGGGTCAGATACACTTGGCCATATCGCTGAACATATGAAGGGCTTAAATATGCCAACAATGGGCGCGTTAGGTCTAAGTAATATCCGTGAAATTAAAGGGATAGAAAAAGCAGACAAACCATTGGCGCATTACACAAAAATGGCAGAAGCATCAAACGGAAAAGATACAATGACAGGTCATTGGGAAATAATGGGCCTCCATATTGATCAGCCGTTTCAAACATTCCCAGATGGATTTCCAGATGATTTATTAGATGAGCTCAAGGAAAAGACAGGTCGTGGTATCATTGGTAACAAACCAGCCTCAGGTACGGAGATTCTCGTTGAATTAGGAGAAGAGCACATGAAGACGGGGGATTTAATCGTCTATACATCAGCCGATTCCGTTTTGCAAATTGCTGCGCATGAAGATGTTGTACCGATTGATGAATTATACGCTATTTGTGAGACGGCACGTAAAATGACAATGAACGATAAATATATGGTTGGCCGAATTATTGCGCGTCCATTTACTGGTGAACCGGGTGCTTTTGAGCGGACGTCTAATCGCCATGATTATGCCTTAAAGCCTTTTGGTCGAACCGTGATGAATGCTTTAGAAGATGGCGGCTATGATGTTGTCGCTTTAGGTAAGATTGCTGATATTTATGATGGTGAGGGTGTTACGCAGTCGATTAGAACAAAAGATAATGATGATGGGATGGAGAAACTCATTCAATCCATGGATGAAGATTTTCATGGCCTTAACTTCTTAAACCTCGTTGATTTTGATGCGAAATACGGTCACCGCCGTGATCCACAAGGTTATGGTGAAGCGCTGGAAACATTTGATAAGCGGTTGCCAGAAGTGTTAGAAAAATTAAACGATGATGATCTATTAATTATTACGGCAGACCATGGTAACGATCCTGTCCACCATGGAACGGACCATACTCGCGAATATGTCCCACTTATTGTGCATCATAAAGGCATTAAAGAAGGTAAACATTTACCAATTCGTCAAACTTTTGCAGATATTGGTGCAACAGTAGCTGACAACTTTAAAGTTGATATGCCACAGTATGGTAAGAGTTTCTTAGATGAGATAAAATAATAAAAGACGTATTATGAAGAATTATAAGGAGGATAAAAATGACAACACAACTACAAGAAGCAACAGCATTTATTAAAAAACAATTAAGTGAAAAGCCACAAGTCGGCCTTATCTTAGGTTCAGGTCTGGGTATGTTAGCAGATGAGATAGAGCAACCGGTGAAGATTAAGTATGATGTGATTCCAGGATTTCCTGTGTCGACCGTTGAAGGCCATGCAGGGCAACTTGTCATTGGTGAATTAGAAGGTGTAAGTGTCATCGCGATGCAAGGGCGTTTCCACTTTTATGAGGGTTACGGTTTAGATGCGGTGACTTTCCCTGTTAGAGTAATGAAGCAACTCGGTGTTGAAAAACTCTTTGTGACAAATGCTGCCGGCGGTGTGAATGAAGCGTTTGAGCCTGGTAACTTAATGCTGATCACTGACCATATTAATAATACTGGACAAAATCCACTCATAGGACCAAATGATAATGATCAAGGTGTTCGCTTCCCAGATCTTTCACAAGCTTATGATAGAAACTTACAACGTCTTGCAAAAGATGTTGCAAAAGAACTATCATTAGACCTAAAAGAAGGTGTTTACGTATGGAATACAGGTCCAACTTATGAAACACCAGCGGAAATCAAAATACTTCAAACAGTCGGTGGCGACGCTGTCGGTATGTCAACAGTCCCAGAAGTGATCGTTGCTCGTCATGTAGGCCTAGAGGTCTTAGGTATTTCATGTATTTCAAATATGGCCGCAGGAATTCTTGATCAACCACTTAACCATGAAGAGGTTATCGAAACGACAGAGAAAGTCCGTGAAGATTTCCTTCGATTTGTTAAAATGATTTTAAGTAAAGTAAGTGCTTAATTAGATACGTAAAGCAGGTAAAAAAATGCTGCGTATTCAAGTATATTTGGGGGTTAATGCGGATAAAGGAGCTAGATGTTAATGGATAATCAAACATTGATTCAAGAAGCAAAAAAGGCTAGAGATAAAGCGTACGTCCCGTATTCAAAATTTAAAGTTGGTGCGGCTTTAAAAACAACGTCAGGTAAAGTATATCATGGGTGTAATATTGAAAATGCTGCTTACTCAGCGTGTAACTGTGCGGAACGTAGTGCCCTTTTTTCAGCGTATAGCGATGGTGAACGTCAATTTGAATCATTAACGGTTGTTGCAGATACAGATCGACCAGTATCACCTTGTGGTGTCTGTCGACAAGTAATCAGTGAACTTTGTGAACCTAAAATGCCAGTCATCTTAACGAATTTACAAGGCGATATTTTACAAACAACAGTAGATGCTCTTTTACCAGGGGCATTCTTATCCAATGATTTATACAGTGACGAGGAGGCAAAAAAACATGAGTAAAGATTTAGCGCAATATATTGACCATACAGCTTTAAAAGCTGATACAACAAAAGAACAAATTATGACATTATGTAAAGAAGCAAAAGACTATCATTTTTATTCGGTTTGTGTGAATCCAGCATGGGTAGAAACGGCGGCGAAAGAATTAAAAGGTTCAGACGTTGATGTTTGTACAGTCATTGGCTTCCCATTAGGTGCAACAACATCAGAAGTAAAAGCATTTGAAACGAAAGATGCCATTGAAAAAGGTGCAACAGAAATTGATATGGTCATAAATATCGGTGCACTTAAAGATGGACAGGATGATTTGGTCGAAGCAGATATTCGTCACGTCGTTGAAGCAGCAAAAGGTAAAGCGTTAGTTAAAGTGATTATTGAAACAAGCCTCTTAACCGATGCTGAGAAAGTAAAAGCATGTGACTTTGCGGTAGCTGCTGGTGCTGATTATGTTAAAACATCAACAGGCTTCTCAACAGGTGGGGCAACAGTAGAAGATATTAAACTGATGCGTCAAACAGTTGGACCTGATATTGGGGTCAAAGCAAGTGGCGGTGTACGTGACCGTGCGGGGGCTTTAGCAATGATTGAAGCAGGTGCTACGCGTATTGGTGCAAGTAGTGGTAAAGAAATCGTGTCTGGTGGAAAAGCAGATTCGGATTATTAAATATATCAATACGTAAAAATAAGATAAAAGCCATTCTTTCTCGTGTAGAGAAAGAATGGCTTTTAGTATTACATTAATCAACAGCAACTTTTAAGCATATAATGTTAATCATATGAAAACGGTGAAGAGGAATCTATGTAGTGAACTTTTAAATCGTCAAAAGCGGCGGAAATTTTAGCGGTAAACAATTTCATCCCGGGCGCTTCTGATTCATAGTGACCTAGAACGATGCCACTTGTTGAGCGCGAAGTAAATGATGAATCACGGGAATACTCCGGTGTTTCCCATTCAAAACCTTCACCATAAATAACAAGATCCAGTTGATCATGAACAATCTTAGGAATCACATGTTCTCCATTGCCGCGGTAACCAACAAAGATACCAATTCGTTTAACAAGATGATTGTCTTCTCCAACATAGCGACAGACAGGAAGAGATAGTGTCTGTTTAACATGCTGCCGAATTGTACCGAGAGTTTCTTCCTGGACCAGCTCTACCACTGTATAGGTGGGGTGCACTGTCAGTTGATTTGGATGTGGAAAGAGTACATCCGTTAACCCGGCTGTAATCATATCTGGTGTATACATATGAATTAAGTCGTGTAAGCGAAAGATATTTAGGGATAAGTTGTTTAAGAAAGCCTCTTTTTCTTTATGCACAGTATCTAATGCGTATTTTTTTTCTGAGTGATTAAAAAATAAGCCCTCATGTGCTAGAATTAAGTTACAGTTTAGTGTCGCGGCTTTTTTGAGTGCCGCTATAGTTGGCATAAACATGACAGCAATGCCAGTAACTATATGGTGATTTTCACCGTGTAATAACGTATCAACTGTATCTTCGGGAAGGGAAAAGTCTTGTTTTAAATAAGTTAAAATCGTTTGAACAGAGTACATCATCATCCCCCTTGGTTACTGGTGTAACTCTAGTGTACAGAATGTACCCCGAGTATGGGACTGAAAAGGTATAGGAATCGTTGTAAAAAGTAAAGATTTATCCCAGTGAAACTAAAGGAGATGCGGCGTTTTTAATGGAATTATTGAGAAAGGATTGACGTTACTTTGTATATCGACTAAACTAATGGTACTAAAGACTATCGAGACGAGGAGAAAAGTCTCTTTTTTAAAGAATAAATTGGTAACGCTTACAAAAAGGATGGGGGTTATACGATGCATAAGCTAATCATTGTGGATGATGAACACTTTGTTAGGAAGGGTATGCTGGCTTTGATTGATTGGAAGTCGATTGATTATCGTGTTGTTGGTGAGGCTGATAATGGGGAGGATGCACTAGCGCTTATATTAAAAGAAGAGCCTGAAGTTGTATTCACCGATATACGGATGCCTGTCTTTGATGGTATTGAGTTAATCAAGCAAGTAAAAAAACATGCGAAGCATCAACCGAAATTTGTATTGATTAGTGGCTATGATGATTTTCAGTATGCCCAACAAGCGGTTCGGCTTGGTGTTGTTGATTTTATTTTAAAGCCTGTCAATAAAAAAGAAATTGAAGAAACTTTAAATAAGTTATCGCGAGAAATTTATGAAGAGCGTATGGAAATCCAGACAAATCAAGCCTTTATTAATCACCGCATTTTTAAACGTATCATTCTTGAACACCACGAGCCAACCAAAGAAGAATCAAGTACATTATTAAACTCACCTGAGGCTGAATTGCGATATGTAATGATTGATATTCGAGAACAATCGACAAGCACGTCGATTGATGAACAAATCCAGCATGCGATTACGCACTTTGTGGGGGCAGACCAACTCTTTATCCATCCAATTGATCGAGAGGGATATGGCCTAATTTTAGAACAAAGCTACTTACCGAAAAATGATAACGAGCTGACGTGGTTTTTCGATCATTTCAAAAATATGATTGAAACAGTCATAGGCCATGAGGTTTTTATTTATATCGGTAATAAAGCAAAGGGAATGGAAGGGATTAAAAAGTCTTATCATGTGGCAAAGCAGTTAAAAGAACATCGCTATATTAGAGAAGATGATGCCCCCCTTCTTATGACCAGAGACATTGAGCAGCGCTTGAACGAAAAAAACGAACTAGATCCACGATTATTCATCGACTTGATAGAATATGTCGAAGAGAATAGCCCCGAGAAAATAACGACGACACTTCATCGGCTAAAAGTAGCGATACAACAAGAAGGTATTATGATTAAGCAAGTCCAGCTATTTTTATATCAAATTGATCAGGCTATTGAGCAACGATTTAAAAAAGCAATGGATAGTGCCACTTCGACTGAACCTCACTTTTTAGATAATGTTGATGATTCTTATACGCTAAATGGACTTATTGAGTCCTTGCAACAGTTCTTAATCATTCGCGCAAAGCAGTTAGCAGCTTTAAATAAAGCTAAGTATAATGGTGAAATTTATAAAGTTAAACGCTACATTGATCGGCATTTTGATGAGAATTTGACTTTGAAACGTTTAGCAAATCAATTTTATATGAACCCCGTTTATTTAGGGCAGCTTTTCAAAAAAACATATGGTATCTATTTTAAAGATTATTTACTTCAAGTGCGCATTGAAGAAGCAAAACGCTGCTTGCGTCAAACGGATTTAAAAGTATACGAAGTAGCAGAAGCGGTTGGATTTGGAAGCTCCGATTATTTTGTGACCCAGTTTGAAAAGATTGTCGGTGACACCCCCTCAAAATATCGACAGAAAATCACTGTGAATAAATAAACTAACAGAAACAGCCGAAGGCTTATAGCCTTCGGCTGTTTCCATTTGGGGTATGATTCAACACAAAGGCGGTGTTTCTTTGTGTGAGATCCTTAATTAGAATATCTAAAATAATCAAAATCTGCATGTAGGCGTTGACCAGAGTTATCTTGTACACACATACCTACAAACGCTCCAGTAAAGAACCCACCACCACGGATATAATCATCTGAAAGTTTATATGATTTAAATGTTGGGCCAATTCTTTTGAACGTTTCGCCATCGAGACTATAACTATAGTAATAGTCATTTACCTCAACGTTCACGCGTAAATATACCGCTTCAGAATTACCTAAGACAATTTCTTCACCTTTTATTGGTTGACTAAAGCTGAGATTATCTAAGACCATTAAGTCAAGAATACGGCCTTTCTCTTCATGATGAGTGATATTTAAATATGTCCAGTTATCGGTATTGTAGTAATTCACAAGCCCGGCTTGTTGCTGGAACGTGACCGGATTAAATTCTACTTTTGTTTCTGCTTCAAAAGTAAAGTCTTGCCAACGTCTAGCAATAAGTGCTTGCGTAAAGAGTGATGTAAGGGACTCGCGACCTTTTAAGCGTAAGTACCCTGGGCGCTCACTTAAAGATAAAATATCTTCACCTAACGGGATGCGCAATGATTGAAAATCAAGAGGCAATATTGATTCATCAAAATCCACTATCTCCGCAGCTTTAGCCAATGGTTGTTCCTTGATAGCTGGTCCATCGATTTTGTCTTGTGGGTAGTTACCACCAACGATGTACGGCCAGTTATCGTGCCATTCGATTCGTTGGATGGCTGTCTCTCTTCCAAGAGGGCAAAACCCACGTGGGTCGAGTAATGGCTCGTTCTCTTTTGGAAGCACACGACCAGTTAAATGAACAAAGAACCATTCATCGGTATGTGTTTTAACAAGTGAGCCATGACCTGCTTTTTGTAAGAGAATCCGCGGGTGGCCAAAAGATGAAATAAGCGGATTTTCTGGATGAACCTCATATGGCCCATCAATATTTTTCGAGCGGGCGATTGTTGCCTGGTGATCAAATTTAGTTCCGCCTTCAGCTGTTAATAGGTAGTAATAATCATCGATAAAATAAAGGTGAGGGGCTTCGGTTAACTTTACGTCCGTTCCTTCAAAAATAATTTTTTTATCGCCAACAAGCTTTTCTTGATTGTGATCATACTCTTGGAGTACGATACCATAAAAATTATGGTGACCTTCTCTAGGATCCCATACCATGTTCACGAAATACTTCTTTCCGTCCTTAGGGTTATGGAACAGTGATGGATCAAAACCAGATGAATTCATATAAATCGGTTCGGACCACTCGCCATCAATTGTGTCACATGTTGTTAGATAGTTATGAGCATCTTTCCACTGTCCATCTGTTACTTTAATATCAGAATAGATAAGCCAGAACTTACCGTCGTGGTAGGATAACTGAGGTGCCCATACCCCTCCGGAATTTGGATTTCCTTTCATATCAAGCAAAGAAGTACGATTTAAAGGACGAGAAACGAGTTCCCAATGCTTTAAGTCTTTTGAGTGATGAATGCTGACACCGGGGAACCATTCAAATGTTGATGTTGCAATGTAGTAATCTTCACCACTGCGGCAAATACTAGGATCAGGGTTAAAACCAGTTAAAATAGGGTTTTGAATTTTCATGTTGTTACCTCCAGTTAATTAAGTGTTTTTCGGAAAATATATATTAAATTGTCCAGCTAAAGCAAGCAGACTAAAGAAATATAAACAGTTATCATAGTAACGACGATCACCTTGTCTCAAAGGCATTTCGAAGAAACTTGTCACATATTTATTTGCCAGGTCTGTATTACGCGCTAAACCACCAGCGGCTAGCGTTGCGAATAAGCCGACCGGGTGTAATGCCGGTTCTTCAAAAGGCGTCCCATCGACTTTGTAGCGACGATAATCTGTCATTGGGATATCTTTAAAAAAAAGCTGTAGACGATCAATCACCTCTACGGGTGTTTTTTGGTCATTAAACCATTCTGCATCCAAGGCAATATTGGTGCTGACACGATAGGAATCACTAAAGAAATCACCAAAACCACGGATATGGTTAGGTGTCCCGTCATAAAAGGCATACTCTGGCGAAAGTCCGGTGATAGGGTGTGCGGCTAGGTCAATATACTCCCGACTCCGCTTCGCTGCTTCCTTCCAAAAGGAACGGTCTTCTTCATTTGCCCACTCACCAAATAGTTCGTAGAAATGTGGTAAGTGATAGGAAGGGTCACTAAAATCGACTTCTGGTACAAACTTAATCAGATGGTTGTCTAAGTCCCACATTGTGTGCCCATCATTTGTTGTACCTTTTGTTAGACAGCGGCGCAGAATGGCTTTTGCTTGTTCACTATAATTAAACGGTGCTTCACGATCGCCGAAGCGGTGTGAGGCAAAAAATAAACTCATCGCAAAATATTCTTCGCCGTCCGGAGCTGGTCCATAAGCATTTTTTGTCCCATTCAATTGACATGACCAAGCAAAATAACCTGCGTGTATACCTTGTTCCATATACATATGCGTCTTGGTCCAATGCCAAATACGATCAAAAACGTTTTGATTATTCATTTGAACGGCCATCATCATGCCATAAGACTGCCCTTCCGTACGAACATCGTTGTTGCCGGTATCAACAACATAACCCATCCCGTCAGCTGTCTCAAAATAAATTTGTAAGTCGGGGTCTTTGTCAGTGAATAATCTTTCCCACGTATCTATAATCTTTTCATTGATGGCTGCTTGAGTGATACCTAAGTCAAGCAAGCGATTTGTGTAACGATCTGTATAGTAGGCGCCTGTAGTCATATGAATGCTCCTTATATAATAAGTTTTGTAGTTATTAACTTGCTATTGGTTAATATGAAGTAATGAGACGGTCGTCTAAACCTGGATAGCTATCGGTATTATCTGTTATAGGTACAATTGTGAGTAAGCGAACTTCGTTCTTACTAAGTGTGACAGATAGCGATGGCCCATGGATTTGTTCAGTCTCAATACAAGGGGTATCTGTTTTTTTAATGAGATCAATCTGCTGTTTTGACGGGAAGCGAGGACGGCCAAGTTGTTGCCATGTACGCCAAGGGTTCCCGGCTGTCTCGGTCAACCGTTCATGTTGGATAAAGTAATCTGTTTGTGCTTCTTTTAAAGTGACTGTTTTGGTTAAATGATCTACCTCCCCTTTTTCGTCTGTATAGTGCCATAAGAGACAAGTTATGCGCCCGTCTTCTGTTTTTGTTACTAACATGTTGTCATCTTGAGCTAAAATCGTCTCCCCTAGTTGTTTAAAAAAACGATATAAGTGATAAGTAGGCTTTCTAATACCGTGAAAAGCCATCATCCCAAAACCACCATGAAAGAGTGCTTTAGGTACACCAAACTCTTCAAAAACATCACTAAAAGTCCAGTAGCTAAAACCGTCAACATATTGAGGTGCTTTAGCTAGTACGCCAGCTAAATAACTTGCATTAACAAGTGTATCGTGAACGGGGTTAATCGGTGAATAGGACGTGTTAAACTCGGTAATATAAAATGGTAAATGGCTAAAGCCTTGTTGGTCAATTCGGTTTCTAACTGACTCGAGTTGATTGAGCATATCTTGAGGTGGCTCTAAGTCTTGATAATAATAGTCAAATGTGACCTTTGGTGGCTTTGATGTGTAGGCATGACGGGTAAAGAAATCGAGTGGGACATCATGTTTTTTTACATAGGTTAAAAAGTCATCTACCCAGTGATCTGAGCCCCCACAAATAGCAGGTCCACCAACCATTAGTTTTGAGTCAATCCGTTTAATACAAAGTACTGTTTGGTGATAGAGTTCGAAGTAAGCTTGTTGGTCTTTATCTTTCCAGAAATTTGTTAAGTTTGGTTCGTTCCACACTTCTATTGGCCATGTCCTAACTTCTAAAAGACCGTACCGATCAATAAAGTGGCGAATCGTCGCATCAACTAATTGACACCATTGACTCATCTCTTTAGGTGGGGTGATGTTACCTTCCCAGTAGAAAACGGTCTCATCACTGGAGCTTAGCGACTTGGGCATAAAACCCAATTCGAGAAAAGGTTTAATCTTTATCTCCAAGAATCTATCAAAAATGCGGTCGATATATGTAAAGTTATAAAAAGGTTTGCAACCGCTTCTTGTCTTATGTTCTTGGTAAATGCCAATATCTTCATGGAATAACCCGTGACCACGAATATATGTAAATCCGATCTCCTGTTGTACTTGTTCTAAATGACGCATGTACTCCTCTTGTAAAGCAAGGCCTAAACGTCCGGTTCCAACCGAGTAATGAATGACTTGCTGTCGCGTCTGTTTCGACTGTTTCATCGTCTGTTCACTCCTTTAATTAGCTATTGTCTATAACGTTAGATAATCGATTACGTTCATCTTACAAAAGAAAGCGCTTTAAATTAAGGGGAGGTTCTATAGGTTTTGGTGAAAAAACTATAGAAAATCACATAATCTATAGTTTTTACAGTGAATCATATAGTAAAATCAGATGAAAGCGCTTCAAATTATGATAGGATAAAAGTGAATTTAGTAAAGGAAGTGACAACATGAAGCCAAATGTCGCCCAGATAATCGTTGTAGTTATCTACGTGCTCGTTTTACAATTTTACTTTAATCAACCAGATCGACATCTTCTGCACTTACTATTAGGTGTTGCACTTAGTGTGTTTCCTTTTAAAGTATATAAAAATTTAAAGCAGCGCAACAAAAAAAAAGGCCCAGCTACCTTTTATCGTTTTTTGTTTCATCATCTATACGTTGTTTATTTGGTACCTGCAGCCCTTTATTGTACGTTTGATGGTGTAGAAGATGAAACATAGCCGCTTATTAGTCAGTAGTATAGTTGGATTGTTATTAATAATGACAGGGTGTTATAACAGTGAGGCCAATCATCATAGCGAAGATGTTTTTAACGTGAGTTTTATTTCAAGTGTCCCAACAAATATAAGTGAAGACATAGAAGAGTATATTGCTGATTTTTTATCAAATGATTTACCTGAAGGGACACGTGTACGTGTGAATATGTTTTTACCTTCGCATGACCGTTTGACGATTGAAATGATTGATAGACAAGCGGACGTAGTCATTGTTGATGAAGGGCTAGAACAATTAATGCTAGATCCATATTATTTAGTGCCACTTGATAAGTATGAGGAGCGTGTTCTTGAAGACGTCACACCTTATATGACGATAGATGACCGCATTGATGAACAGCATTTATATTTAGTGCCACTTAGAAGTCAATCACCCTTTATCCAAGCCCTTGGCTACCGTTTACCCTATGATTTAATCATAGGTGTCGTAGAATCGAGTCCCCATCAAGAACTAGGTCATAAATTAGTTGATCAATGGTTAGAGTAGAAAAGGAGGTGGAGCTAGACGTTTCGTCTAGCGACTAATGGGAAGTAATTACGGCTTTGTATCGACATCTTTTTATCGCGCCTTAGAATGGGTATGGTATTTTGTTTATGTACAATTACTTTTTTTGTTTTCGTCTTTGTTTGGTATGATTATTTTTGGCTTGTTTCCAGCCTTTTATAGTGTGAACGTGGTAATGGACCGCTGGATTAAAGGAGACAAACAATTTTCAATTTTCAACGTGTTTATGACGAGCTTTAAAAAACATTTCTTTATAGCAAATGGCTATGGTTTAGTTTTTTCACTAGGGCTTTATATATTGATGTTTAATTATCGTTATCTAGAAGTGGTGACAGGCTTTGAACATAGGATATTGGCTGTTGGATGGGTAATAACTATTGTGTTATTTGGCGTGGTGAGTTTATACTTATTTCCAGCACGTATTTTAACAAAAACCAGAGGGAAAGCGGTAGTAAAAAACAGTGTCATTTTAGCACTAGCAGCACCGCTTTCTTTGATCCTCCTCATAGTCTCAATACTAGCTTTAATGGCTGTATTGTATCTAGTACCTGGCATGATCCCGTTTTTATCCGTATCACTTTTTAGTTTTCTCATCATTGGGCAACTACAACTCGTGGTAAAAAGGCTACAGTACAAACAAATGCAACTTGAAGATCGAGATGAGGCCTTGCTTGTCTCTGAAACGACACGCACATACTTAAAAGAATCAACGACTTCATGAGAAATAAGGCAAAGAGGGATGATCGATGAAGAAAATATGGCAATCATTTAATGATTTAAAAATACGTAATAAGTTACTGATTGTTTATATGATTACTGTCCTGTTACCTATTATCATCTCTAATATTGTCTTTTACCAAACGACAAGTGATAATTTTATTAAGCAGAAGAGGCGAGACGTTGATTTGATGACAGAAGAAACAAAAGACAACGTCAAACAGTTGATTGATCAAGCCCTTGGGTTATCAACTACCTTGTATATGGACATGCGATTGTATGACTTTTTTGATATGACTTATATCGACTTGGTTGATTACATTCAAGGCTATACTCAAGTGGTTCATCAATATCGAAAAACGATTCCCTTATATAACGCCGTTCAAGACATTCAATTTTACACAACGAATCCAACGATGCTTTATGCGGGTGGTGTCAATGAGTTAGGTGGCAATCAAGGAATCCCTTTATGGTATAAAACATTAGAACATGACGGTACCCCTCAAATCATTGTTTCAATGGAGGAAGAGGGCGTCTCATTAGATGTCTATCGTAAACTGAATTATTTTTCACTGTACACCAAGTATTTACATGTTGTCCACTTCAGGCTTGATGAACGTATGTTAAAAGATGCCTTGCATAATGCCTCTATTCAAGGCCATGTCTATTTGTTAGATAGTGAAGATCGCATCCTTTATGCGACAGATACTGATTATTTAGCTGGAGAATATTTTATTGATATGGCACAGTCTAGCGATAGTTATATTTCGAGTCAACACTTTTTAGATCAGTATGTAGAAGATTGGTCAATTGTAACGGTTGTAGATGAAGCGATTTATAAAAATGAATTAGCTGATTCAACGACCTATATTTTATTACTCGGGTTAATGAATTTTACTTTGCCGGCTTTTCTTATTATTTATTTGTCACGCTCATTTCATACGCGATTAAATAATATTCTTGATCATACGAAACATATTGCGAAGAAGGATTTTGCTGAATATCCACACGTGAAATCTAAAGATGAAATTGGCCAACTGGCGACACAAATAAATCGGATGACACGCAAAATGAATCAACTATTCAATGAAGTGTTCAAAGCGAATCTGGAGAAAAAAGAGTTAGAGTTAAGGGAGAAAGAAGCCCAACTCAGTGCACTCCAGAGTCAAATCAACCCACATTTCTTGTTTAACGCGCTGGAAACGATTCGCATGCGCAGCGTGATGAAAAATGAGGATGAAACGGCAATGATGATAGAAAATATGGCGGGAATTTTTAGAAATGCACTCAAATGGGGAAGTAATTGGGTGACGATTTTAGATGAAGTGCGCCTTATTTATGCTTTTTTAGAGATTCAGAGCTATAGGTTTGGTGAGCGTTTGCGCTACAAAGTCTATGTAGATGAGGCTTTAGCTGATTTTGAAATTCCTAACTTAAGTTTTTTACCTTTTGTTGAGAATGCTTCGCTTCATGGGATTGAACCTAAAAAGGGAACGGGTGAGATAACAATTACCATTTCAAAAACAGTGTTAGGTATCCGTTTTGTTATTGAAGACAATGGTGTTGGTATTCCTGAGGAGCGACTGGAGAGTTTGAGAAAAAATATGACCGAAGGGGCGTCTATGGGTGACAGTGTGGGCATTGAAAATGTCTATTATCGATTAAAGTTATACTATAAAGATCAATTCAGGATGAAAATTGAAAGTGAGGAGGAAATCGGTACAACGGTAACGATTGATATACCGGAGCAGGATTCGAAATTGCAAGCTTATTTAAAAGTGTCAGAGTGAGTCACACCAATGGTGTGACTTTAACTTTACCCATTAAAGATAGTCAGGTCTTTAGTTCTTTTGAAAAGAACTAAACTTTGTGAGTGATAAGCTAAGTGATAGTATAAGACCTTTAGTCTGCTTATCTTATAGCTAAAGTTAGCGGAACTGTAAGCGTGTTCATGTAAAGTTTTTATAGTTTTGAGCTATAGTTTGTCCTGGTGAGTTTCATCCACGCCCGGGATATAATGAAAGTGCTTTCAAAGAAGGCGAATAAAAGTAAAAGTTGAAAGGGGTTAGTCAAGTGTTTAAAAAGAAAGCATTACTCGCATTAATTTTATCCAGTTTATTTATTTTCCTGATGGCATGTGGAGGCAATGATTCTGACTCGTCTGCTGGCGATGATTCTGGATCGTCAGATGATGCAAGTTCAGGTGAAACATCGAATGAACCTGTGACGTATCATTACTTTATTGGTACAGCCGGTGATGATATTAACGCAAATGAAACTGAAATTGGTAAGATGCTTGAAGATGAAACGGGCGTTAACTTCCAAACAGAATACCTTGTGGGCGATTTAATGGAGAAAATCGGCGTTATGGTTGCCGGTGGACAGTATCCTGACGTTGTCGTTCCTGACCATGCGATTGAAATGATGTTAGATGCTCAAGCGTTTATTCCATTAAATGATTTGCTTGAAGAACACGGTCAAAATATTTTAGCTATGTATAGCGAATACATTGATCGTTTTACAATGCCGGATGGAAACATTTACTATCTACCGTTAGGTCCAACGATTAATGAACATGTTCCCAATCCGAATATTGATCAAGGTGCGTTCTGGATTCAACGAGGTGTCTTAAAAGATGCAGGATTCCCAGAAATCAATACACTTGATGAATATTTAGCGTTAATTAAAGATTATGCGGATAAAAATCCGGAAATAGATGGTGCTAGAACTGTACCATTTACAGGATTAACTTATGATACAAGCTTCTTTACTTTTTCAAATACACCTAACCACTTAGCTGGTTTCCCTAACGATGGTTCTGTCCAAATTGATATGGATACTCATGAAGCAACAGTGTATGCCGATAAGGACGAGGCAAAAGCTTATCTTAAAGCTTTAAATGAACTAAATGCAGAAGGTTATTTAGACCAAGAAATGTTTGTTATGAACAATGATGATTTCTTAGCAAAAATATCTTCAGGTCGTGTACTTGGCTTTTTCGGATATGGCTGGCAATGGGGTACTGCTCGCCAAACATTAGAAGAAGCAGGTAACCCAGATAGAGAATTTATGGCACTACCTGTTGTATTAGAAGAAGGCATTAAAGATCAGTACTTAGAACCAGCAGCGTTCACTCAAAACCGTGGGGTAGGTATTACTGTTAATGCAGAAAACCCTGAGCGTATTATTCAGTACTGGGATAAATTAATTCAAGAAGACATGCAAAGACTTGTGATGTGGGGTGAAGAGGGCCGTCATTATACAGTAAATGAAGAAGGCCGCTTCTATCAAACACCAGAACAAGTTGAACTTGTTGCAAACCAAGACGAACGTAAAAACTTTGGTATGACGTTATTCGAGTGGAACTGGCCACGTGTTAATGGAACCTTCTCAGATGGTAATGCGGTAGAAGCGCGTCGTCAGCCAGAAGTAGCGCTTGAAACATACGATGATGATGATCGTGAATACCTCGATGCCTATGGATTAAGTACGTTTGCTGAACTATTTAGTCAACCAGAAGATCGCCCATGGTACCCGGCATGGAGTGCAAATATCGAACAAGGATCAGATGTTGCGTTATTTGCTACACGTGCAGAAGAATTACAAAAACGCTACTACCCTCAGATTGTACTTGCAAATCCAGATAACTTTGAAGCTGAGTGGAATAAATTTGTTGATGAATACCGTTCACTTGATGGTTTGGAAACATATGAAAACTTCTTTACTGAAACAATAAAAGCACGTTTAGAAGGTAACTGGCAGTACCGTAACTAAACATGAATCAAAGGGTGAGTAACACTCACCCTTTGATTCTCTTCATACTACAACATGAATAAAAACGACACACTGTTTATCCCGATAACTAGCACTTAGTTTAGAAGAGTAAACGGGATTGACATGCTAAAGGATGAGTAAGCAGTTTAATTTATTAGACGTGCTGTTGATCTGGCGGTTTACTGTTCTAAATTAAGGTAAAAAAAGGAGGAAAACATTATGGCAGATGCAGCCAATGTAGCAGGCACAATTGTTAAAAATAAACCAAAGATAAAGGCACAAAAAGGCTTGCGATACTTTGTAAGAAAAAGTATTGAACAAAAAGAATTGTTACTCATGAGTATGCCATTTTTAATTTGGTTATTTATTTTTAAATATTTACCATTGTCAGGTTGGTTGATGGCATTTCAAGACTATAAGCCAGCTCGAGGGTTTCAAGAATCGGAATTTGTCGGATTTGATCAATTTAAGTTCTTATTCCAAGACGATCGCTTCTTACAAGTCATGCGTAATACACTTGCTATGAGTATGATTAACCTTGTATTAGGTTTTGTTACAGCAATTACACTAGCTATTTTACTAAACGAGTTACGTAACGTAGGCTTCAAGCGGATTGTCCAAACAATCAGTTATATGCCCCACTTCCTTAGTTGGGTAGTTGTAGCTGGTTTAGTATCATCAGCACTTTCTGTTGATGACGGAATCATTAATATTTTACTTATGAATTTAGGTATTATTGATGAGCCAATTATGTTCTTAGGTGTTGGGCAATATTTCTGGGGTTTACTTGGGGCATCTGAAGTATGGAAAAGTGTTGGTTGGAACTCAATTATCTATCTTGCGGCTATCACGATGATTGATCAAGAACAATATGAAGCGGCTGAGATTGATGGGGCAACACGTCTCCAACGGATTTTCTATATTACATTACCTGGTATTAAACCAGTCGTTGTTATTTTAATGATTATGAACATTGGCTACATCTTAGAGTCAGGTTTTGAAGCACAGTACTTACTGATGAATCCAATGAACATGGACTATGCTGAGAACTTAGATATATTTGTTTTACGCTATGGTTTAAGGCAAGCTAACTTCTCATTGGCCACAGCTGCGGGGATGTTTAAAACTGTTATCTCATTTATTTTCTTATTCGCGGCTAACAAAGTGGCTCATAAACTTGGCGAAGCACGCTTATTCTAAAGGAGGGATCTTATGCAACTGATTAACCGTTTAAAAGGAAAACGCCGTAGTGTCGATGATTTAATCTTTGATACGATCAACGTAATATTCATGATCCTTCTTGTGATTGTGATGCTGTATCCACTACTTAATACCGTTGCCATTTCACTTAATGCATCAACAGATACCGTTAAAGGTGGTATTCGTCTTATACCGCGCGTCTTCACTTGGTATAACTATGAGCACGTCTTTACTGAGGCCACAATTATGCGTTCGGCTGTCACGTCTGTCCTTCGGACAGTGATTGGAACAGGGCTTGGGGTTATGGCATCAGCGATGGTCGCTTATACAATTTCACGTCCGCACTTTTTCTTAAAGAAATTTGTAACTATCGCGTTTGTTTTAACGATGTATATGAATGCTGGACTTATTCCAACGTATTTATTACACCGTGATTTAAATCTAATCGGCTCTTTTTGGGTCTATATTTTACCAACATTAATTGGCGTGTTTAATATCATTGTCATTCGGTCATTTATTGAAGGCTTACCTGAAACACTGTTTGAATCAGCAAGAATGGACGGTGCAGGTGAGTTTACCCAATTCTTTAAAATTGCCTTACCACTTTCACTACCAGTCATCGCCACCGTATCACTATTTGTTGCGGTTGGTCAATGGAATCAATGGTTTGATGTTTTTATCTATAATTCATCGATACCAGAGCTGAGTACATTGCAGTACGAACTCATGAAAGTACTTAGTAATTCTAATGCGGCCTTTGGTTCAGGTGCTGGGGCAGCCAGTCAATTCGCGAATGCTCAAGGTGGGGTCGTTGATGTCGTCACACCACAATCTGTTCGGGCAGCGATGACGGTCGTTGTATCCGTTCCGATTATTATGGTCTACCCATTCTTACAGAAATACTTTGTTAAAGGATTAACGATTGGTGGCGTGAAAGGTTAATTTATAAAAAAACGAAAAGCGTACCGATGAACAGTTGGTACGCTTCTTTTATAGAAAGGATGACAGAAATGCCGTTAAGGAATAACGAAAGATTAATTGATCAATTAACAGAACAAGACGTCTTAAGTTATCGGGCCTGGTTACAATATTGTCCGGTTAAAGATGAGGAATACAAACAACAAATAGAAGCTGTGCTGTCAGTTGTGACAGTAAAAGAAACATCCATCATTATTGATGCCGCACTATCAGAATTATCGCTAGGCTTAAAAGAAATGTGCGCCTTTCAACCAGCAATTACAACACAATCGAACCAAAATGGTTTACATATTACGATAGAGGACACTCAAGGAAAAGAGACGTTTCATATTACATATGATAAGTCACAACTCTATTTATCAGCAGGGGATGATCGAGGTGTGCTCTACGGGGTGTACCATTTATTAAGGCAGATCCAACTTAAAACACCACTTGAGCAGTTTGGGGTGAAAGAAGCGCCTAAAAACCCGATGAGAATGATCAATCAATGGGATGACATGAATGGTGAAGTTGAACGTGGTTATGCGGGCAAGTCGTTCTTTTATGATCAGTATCAATTTATTAAAGACCGTACACGTGTAAAAGATTATGCGAGGCTACTCAGTTCTACCGGCATTAATGCGATCAGTATCAACAATGTGAATGTGCACGAGAATGAGACCGACTTAATTTTTGATCGTTATTTAGCTGATGTCAAACAAACGGCTGATATATTTAGTATGTATGGGATTGATCTCTATTTAAGCATTAACTATGCAGCGCCAATGGAAAAAGGTTTAACAACCGCAGATCCGCTTGATGAAGATGTTAAAGCGTTTTGGAAAGACCGCGCTAAAGTCATTTATGATAACATGCCGCACTTTGGTGGTTTTTTAGTGAAAGCCGACTCAGAAAACCGTCCAGGGCCATTTACGTATGGCAGAAACCATGCTGAAGGGGCAAACATGCTGGCGGAAGCACTCGCACCTTATGGTGGGAAAGTTATTTGGCGTTGTTTTGTGTATAACTGTAAACAAGACTGGCGTGACCGCCAAACAGACCGAGCCCGGGCTGCGTATGATCACTTCTTACCGCTTGACGGCGAGTTTTTAGATAATGTGATTTTACAAATTAAAAATGGTCCGATGGATTTCCAAGTCCGCGAACCGGTCTCACCACTGATTGGTGGCTTAGAAAAAACAAACTATTTACTCGAGTTTCAAATCGCCCAGGAATATCTTGGCCAACAAAAACATCTCGTTTACCTCGTCCCGCAGTGGAAGGAAGTACTTAACTTTGATACGTATCAGAAAGGTGAAGACACACGGGTGAAGGACCTTGTTTCTGGTAAAGTATTAAATCAAAAACATAGCGGGATTGTCTCTGTATCAAACGTGGGTATTGATGTTAACTGGACGGGTCACTTAATGGCTCAGCTGAATCTTTACGGTTATGGCCGCATGATTTGGAATCCGGATCTTTCGGCTGAAGCGATTGCCTTAGAGTGGATCAAACAAACCTTCGGTCATGATGAAGCATTGGTTCAAACATTACTGAACATTGTCATCCCGTCATGGGAAACGTATGAAAATTATACGTCTCCACTTGGAATTGGTTGGATGGTCAATATTTCGCATCACTACGGACCAAATATTGATGGCTATGAGTACGATAATTGGGGAACGTATCACTTTGCAGACCGAGACGGTGTTGGTGTTGACCGAACGAAAGAAACAGGTAGCGGATATAGCACGCAGTATCATAAGGAAAACTTTGAATGCTATAACGATGTCACCACGTGTCCGGATGAACTGTTACTGTTCTTCCATCATGTACCGTATACGCATAAACTCCATAGTGGTAAAACAGTGATTCAACATATTTATGATACCCACTTTAAAGGGGTAGAGGAAGTGGAAGAAATGATAGCGCGCTTTACCACGCTCCGTACTTTGATTGATGACGCGCGTTTCGAATCAGTCATGGAACGCCTCAATCATCAACTTTATATGGCGAAAGAGTGGCGTGACATTGTCAATACTTACTTCTATCGTAAATCAGGCATTGATGATATACACGGGAGAAAAATTTATGCGTAAGAGGTGAAGTAAATGAAAATGACGTTACGGTGGTTTTATACCGCTGATACCATCCCGCTTCAGTATATGAAGCAAGTCCCTGGTATTTCTGGTGTTGTCGGTGCGTTGTATGATGTACCAGTGGGTGATGTATGGGAAAAAGAAAAGATTGAACCGATGATTAAAAAAGCAAAATGTGCCGGCTTACCGGTAGAAGTGATTGAGAGTGTCAATATACATGAAGAAATTAAGCTCGGCTTACCAACGCGTGAGGTGTACATTGACAACTACAAACAAACAATTAAGAATTTAGCTGAATATGGCGTGAAAGTGATTTGTTACAACTTTATGCCGATTTTTGACTGGACCCGATCGTCACTCGCTTTTCCACTTGAAGATGGTTCAACGGTCTTAAGCTATGAACGTGACTTCATCGATGGTGTCACACCAGATGAGATGATCAAGAGGATGAAAGATGATTCAGGTAGTTATCAGATGCCGGGCTGGGAGGCCGAGCGCTTAGCTGATATTGAACAGTTATTTAAACAGTACGAGACAGTCACTGAAACAGATTTATTTCATCACTTAGTCTACTTTTTAGAGTCAATCATGCCAACGTTAAAGGAGACCGGGATAAAAATGGCGATTCATCCGGATGATCCGCCTTGGTCTGTTTTCGGGTTACCGCGCATTTTAAAAAATAAACAAGATATCGAGCGGTTACTAGAGGCGGTACCGGAGAAAGAAAATGGTGTGACGTTCTGTACCGGGTCACTTGGTGCGAGACAAGACAATGATTTATTAGACATAGCGGAGTATTGTCTAAAACAAGACCGGATACCGTTTGTGCATATTCGTAATATTATCCATACCGGAGAAGGTAACTTTCACGAAGTGAGTCATTATGATAAGTCCGGATCGGTTGATGTGGTGGGATTAATAAAGTTACTGCACCAATATCAATATGATGGTTACGTGAGACCAGATCATGGCCGGATGATTTGGGGCGAAGAAGCGCGCCCCGGTTACGGGTTATATGACCGGGCCCTTGGGGCGATGTATATGACCGGCATTTGGGATAGTTTAGAGGAGGGGAAGACATGTTAGAAAAACATCGCGCCTTAAAAGGAAAAGTCGCAGTTGTGACAGGTGGCGGCGGAGTACTATGCGGTAATATGGCTCGCGTCCTTGGACGTCAAGGGATGAAGATCGCGGTACTGAATTACCCGAAAGAACCGGGTGATATAGTGGCAGATGAGATTAAGAAAGCGGGTGGTGAGTCGATTTCTGTTTTTTGTGATGTGACTCATCGCGAGGCTGTTGAAGCAGCAAAAAAAGAGGTCTTACAAGCATTTGGTCAAGTTGATCTCTTAATTAATGGTGCTGGTGGTAATCATCCAGAAGGCTCAACGATGAATGAAACGTATCGGAAGGAAGATGTGACCGATGATGCGGTCAGAAGCTTCTTTGACTTAACGACGGAAGGCTTTGATTTTGTCTTTCGGTTAAATTTAATGGGTACCTTGATTCCCTCACAAGTGTTTACCGATGAATTAATCAAAACAGAAGGCTCGATTATTAATATGTCGTCGATGAGTGCGCCGTCACCAATGACAAAAGTACCAGCCTATTCAGCAGCGAAAGCTGGGATTGATAACTTTACCCAGTGGATGGCGGTGCATTTTGGTGAGACCGGTATTCGCGTCAACGCCATCGCACCTGGGTTTTTCTTAACCGAACAAAACCGGACGCTTTTAACGAATGAAGACGGATCATTTACAAAGCGAACAGAAAAGATTCTCTCACAAACACCGATGAAGCGGCTTGGTGAGGTGGATGACTTACTCGGGACATTACTCTGGCTTGCGGATAAAAACTACAGTGGTTTTGTGACCGGTATTAGTGTGCCTGTCGATGGTGGCTTTATGGCGTATTCGGGTGTGTGATACCGTATTTGGCTAACGATTGATATAAGAATAATGTAAGCGTTAAAAAAAGTTTAAATAAACTTTGTATATTCAATAGACTAACTAAGTTAAACGTGTTAGAATACAAGTATCGAAAATGAAAAATACAGGGAGGCTATTACACATGGCTTATTTTGATCAAATCAGTAAAGTAAAGTACGAAGGACGTCACTCAGACAATCCATATGCATTTAAATTCTATAATCCCGAAGAAAAAATCGGTGGTAAGACGATGGAAGAAATACTTCGCTACGGTATTGCTTACTGGCACACATTCACAGGTGACGGTGGGGATCCATTCGGTGCTGGTACAGCGAAACGTCCTTGGGATCATTTAAAAGGCATGGATTTGGCGAAAGCGCGTGTTGAAGCAGCTTTTGAATTCTTTGAAAAAATGAATGTCCCATTTTTCTGCTTCCACGATGTGGATATTTCACCAGAAGGTGATACATTGCGTGAAACAAACAAAAACTTAGATGAAATTGTTGCGATGGTAAAAGACTACATGAAAGACAGTAAGACAAAACTTTTGTGGAACACAGCTAACAATTTCACCAACCCGCGCTGGACACATGGTGCTGGGACTGCAACAAACGCAGATGTTTATGCATATGCAGCGGGTAAAATCAAAAAAGGTTTAGAAGTCGGGAAAGAACTCGGCTCCGAAAACTATGTTTTCTGGGGTGGTCGAGAAGGGTACGAATCATTACTGAATACAAACATGAAGCTCGAACAACAAAACTTAGCAAACCTTTACCATATGGCGAAAGACTATGCGAATGAGATTGGCTTTGATGCACAATTCTTAATTGAACCAAAACCAAAAGAACCAACGACACACCAATATGACTTTGATGTGGCAACAGCGATGGCTTTCTTACGTGAATATGATCTTCAAGATCACTTCAAGTTTAATATTGAAGCAAACCACGCAACGCTCGCAGGTCACACATTTGAGCATGAATTACGTGTGGCACGTGAAGCGGGAATGTTAGGATCTGTGGATGCGAACCAAGGTGACTTATTACTTGGTTGGGATACAGATGAATTTCCAACTGATCTCTATACGACAACACTTGCGATGTATGAAATCCTTAAAAACGGTGGACTTGGTCGCGGTGGTTTAAACTTTGATGCGAAAGTACGTCGTGGATCATTTGACACAGAAGATCTCTTCCACGCACATATTGCGGGTATGGATGCTTTTGCGGTCGGCTTACGTGTGGCTCAGAAGATGATTGACGATAACTTCTTTGAAAATATCGTGAAAGATCGTTACCAAACATTTGAAACAGGTATTGGTAAAGACATCATTGATGGTAAAACAAGCTTAGCTGCTCTTGAAGCACATGCTTTAGATATTAAAGATATTGATCTTAAGTCGGGTCAAGTTGAAAAAATTAAGGCGAAGATGAACCAATATCTATTAAATATCTAATGAATAGCTATAAACGGAATAAACGTTTAACATCCTATCCTAACTAGTTGAATAGAACACAAACCTATCATGCGAATTGTGCATCCCCCTGCGCCATTCGCATGATTTATATGGAGGCGAAAAACAATGGAATATGTATTAGGCGTTGACTTAGGAACAAGTGCCGTTAAAGTGTTATTAGTGTCAAAAATAGGTGACGTCGTTGACGAGGCATCAGAAAGTTATCCGCTGTATCATGACCAACCAGGCTACAGTGAACAAGACCCAGAAGATTGGGTTAAAGCGACTAAAACAGCGATTAAAATCCTAACGGATAAATTAGAAGATAACACGGCGATTAAAGGGATGAGTTTTTCTGGTCAAATGCACGGGCTTGTCTTATTAGATAAAGACAAAAAACCACTCAGACGCGCGATTTTATGGAATGATACAAGAACAACTGAAGAATGTCGTGAGATTGAAGCGATGGTAGGGATTGAGACCCTGCATAGTGAAACGAAAAATCCTGCCCTTGAAGGCTTCACGCTACCTAAAATTTTATGGGTGAAAAAACATGAACCAGATATTTTCGAACAAGCAGATGTCTTCTTATTACCAAAAGACTATGTGCGTTACCGTATCAGTGGTGACGTATCAATGGATTATTCTGATGCGGCAGGAACGTTACTCTTAAACGTTGAGAAAAAAGCGTGGAGTACAATCATGTGTGAAAAAACAGGCGTCGATATTAACCTTTGCCCGGCGCTTGTTGGCTCGTATGATCATACCGGTACAGTACGAGAAGAGGTTGCGTCAGAAACAGGCCTATCAACGGATTGCCAAGTTTTTGCCGGTGGTGCTGATAATGCGTGTGGTGCGATTGGCGCAGGAATCCTGCAAGATGGTTTAACGCTTGCGAGTACCGGAACGTCGGGTGTTGTTTTATCATATGAAGAAACAGGCGATAAAGACTTTGCTGGTCAAGTCCACTACTTTAACCACGGGGACCCAGAAGCTTATTACACAATGGGCGTCACCCTTGCGGCTGGCTATAGCCTAAGTTGGTTTAAAGACACGTTCGCTAAAGAGATTAGCTTTGAAGAACTTGTCGCAGAAGCACATGCATCAACAGTTGGCGCCAAAGGCTTATTATACACCCCGTATATTGTTGGGGAAAGAACACCTTATCCAGATAGTCAAATTCGCGCAAGCTTTATAGGAGCGCATGCCAGTCATACGCGGGGAGACTTTGCCCGAGCGGTGATTGAAGGAATTACGTTTAGTTTAAATGAGTCGGTGCATATTTTCCGTGCGAAAGGTAAAACGATTAATAAAGTCGTTGCCAGTGGCGGCGGAGCTAAGAGTGACTTATGGCTTCAAATTCAAGCCGATGTCTTTGATGCGGAAGTAGTGACGCTTCAAAATGAACAAGGACCTGGAATGGGGGCAGCGATTCTAGCGGCTGTTGGCACAGGCTGGTTTACTGACCTTAAGAGCTGTGCAAAGACCTTTGTTCATTACGGGAAGAGCTATCAACCGGTTGAGGAGAATAAACAAGCCTATCAACAATTGTTTAGCTTATATCAACAAGTTTATAATCAAACAAAAACAATCAGTCATGACTTAGCGGCCTTCCGCTAATAAAGGAGCGATAGAGATGACGACATTAAAGGATTATTTTCGCTCCGACTTTTTGATTGGAGCGGCGATTAACGAAGAGACGATTAAAGCTGATCAAGACTTATTAAAACAAACATTTAACTCTATTACGGCTGAAAATGAAATGAAGTTTGAAGAAATTCACCCAGAACCTGATCAGTATAACTTCGATGTGAGTGATGCCTTTTTAAGTTTTGCGAAAGCGAACGAAATGGGCCTAAGAGGACATACGTTAGTGTGGCATAATCAAACACCGGATTGGTTCTTTCAAGATGATGAGGGAAACGATGTGTCGCGTGAGGTGTTACTTGAGCGCATGAAAGATCATATTGATACCGTTGTCGGTAGATATAAGGGCGAAATTTATGCCTGGGATGTTGTCAATGAAGCCATTTCTGATGAAGCGGGTGTTTTCTTTAGACCGTCTAAATGGTTATCGATTATCGGGGAAGACTTTATTGATTATGCATTTCAATATGCTCATGCGGCGGACCCGGGTGCGTTACTGTTTTACAATGATTACAATGAATCAAACCCAGAAAAACGAGAGAAAATCTATGCGCTTATTTCAGGTATGAAAGCGCGTGGGGTACCGATTCACAGCATGGGTATGCAGGCGCATTGGAATCTCTATGAGCCGCATTTGGATGATATTGAACAAGCTATCCTTCGTTACAGTGAATGTGACGTTTTAATTCATATCACTGAAATGGATGTATCCATGTTTAAGTTTGATGATCAGCGCACCGACTTAACGGCACCAACAGCAGCGATGTTAGAAAAGCAAGGCGAACGCTACAAAGCTTTCTTCGATCTCTTTAAAAAACATGCCTCAGTCATTCATGCGGTAACGTTTTGGGGTGTATCTGATCGCTATACGTGGCTAGATGATTTCCCTGTCAGAGGGCGTAAAAACTGGCCATTTCTTTTTGATGAGAATAATCAACCCAAAGCATTTGTGAAAGATTTATTGAAATAATGACAACGAGCATAGGTGTCATAGTGGATAAAAACCAAGTCGAAAGTGACTTGGTTTTTAATCTTTAGGTGAACTTTAAGCCGTATTAGAGGACGTAAGTTCAACTGGTGAAATCAGAACTGTTCACATTGTCTAGGTATAAGTAAAAAGCCACTGCGAGGCAGTGACTTTGGTTTGACTATTCTTTTGGTTGAGTGCCTATTTTTGATTGTAAGCCCCGTGCATGACAGGACCGACAAAGTCATTTAATTTAAAACCGTGCGTGATGGCTGCATGAACGAAATCTTTTGCTTTAGTGACGGCTTCTTTTACGGAGTCACCATTGGCTAAGTTTGAGGTGATTGCTGCCGCAAACGTACAACCTGCCCCGTGATTATAGCTTGTTTGGAGTTTTTCTTTTTCTAACACAACAAATTCATGACCATCATAGAATAGGTCAATCGCTTCTTTATTCATAAAAGCTTTGCCACCTTTAATGACGACACTTTTCGCGCCTAGATCAACAATTTTTTGAGCAGCTTCTTTCATCTCATCTAATGTTTGGATTGGATCCATTTGTGCTAGTTGGCTTGCTTCAAATAAGTTTGGTGTTGTTACTGTTGCAAGGGGTAATAGTAACTCGCGCATCGCGTCAGTATTTTCAGGCTGTAATACTTCGTTCTCACCCTTACATACCATCACCGGGTCAATAACCACAAGGTCGATGCCGTGTTCTTTTATTTTTTTTGCCCCAAGTTTAATTATATCAACAGAACCTAACATCCCTGTCTTCATTGCATCAATACCAACAGATAAAATCGTATCTAATTGTTTTTCGACGATAGTGACATCAATCGCGGTAACGTCATGCGCCCATGTCTCAGGCTTCATCGCCACAATAGACGTAATGGCAGTCATACCATAGACGTTATGTTCTTGAAATGTTTTTAAATCTGCTTGAATTCCAGCGCCACCGCTAGAATCTGATCCTGCAAGTGTTAAAGTTTTTTTCATGTCATCTTCCTCCTTGGAATGATACCTCGCTTTAATACACAGAGTGTACCGCTAGGCATGTATTTGCCTATTGTCTTATCATAACACGATTTTCAAAAAATAAAAAAGAGTAAACACACATAAAACAAGTGGTATAGCCATGTACATTTAAGAAAGCGAGAACAACTTTAAATAGCAGGTAATAAGTGTTTACTCATAAAATATCATCGCATCGATTATTGGGCGTGTATTTTTTTAAAAAGGGAATACTAACATTCTTCATTGCCAAATTGGAACAAATTTATATCATTTTGATGAGAAATTTCGTATGATTAAGGTATGAATATAGTAAAAATCACGGTATATATTGAATCAACTGTCACATTCACTTATAATTTACTGCAGTGTGAGTCTTTTTTAGGAAGGGAACTTTTTATGACCACAAATCCATCAAATGAAACAAAAAAAGTATTTATTGAGGTATGGGAAGATGTCATTGCGATTCCCGATTTAGTTATCTCAGTTATCATCACGGTATCATTTACGATGATTTTATACGCATTAGCACCTGAAAGACCCCCGTTTCCACTTATATTCGGACTCATTGGTGCTCTTTTTGGTTTTGGTTTAAGTGTATTTTTAATCAAACCTAAACGGACGGTAACGCTTATTAAAAGTAAGGAGGACAAGTAAATGGATGTCTTTCTCCTTATGCAACTTTTAATTGCAGCTGTGGCAGGTGCGCTTTTATACACATTAATTGGTATTGCGCCAGGAACAGATGAAACGGCTGTCTTAGCACCAGTGACGCTCGTGTTGGTCTTGACCGGTCTATCGCCAATAATTATACTTACTTTTTTCATTAGCGCAATTGTTGCTAAGAAATTAACTGACTCTATTCCCGTAGCGGTTGCTGGTATTCCAGGCGGTGTTATGGCAGCGCCGATGGTGGAACATGCGCTTGTATTAAAAAAACACAACCGGGCTGATTTGGCCATTAGAAAGATGGCATCAGGCTCGGTTATTGGCACATTGATCAGTGTGCCGTTGAGCTTATTGTTAGCCCAGCAATTATTGCCATTTGCGGATGCGGTAAGAACTTATGCTAACCCGTTATTTTTCTTTGGCGCCATTTTTTTAGCCCTTATGTCACGGGAAAGGATAGTGAGTTTACTCGCGATTCTCCCTTTGGCTATAGTGATTCAGGGCTTACGCGAACTATACTGGTCAGTCGGTGTTGTACCGGAGAATGAAACAGTGTTCACGTCGTTTTTCTTAGGGATCACTATTGGTCCAGTGTTACTCACTTTATTTGAGTTATTTAATACGAAAAAGCGTCAAGCTGTGCCAAAACACGATGCTAAGGAAGTAAAGTTGCGTGATCAGCATCATATTAAGGGGCTTCATCCATTTAAGATACTCTCAAAAGAAGAATTAACATGGAGCACATTATCAAGTGTGTTTGGTTCCTTTTTATTTATTCTTAGTCCTGTAGGCATTACCATTCTATTAGGTGAAGTGATCTCTAGTCGGGTGAAAGATCCGATTAGAAAGGCCAGTCTTGCGATTAGTAGTATGGACGCCTTAACCAATGCTGCTTATATTTCGGGAACATTAATCCCCCTTATTGCTTTAGGTGTCCCACTTTCACCTGTAGCTATTGGTCCAGGTGGTGCTTTGTTTAACGCACCACCCGTCTTTAATGAGACGTATAATATGCACCACGCTTTGTCCATGTCAGAGTTTGTAGTGGCGACGGTAATAGGTGCAGCAGTGGCTATTTTAATTACGTATTTTATTATTGTAAAATACGCTGAATCGATTTGTTACGTTGTGTTTAAATATATCCCGCATGAAGCTTTGCTAGCACTTTTTATCGGTTTAGTTGTGTTACTTAGTTTTATGGACGGTGGGTTGCTTAACGTCTTTGGTGTCGGTCTTATTGCGATTGTGGCTGGCTACTTCCATCGACTCGGTATGAATTACGGTGTGCAGTTTATGGTGCTTTATGCAGCGCCGTGGCTTATCGGCCTATTCTAATACTAGACAATTAAAAAGGAGACAAATATGGTCACAAACAAAAAGCGCCTCGGTGTAGGCTTAGCACATAGTAAACTTATATTAATTGGTGAACATAGTGTTGTATACGAAAAACCAGCGATCGCCATTCCGTTTGAATCAGTATGTAGTGACGTGCAGATTGAACAGTCTTCAGGTCCAGTGACGCTAGTGAGTCACTTTTATAATGGTACGCTTGAAGAATTGCCAGAAAAATTATTAGGACTAAAGCATGTAATTAAAGCAGCATGTGCGAACGTTAATCAGCCTGTAAAAGACTTTACTATCCAACTAAGATCAACGATTCCTATTGGTCGAGGACTTGGATCGAGTGCTTCAATTGCGGCTAGTATAGCGCGGGGAATCTTTGACTACTTTGAGGAAGAGCTTTCACTACCTGTGTTACGTGAGTTAGTTGACGTATCAGAAACATACGCTCACGGAACGCCGAGTGGTATCGATCGAGAGGCTGTCATTATCGATGAACCGATCTGGTTTGTGAAAAACCAGCAGGTTGAGCCAATTGAGTTAAAAGAACCTCTTAACATTATTGTAGCTGATACGGGTCGAATTGGTGATACACATGCAGCTGTTAGTTCGGTAAAAAAAAGGTTAATAGATAAACCACAGGAAACCAAAAAGATACTTAATCAATTAGAAACTCTAACAAGAGATGCTCGAGACCGACTAAAACAAGGCGACATAGCCGCCTTGGGGGAAATATTAACCTCTGCACATAGACATTTAACGTCTTTAGGTGTAAGCGATGACGGATTGAATCGCTATGTAGAGATTAGTCTAAATAGTGGGGCTGTTGGGGCGAAATTAACCGGTGGAGGACGCGGTGGCTGTATGTTTGCTTTAGCAGATTCAGTAGAAAGCGCTCAGAAAGTTGAACAGGTTTTGATTGAAGCGGGTGCGAAAGAGACCTGGTATATCCAATTAACGAATGGGGTGAAAACAGATGAAAAAAACAGCACGTGCACACACGAATATCGCTCTTATTAAATATTGGGGAAAGCGTGATGAGACACTGTTTTTGCCAACGAATAGTAGTTTATCGATCACCCTTGATCAGTTCTATACCGATACGTCAGTAGAATTTGATGAAACGTTAGACCAAGATACGTTCACCTTGAACAATCAACCGGTCAGTGAAACAGAACGCATGAAAATTAGCCGATTTTTAGATAAAGTTAGAACCTTTACTGGTGAGACGCGTTTTTGCCGGGTAGAGTCCATCAACCATGTTCCAACGGCAGCTGGCTTTGCGTCATCAGCGAGTGGGTTTAGCGCACTCGCCGCAGCGTCAGTAAAAGCGGCCGGAACTGAGGCAACATTAGAAGAATTATCGATCCTTGCCCGCCAAGGGTCAGGTTCTGCTAGTCGGTCTGTTTACGGTGGTTTTGTTGAGTGGCAGATGGGGGAGCGAGAAGATGGCCTTGATTCCTATGCGAAACAAATCTTACCAGAAGGCACGTTTGATGTCTCTGTCTTATCGGTGGAAGTCTCGACCGAACAAAAGAAAATCCTTAGTCGTGAAGGGATGAAACGTACCGTTGAAACCTCACCTTTTTACCAAGGCTGGCTTGATACAGTTGGTGAAGACCTTACACATATAAAAGACGCGATTTTACATCAAGACTTTACTCGCATGGGCGAGATTTTAGAATACAATGCACTGAAGATGCATGCGACAACACTTGGGGCAAACCCACCGTTTCTTTACTGGCAAAGTGCCACGTTAAAAGTCATGGAAGAAGTCCAAGCGATGCGTGAAAAAGGTTTAGAATGTTACTTCACAATCGACGCTGGACCAAATGTCAAAGTCATCACGACACCTAAAGCAGAAAAAGAGATAGAGAAAAAACTCAAATCAATCGATGTGGTGAAAGAGATTTATCCATGTCGTGTTGGACCAGGTATCAGTTATATCGATTAATAAGGGGGCAGCGTTTATGAACGCACATCGTTATACTATTCAAGCACCAGGAAAATTGTTTATCGCAGGTGAATATGCGATTACCGCACCAAATCAACCAAGTATTGTGGCCGCTATTGACCGTTATTTATCAGTTGATATTCAGTCAAGTAAGTTGAATCGTATTGATTTCCCACAACTCGGACTAACCGATATTAATTGGCGGTTTGACAGTGAGAAGTTTAAGTTATCGGTCCATGATGACCGTCTACATTTCTTTGCATCGGTGATGAAAACGATCTATCAGTATAAGGGAGGGGATACACCAGCGCATATTTTTGTGACAAGTGACCTTGACCATGACGATGGAAAGAAGTATGGACTTGGGTCAAGTGCCGCATTTGTTGTCGCACTAACTGAAGCACTACTTCATTGTGGAGATAAGCAATCAGTCGATAAGTTAACGGTCTTTAAGCTGGCAAGTATTGCCCACTTTAAAGCCCAAGGCAATGGGTCATGTGCTGATATTGCGGCAAGTGTTTATGGAGGCCTCGTCTATTACCGTAGTTTTGATTTTGACTTTTTAACAGACGCATTATCAAACAACGTCCCAGTAAAAGACCTTGTCCAAATGGACTGGCCGCACCTTCAAATTGAACCGCTGACTGTCCCAACGAGTCTGTATTTCATGGTCGGTTGGACAAAAGAAGAAGCACAGACAAAACCGTTCATCGAACGCTTCCAACAATTAAAAGAAACAGATTTCGCGTCTTATCAATACTTTTTAGTCGAGACGGATACGATTGTGGAAACTTTACGCGAAAGCTTTAAAGACAACAATCAAACCGGCGTACTAGAAGGTATTCGCGCCAATCGTCACCTACTTAGAGCACTCCAAGAAAAAATCGATGTACCGATTGAAACAGAAATACTCACAACATTAATTGATAGCGCAAAATCAGGGGCTTTTAAAACGTCAGGTGCTGGTGGTGGCGATTGTGGCATCGGCTTTGTCAGTGATAAAGTAGCGGTCAAACAAGTAAAAGAAGCCTGGCTAGAGCACGGGATTGAGTATCTGGATCTGAACATCTCACCGTTTGGAGTCACTGTCAATTAATCGTCACTGAAGTATATGACTATCTTTTCTTGGTTTCCAACTTATCGCGTTGATGGCACACGCTGAAGGGAAATTCTTAGAGGATTACTTCCCCATCATTTATAGTTGTCGCCTTCGAGCAACAAATCATCCGGGTAAACAAATGGTTCAAAAAGAGAAGTGGCTACACCCTGCCTACTTTAAAGACCATGAACCAGATACGATAGCTAGGGTGATTGAAACGAAAAAATTAGATTTATTTGATGAATAAACAGGCGCCCTATCTTAAGCGATGGGGCGCCTTTTGTGTTAATAATGCAATGCCATTTTATCGTTACTTGAGCATTTATAATATGACAATACAAATGCTAAACCAAGCAATAAGATAAGACGCCAACTATTAAAACGAGGAAAATGATCGTATGCTTACCGTAAAGGTGTTTGTGTCAGGTTACTCCAAGTGACCGCAAAAGATTATTTCAATAGTTTTTTCACCCACTTTAATCCGGATTTTTGATTGGGATAGCGCAATTTTATATCAAACATTGTCGATTGTTTCAAGATGCTTTTTTGGTGTGTGAAAGTATCAAATGAATATTTCCCATGATATTGACCGGTTCCGCTCTGACCAACACCACCAAACGGCAAGTAAGGTGTCGCAAGATGGTAGATAGTATCATTTATACATCCACCGCCAAATGGGATATCACGAATAATTTTTTCTCGCGTATAGTCTGTTTCGGTAAAGAGATACAGTGCTAAAGGCTTCGGTTGTTTAGTAATAGCGTGAATAATAAAATCTAATTGATCATAAGTGAGGACTGGAAGAATTGGACCGAAAATTTCTTCTTTCATGACAGGCATATCCCACGTAACATTAGTTAAAATCGTCGGTGTAATCGTACGCGTTGTTTTATCTGTTTCTCCGCCGTAAAAACGCGTGCCATCATTCAAAAATTCAGAGAGACGATCAAAGTGCTTATCACTGACAATGTGCGTATAGTCAGGATGCGTCAAGGCATCATCGGAATATAATGCCTCGATGGCCTCGGTTAAATAAGTTAAGAAAGCGTCCTCGACATCTTTATGCACATAAACATAGTCGGGCGCGACACAGGTTTGACCAGCATTAATGAATTTCCCCCAAGCAATGCGCTTTGCTGCTAACTTTAAAGAGGCATCATCATGAACAATCGCGGGGCTTTTTCCGCCAAGTTCCAGCGTATGTGGTGTTAAGTGTTTACTAGCTTTCTCCATAACAATTTTCCCCACGTTTACACTTCCAGTAAAGAATATATAGTCAAAAGGCGTCTCTAATAGTTGTTGCGACACATCTATGCCACCTTGTTTTACGGCAATAAATTCAGGTATAAAAGCCTGTGCAATCATTTTCTCGATAATAGCTGATGTAGAGGGTGTTAATTCTGATGGTTTAATAATGGCGGTATTACCACCGGCGATAGCACCTATAAGTGGCGCCATGGCGAGCTGGAATGGATAATTCCAAGGTGCTATGATCAGTGTTACACCATAAGGATCATGATGAATATGCCCTTTTGTTCCGATATGCGTAAGAGCTGTTTTTACTTTTTTAGGCGTCACCCACTTTTGTAAATGTTTAATGGTATAGTCAATCTCAGAATAGAGGATACCTATTTCAGTCATGTAGGCCTCAAATTCAGATTTGTGTAAATCATTGTATAAAGCTGCTAGTATATCTTTTTCGTGAGATTTAATGGTTGATTTTAAATAAGTTAAAGCTTCTATTCTATGCTTAAGAGGTTTGGTTTGCCCGCTTTGGTAGTAATCTTTTTGTTTATTAAACGTGTTCATGTCTTTCGCCAACCTTTTCGTTAAATTTTGAAAACAACATATTTTATATTATGTGTTAGTTAATGTTTATACCCCGAATGAAGGGGAAATAAACGTGTAAGCAGAGTTATTGACGTTAACACATCAATTATGGTATATTTATCTCGAATTAAAGATAATTTGTTAAAAAATAGTTAAGTTGTTTAAGAACGAATAAATTTAAAATAATAAAGGACGTGTTCATATGGTTCAACCATTAAAAGGTATTCACCACGTAACAGCTATTACGAGCAGTGCAGAAAAAAATTATCAGTTTTTCACGTATGTGTTAGGCATGAGGTTAGTGAAAAAAACAGTTAATCAAGACGACATTAATACGTATCACCTTTTCTTTACAGATGATAAAGGGACTGCAGGTACTGATATGACGTTCTTTGATTTTCAAGGCATTCCTAAAGGGCGTCATGGGACAAATGAAATTGAGCGTACCGCCTTTAGAGTGCCGACAGATGAAGCGCTTAGCTACTGGGAAAAACGTTTTGAGCACTATAATGTACAACATGGAGGCATTGTTAAACAGTTTGGTAAGAAAGTGATTAATTTTGTTGATTTTGATGATCAGTATTATCAGCTTATATCTGATGAACACAATACTGGCGTGGCAGGGGGAACGCCGTGGCCAAACAGTCCAGTCCCAAATGCGTACCAAATTATTGGTTTAGGTCCGATTCACATTACTATTGAAAAATATGACTTTTTTAAGAAAGTACTAACCGAAGTACTTGGTTTTACACTTATTGATCAAGCAGATGAAAAATACTTATTTGAAGTTGGAGAAGGAGGAAATGGGGCGCAGGTTTTGGTGCGCCATGTCACGAATAAGCCTGATGGACGTCAAGGGTATGGGACTATTCATCATGTTGCTTTTAGAGTAGAAGACCGGGAAGCGCTCAACGGCTGGATCGATTACTTACCCCAGTTTGGATTTAGAACCTCTGGCTATGTTGATCGTTTCTTCTTTGAGTCGCTCTATGCGCGAGTGGCACCACAAATTCTTTTTGAATGGGCTACTGATGGTCCGGGTTTCTTAGGAGATGAGCCATACGAGACACTAGGTGAGAAACTATCACTACCGCCATTTTTAGAGCAGAAGCGAGAAGAGATTGAACAAATTGTACGCCCAATTGACACAGTAAGAAGCGACAGAAAGATTGAAAAGGAATATTTCTAAACAGACTAAAATACGTTAAACAGCCACAGCTAATATGTTGGGGCTGTTTTTTTGATTACTTTAAAAAAAGAAAATATTGAAGATTCTTATTTTTTGCATGCAATTGACGTGTTATTATTGTGATAGAGTGAACGTGTGATTTATCTGTTATAGCACGCAGTGTCTTCGCATCTGAAAATAACGAACTTAGGTGAGGTGAGCGTATGTTGGAAGTAATAGGGTTATCAAAGAGTTTTAAAGCCTTAAAGGCAGTTGATGGTGTTGATTTTGTATTGAATAAAGGAGAATCGGTTGGTTTGCTTGGTCCAAATGGTGCGGGAAAATCGACGACGATTCAAATGATGTCGACCGGTCTTACACCGACTAAAGGTCAAGTACTTTATAACAATTCTGATGCATTAAAAAACCCAAAACAATTGCGGCGTGATTTAGGAATCGTGCCACAAGATATTGCGTTATATGAAGAGTTATCAGCTTATGAAAACCTTTTATTCTTTGGACGATTGTATGGATTAAAAGGCAAAATGCTAAGGAGCAAAGTAGATGACGTTTTAAAGCTTGTTGGCTTATTCGACCGTAAAAAAGACCGCGTAAAAAATTATTCAGGTGGTATGAAGCGACGGATAAATATTGCGGCTAGTTTACTGCACGATCCCAAAGTTTTAATTATGGATGAGCCTACGGTTGGTATCGATCCGCAATCTCGAAGTTATATCTTAGACTTAATTCGCCAACTCAATAAAGACAAACATATGACGGTCCTTTATACATCGCATTATATGGAAGAAGTAGAGAAACTATGTGACCGGATTTACATTATGGACCATGGGAAAGTCATCGCCAGTGGAACCAAGCAGGAACTGCAAGCATTAATGGAAAAGGAAGAAACAGTCTGGATCGAAATGGCTCAGAAAAAGCCGGCCTTTAAAGATGCGTTAGTACAAGATCCGACATTTTTAAAAGTGACAGAGTCAGAACAAGGTTATAAAGTTATTGCGAAAAAACGGCCATCACTATTAAACGATTTATTTGATTATGCAAAAATTCATCAAGTAGAACCGACGGTTTTAGCGATTCAAACACCAACATTAGAAGATGTATTTCTGCATTTGACGGGTAGAAAGCTTAGGGATTAGGGGGTACGTTATGTTTAATTTAATTAAAAAAGATATATTAACCATCTCTAAAGCACGGTCAGAAATTTTAATTTTACTTGTGATGCCATTTGTCTTAATTTCTATTCTTGGATTAAGCTTGGGAGGGTTAATGACAAGTGGCGGCAGTATTGATCCGATACATCTAGCTGTTGTTGATGAAACATCAGCACGTGACAGTGACCCAGGGGTGTTGATTGAACAAGGGCTTCCTGCTCAACAAGCAGAAGAGATCATAGATAGTATACAGGTGAATCGTCAGATTCAGCAGGTTTTAACAACACTTGAAGCTGATGAGTTAATCATCCTTCATCAACTATCCAAAGCAAAAGCAGAAGAGGCGCTAGCCAATCAAGACGTTGAAGGTGTATTAGTGATTCCAGATGGTTTGACAACACAAGCTTTATCAGTTTTAGGTGGAGAAAAGGCGAGTCAGCCACTTGTATTGCAGGTGGCAGATGAGACGAGAATTCAATCAAATGTGTTAAAGCAAATCTTTCATCGTTTTACCTCAGAATACAATTTAATTATGAGCATCCAAACAGTGACGGGTGATACACTAATAGAACCTGAGCCTATGACTTTAGGTGAGATAAAAACGGTCGACACAACGATAGAAGTTTCGGCCTTTCAATACTACACAATAGGGATGGCCATGATGTTTAGTTTGTATGTTGCGTCATCTATTAGCTCAAACGCCTTTATTGAAAAGAAACATGATGTACTCATGCGAATGATGTTAGCAGGAGAAAAGCCCGTACGTTATTTACTTAGTAAGGTAGTCAGTGGATATGTGCTAGCGGTTATGCAACTGGGGATTTTATTTGGTGTATCCCAGTTATTGTTTGATACATTTAGTGGGAGGTCTAGTGACTTCTGGTTGACAATTACAGGTGTCACGTTTGTCTATGCGATGGTGATTGGTGCATTGACAGCTTTACTGACGTCGCTTACTTTGATGATGCCAACCGATGCAGTCTCTGGCATATTTAGCGGACTTGTGGTGACGTTATTCGCCTTTTTAGGAGGTAGCTTTACCCAAGTCGAACAAATATCACCATTAATTAGAACAATTGGGAATTGGACACCAAACGGTGCAATGATGACCGTTTATCTCCAACAGACTCAAGGGTATGCATTACTAGAAAGTACACCGTTCCTGTTAAGGATAGGGATGATGAGTGTTGTTATCTTTATAGCTGGCTGGTTGTTATTTCCTAAAAGGAGGTTAAGTTAATGTGGACGATTTTTATGATGCAGTGGAAACGACTGTTTAAACAACCGTTTGTTGTCTTAACTTTCTTTGGGTTAACGCTATTATTTGTGACTTTTTTAGGGCAGGGTCAATCTTCACCAGGGGTGACGGTTCAAACGTACACGACAAACTTGCCGAATCATGCATATGAAGAACTTGTTGAACGATTAAATCGCACGGATGACTTTAACTTTAAGATAAATGACCAAGAAACAGTAGAAGGTTTAATTAGGAACAACCGTTTAAGCTTTGCGGTTCAATTAGAACAAGATACGTACGAGTTTATTGTCGGTCAATCATCCTTTTCTCAGCCGCTTACAAACCAATACTTAAATGAAGTGTATCAGGAAGTGAGATGGCTTCTGGCAAATGATTTAACAGAAGATGTGCTGGAGACTTTTGTTCCACTTGAAGTTACATCACGTGATACATCAGGGAGTGCCATTGAATTTCAAGCGCAAGTCATTGTTGGAATGACGCTTTATTTTGTTATGTATACCGTCTTGTTTCAGATGATGAGTATAGCTGAACAAAAAACGGACGGGACTTGGGAACGGATGATGTTATCTCCTGTCTCTAAATTCAATATATATAGTGGGTTATTTCTTTATTATTTTCTTATAGGATTTATCCAGGTTGGGGTTAGCTTTTTGATTTTTACTGAATGGCTCGGTTTTTCATTCGGAGAACAGTATAGTTTATTGCTGCTTTCAATAAGCTTTTTCTTAATCAGCATTGTCGCTTTAGGTCTTATGCTTGTGAGTGTTGTGAGAACGCCACAACAACTGCAGGCAGTTATTCCCATCGTTGCAACAGCATCAGCTATGTTAGGTGGGGCCTTTTGGCCACTCGAATTTGTGACACAACCTTGGTTGTTAGCGTTTAGTCGATTTATTCCAATCCGTTATGGAATTGAATCGCTATCCGACGTCATTGTACGTAGCGTTGCTATAAATGATTTACTTGTGCCATATAGCCTATTACTTGGTTTAACGATTATTTTTGGCGGAGTAGGATTCTATTTTATAGAAAAACAACGGAAGTAATAAAATGAGTATATTATAAAAAATTGGTGGTGTGTCAAATGATTATTGAAGTGACAGATCTAAAGAAGAACTTTGGAAGGGTTCAAGCTTTAAAGGGTGTGAATTTAACAGTTGATAAAGGGCGTATTGTTGGATTTATTGGACCAAATGGTGCTGGAAAGTCAACAACGATTCGTCTTCTTTTAGGATTACTGAGAAAAGATGGTGGCAAGGCAAAAATCTTTGGTTTAGATTGTTACCAAGATGCTGTTGAAATTCATAAACGTATGAGCTACGTACCTGGTGATGTCAATTTATGGCCAAACCTTACGGGCGGAGAAGTGATTGATTTATTTATCGATATGCAAGGTGAAGATCCAAAAAGTTCGCGAAAAGAAGAGTTAATCAAACGTTTTGATTTCGATCCTTCAAGAAAATGTCGTACGTATTCAAAAGGTAATCGTCAAAAAGTAGCGCTAATTGCAGCTTTTAGTGTTGAAAGTGAGTTGTATATTTTAGATGAACCGACATCTGGTCTTGATCCCTTAATGGAACGTGAATTCCAGGCGCTCGTAAAAGAGCAAAAAGCTCTTGGGAAAACCGTCTTATTATCAAGTCATATTTTGTCTGAAGTTGAGCAAATCTGTGATGATGTCGCGATTATTCGTCAAGGGGAAATCATTGAGTCCGGTTCCATAAAAGATTTACGTCACTTAACGCGTACGCAGTTTATCGTAGAAGCGGTAGAAGACTTAGACTTTAGTGAGTGTCAAGGGGTATATGATGTGGTGAAGGATCATGATAAGTGGTATTTTCAAGTTGATCACCGACATATAGCGGGTGTTCTGAGCTATTTAGGAAACTACCAAGTGACGAAGCTCGAAACAAAGGAACCGACACTGGAAGATCTATTTATGAGACATTATGAAGGTGATGCAAAAGGAGGGGTATAATGATGAGTCGACAACCCTTTTATCAAGTAGGAAAATTATTGAGGTTTTACATTAAACGAGAATATGTAAAACTGTTTACTTGGTTGACTGGTCTTGTGGTTACAACTGTGGCAGTTGCTCTTGCCTTAAGTGGCATTTATCAATCGGACCAAGAGCGCCAAATGATGGCAGAAACAATGGAAAACCCTGCAATGAAAGCACTTATTGGGCGAGGTTTTGGTATAGATCATTATACAAATGGCGCAATGTTTAGTCATGAGATGTTATTGATGACAATGATTGTTGTCGCCGTTATGTCGATCCTTTTAGTTAATAGATTAACGCGTCAAGATGAAGAAAGTCAGCAACTAGAACTGTTGCTTGCTTTGCCGATTGGCCGGCTAGCGCCAAGCCTTAGTGCGATTGCTCTTTTAGTTATAACGAATGTATTGCTTGCGATTACGACAACAGTAAGTTTAACACTGTTACAGATTGAGAGCATCAATTTCTTAGGTAGCTTAAGTTATGGTCTTGCACTAGCTTCGTCTGGTATTTTTTTTGGTGCTGTTACGCTTTTAACAGCACAGCTCAGCAACAATCAGCGTGGTGCGATGATGTTGAGTTATTTGGTCTTAGGAATGAGTTATATTGTCCGTGCTGTGGGTGATGCAGGTGATTTATGGTTATCCTTTTTATCGCCACTAGGTATTTTGCAAGAGACTCAAGCGTTTGTTAATAATTATTTCTGGCCACAACTGATTATACTTATCTTCAGTACAGTGATCATGGTGTTTAGTATGCGCTTAAGAGAAAAAAGAGATTTGGGCAGTGGCTTATTAGCTGATAAAAAAGGTAAAAATAAAGCTTCGGGCTTCCTGAAGACGACACCAGGATTCATTTTATCATTACAAAAAGTACCCTTACTTTCTTGGGCGGTAGCGATGTTATTGATTGGTCTAAGTTATGGGTCTGTCCTAGGTGATTTGGAGCTCTTTTTAACTGAAAATGAAATTATACAACAAATTATAGGTTCAGCAAACGATGTTTCATTAACAGAACAATTTATTGCCATTATTTTAAAGGTCATGGCCATTATTTCAACTATTCCTATGCTCATGGTATTCCATCGATTGAAGTCAGAAGAGGCAAAAGGTCGCTTAGACCATTTACTTGCTCGACCAATCTCACGAGTCCGTGTGTATAGTTGGTATGTCATAATTAGTCTTATCTCAAGTATTGTTTTATTAAGTCTCGGTATTTTCAGTTTAGCAGGTGCTGGCGTGTATGTGTTAGACACGTCTATAGATTTTTGGACGTTAGTTCAAGCGAACCTCGTCTATTTACCCGCTATGTGGGTGGTGTTAAGTATAATGGCTGTTTTATATGGTTTGATAGGGAAATTAGAAAGTTTGGCATGGCTTTATCTACTCTTTTCATTTATGACCATCTATCTAGGTGATTTACTTGAATTTCCTGACTGGTTAATGGCGGTGTCTCCTTTTTATTGGGTTCCAGAATTACCTGTTGAAGTATTTAATGTATGGCCGCTTATTACGTTAACTGTGATAGCGGGAGGATTAATTACCTTAGGTTCGTTAGGTTTTATCGTGCGCGATGTTGGTCAATCATAACAGTATTTTAGATAGTAGTCGAGATTTCTTATGACACCAGTCAAGGATTGTTGATCGGAATGGAGAAGCTAAAGCTTCAGGGAAGTTTTTCACCGCTTATGTTGATAAGGATGCATTACTTGAACAAATGACTGCGGTCGCCTTAGACTATGAAGACATCAAAGGTATAGCGATACGTTGTCTAGGCACGCTTAATTACGAGACAGGCATTGTTATCATGAAGGTGCTCTTACAGAAATCAGTCGAAGAAAGCCCAGTGCTTTAGCTATTGGTATTGGTGAGACGTGTTCAGCATCATTAACTGTTAAAAGAACTGCGAAAGTAATGGGTTTGGATGCTCATGATGGAGAAGGTGTGTGTCGATCTTTATCTAGAGGGCATGAAGAAGGATTAAAGCTAGCTATTGAAGAAATTTTAATAAATAACTTTCATCACGTCGCTAATTCTACATTGGTGAGTTGTCATTATAGAAGTCGGTCAAACATTTATGGTGCGCCCTACCATCATTTAACGGAGCATGATCAAGAGTTATAATAGCAACGAAAAAAACCATCTTTTTATCTTAGTATGACGGATAATAGGATGGTTTTTCTAATTTAGTTTGTATACCGTATAGTCCACCTGTGCGTTTGCCGAAGCTAGTGAGTGGGAATGGATAACTAACTTGATTCTTTCAGGATTCCATGCTAGTTTATAGAGAAAAAAAGGGGGCGATGACATTGCGGCATATCACATTAGAAGAGTTATATCATCACCATATTGTTCAAAAGTATGTTAACCGTTCTGGCATGGCTCATGCGATTGATGTTGCAGAAGTCGCCTTAGAGATTTCTGAGGATTTTGGTGTGGACCCTGACTTGGCAACAAAGGCAGCATTTTTACATGACATTGGTCACTATGAGTGGTACCGTGATGGTAAGTGGGATTATGACCTCTATAAAGAAAATGATATTCATGCGATTAAAGGGGCGGAGCGAGCACATAAGCTGTTGATTCGCTTAGGAGAAGATCGTAAAAAAGCGAAAGCAATTGCTTTAGCGATCTTGCTTCATACGGATTCTTATTTACCTGATGGTGAGTTGCATTTAACGCCATTGCAGCAATTAGTGCATGAAGCGGACACCAAAGTGGAAGAAGTGGGTGGTAATCACCACTATCGACAAATCAGTCACGAACAGGCTCTCCAAAGAATCCAAGCACTTGATCGCCAAGTGGCTTACTTTCTTAGTGAAGAAGACTCAGATACATTGTAAAATGCGTTTTTCACCAAAATCTTATAAGTGATTTTCATAAACATTTAAGCTGTTTTATGCGGCTTGAATGTTTATTTTGTTGTGAAAGGTCGACTGCTTTAAATTTGAAGCGAATTATGATTCGACTTCGGTAGTTATTAAAATTGGAATAACCAGATACGGTGGGGTTTTAAACTATAATTATATTTTTAATCCATTCAATGCGACCGTTATTGTAAGTGTATGTAAAACTGTTCTGGATAAAGGGTAAGTGTTTGCGCAAGGCCTTTAACGCACTTCCGAAAGAAGTCTCCCTCTTCAAGCGTGTGAAGGGCGTAGCCAACGATAAGGGGGAGATGAATGTCGGTTGGGCGACAGCCCAAAGGTTTTTTATTTTGTCTTTTTTCTTATTATGGTATAATCAGTCTTATTAAGTATAAGGATTGAGATAACAATGAAATTAGACAGTAACAATCATTCAGTATTTTTGATGCATTACCATCTTGTGTTAGTTGTGAAGTATCGAAGAAAAGTAATAGATGATACGATTTCGGATTATGCCAAAGATAAATTTGTGTCATTGAGTGAAAAATATAATATCACATTAGTTGAATGGAACCACGATATTGACCATGTTC
>NZ_FOWN01000019.1 GCF_900115465.1 Halolactibacillus alkaliphilus
TGCTTTAACCGTTGATGGATGGAGATGGAACTTTTCGCTTTCGAGCCCCTAAGCTCCCGGACCTCCGTTTGATAGCGAAAATGTTTGGCTTGATTAAACACCCGGAGGGTGTGATCCATGGACATCACAAAATCAGGATCGATTTTATGCTTATATAAGCGATTTGAAAAAATGGCCTTCATGCCCATGATACCCACCCTCCCTTGGTTTTGTGACGGTCACTGTTAGTGCTTTAATTATACCATGCGGAATATATGTTTGTCACTTCAAAAATATTCAAAACAAGCGATTCATCACCCACCTAGTGCTGACGCACTTGAGGAAGGTGTCTTCTCGCCCTAAAGCGATAAAGACAAAATGTAAACTTCGCCAGTCCATTCCTGAAAATTCATCTGTGCCCTTATGATGATATTCGATGACGGTTAAAAGGTTTGGAAAAGCTTTTTTTGTATTGTTTAAACTATTGCCGTGTGTACTAAAGGCATCAGCAAGAATGTAATCAGGGTCAGTGAGTACGGGTGTTTCGATAAATCGGATATTATAGTCTAACGGTGTTTTATCGATTGAGTACCCTGTTCCATCAAAATAGCCATAAAAATAAAGTGACGAATCAGTTAACCATGTCCTTACCGTATCTTTATCAAACGTCTTGGAAGTCTCTGTCACATGTAAATAAGGGGTTACAGTGAGTCCTTCAAGAGGGTCAACATATTGGCTGAGGGCAACGTAATCACGGTTACTAAGTGCTGTTATTATTTCCTTCGTCAATTGCTGTGGGTCTTGGGTTAAATCGATGACTGGTGGTGAGACATGTGATAGTTTAAAGTGTGGGAAATCCATGTCAAATACATAGTACATCTCATCATTTGATTCAACCTTAAATGAGCGCATATCATTTATTGTTAAAATTGTTATTTCCTCATCAATGATAGGAAAATGTTCTAGAGGCATGGTAAGGAATGTTTGATCTTTGTCCATACGAATGATTTGATTAAAAAAAGATGGTGTCATGTATTTAAGGAGTTCTTGTTTAAGTGAATCGGGTAACTGAATAATCGGTGTCGTGCCATTTTCTCGTTCTTTTAACTGCGTCACATGGTTACGGATCGTTTCAATGAGATCATCTTTACGCTGAACCGGCTTAGGTAGTAAGTCATCGAGGTTTTTTTCAATAAATGTAAAGGAACGATGACTAGGATAATTGATTGCTTGTGTAGCTAAGGCAGGCGGAGTAGTGTAAAAGAACATGAGTAAAAGACATAATAGTTTACAGAACTTAGGCATTTTTCTCCCCTCCATTCTTATAAAAGGTTGTTACAGTAGAATATTCCTTTTTTTGTATAGCCTTAAACTTATCTTGGGTTTTGTCTAAAAGATGAACGTGTTATACTGGAAGTAAGAAAGTAAACCAACAGCACTAAGCGGTTATGCTGTTGGTTTAAGTGTGGATGAAAGAAGGATAAATCATGGCATTACTTTATTTACTTATTGGGTTAGGCGCGACAATTATTGGTTCCTTAGCTGGTTTTGGTGGGGGTATTTTAATTAAGCCGGTGTTAGATTTTTTAGGGCATTACGATTTACCTACGATCGGTGTGCTATCTGCTTCTACTGTTTTTGCGATGGCTGTTGTTTCTGTTTATACACGGCGACGAACACTAAAAGAAATGAGAGTAGACCATGCGGTACTGCTAGCTATAGGTTCAGTATTGGGTGGAATCATCGGTAAAGGGATTTTCAATCAGTTTAGTCACCAGAGTTGGGTCGGTATGGCTCAAACAACGAGCTTGATTGTGGTTTTTTCACTGGTACTGTTTTATGTCAATAACAAAGCAAAGTTTAAACAATATCATATTGATCGTCGATCGATGGTCTTTTTTGTTGGCCTTCTATTAGGATTAATGGCGTCATTTTTAGATATTGGTGGCGGCCCACATAACGTGGCGATTTTAAGCTTATTGTTTGCCTTTGATACAAAGAAAGCAGGCTTTTATTCGATTTTCATAATTTTCTTCAGTCAGTTAGCGTCACTTATTAGTATTGGACTGTCGGGTAACTTAAGTAACTACGATCTATCTATGCTTGGGTATATGGTGACTGGTGGAATTAGCGGGGGTATTATAGGTTCAAGACTTGCTAAGTTTTTATCGATTGAAGTCGTAGAGAAAGTGTTTAATGTGACCATTTTCTTGTTAATTTTATTAAACATGTATAACTTGTATCAGTACATAAGCTAACGTCTACTTTATGCGCATAATCATTTATATGGTTTGAGTAAATGTAAAGAAAACGGGTATAGTAATAATCAAATACATAAACAGAGGAAGTGACATCATGCAACAGATTGAAATCATTGATATTTTTGACTTGAACTTACCGGAACGAACGGCATCATATTATTTACCAGGCGAAGCGCCAACATTGATTGAGACAAGCGCAGCACCGTCGATTCCGTTTTTACTGCAAGGATTAAAAAGACGAGGAATTGATTATCTTTCTATTCAGTATGTTATTGTGACGCACATTCACTTAGATCACGCTGGGGGTGTGGGCCTTTTATTGGAATCACTGCCAAATGCGACGGTTCTTGTCCATCCAAGAGGATACCGGCACTTGGCCGATCCAACGAAATTAATTGAAAGCGCAAGAACGGTATACGGTAATGAACAGTTTGATACGTTGTTTGATCCGATTAAACCTGTACCAATAGAGCGTCTTCGGTCTGTTTTAGACGGGGAGTCAGTAACGATTGGTCAAGGTCGTGTGTTAACATTTTATGATACGCCAGGGCATAGTAAGCATCATATTGCCATTCATGATTCATTGACGAACAGCCTTTTTACTGGTGATACGCTTGGGACGATGTATCCGACTCGTTTTACTGGAGGCAGTGAGTTGATTTTACCTTCTACATCACCGACACAGTTTGACCCAAACGATATGATGACCTCAATGAAGCGCCTCCGTGATCTTGGGCCTGAAAAAATTTACTTTGGTCATTATGGGTACAGTGAAGAGCCGAGTCATGTGTACCATTCCTTATCAGAATGGTTAAACCGTTTTATGCGTATAAGTGAGCGCATTTATGACAAATATAAGGACGAAACTGATGAGGTGCTTGTTGATCGGATTGCTAAAGCGCTCTTTAATAAAGTTGAAACAGAAAGCTACATCCTTGATCCGGGTATTTTTGATTATTTGACACATGATTTGGAAGTGTCTAGTCAAGGCTTGGTCCATTATTTTAGAAAAGGTAAGCGATAACAGTGAAATACCAACTGAGTTATTGTTATCAACTAGGTAAACAAAAGCTCTATTTGACTTCTAATTGGGTCCCTTTGGATGTGGCGATTCTTTTTATGGAACGTTTTTTATCGCATAAAGATTATCAAGATGTACAAGCAATAGATGAAACTGATCACGTCTATACGATGAAACAGTTACGGCAAGAAAAAGAAAACATGGCCATGTCGATTCACTCGATTTCATTATACTTTGATGCTAGCTTTAATCAGCTGTCAAAATTAAGTGGGTTAGGTATTGTATGGACTTATCGCCAAGGGAAGCGAATGGTTGAAAAAAGAAAAAATCTATCATCGGCCTTACCAAAGACCGTTAATGAGGCGGAGTATTATAGTTTGTTTCATGGTTTAGAACAACTAAAACAGTTAGAAATCGCCCCGCAAAAAATTGCCATATACGGTGATAGTCTTGTCGTGATCAATCAACTTAAAGGCGAATGGCCAATCATGGACCCAACCCTCTCCAAGTGGGCGGATGACGTTGAATCACTTCTTAATACGCTCAACTTACAAGCTGTCTATCATCACATTGACCGGCAACATAACAAAAGTGCTGACCGCTTGTCAAAACAAGCAATGGCGCACATTGCCATCGATTCTAGTAATGAAATTGAGTCGGAGGATTAGTTGAAGGAAGCCGCAACCGTTTTTTTAGACAAACACGTTACTCGAAAGAGCCCCCCCCAACTATTAAAAATAGGGGGGAGCGTCTTGTCGAGCGGATTAGGCAACACTAAAAAATCTTGTTGTGTTTAGTTAGATTTTGTGTTAAGGTTTTTACTTATTCATTTCCGCAGCGAATTAAACAATGACAACACTGTTCACGGATGATCGGGGGCAGTTTTTTTTAATCTAAAATAATGAAGGAGTAACATATGACAACAAATGATTTTTCAATGATTAACGACCCGGCTTTACAGAAACGCTTAAAAGAAAAAGGCTTCACAAAACCAACACCTATCCAACAAAAACTAATGCCACTCGTTTCAAAAAAAGTAGACGTTTTAGCACAAGCAGAAACAGGGAGTGGAAAAACGTTGGCTTTTTTACTTCCTGTATTAGAGAGAATAGCATTTGAAGAAAATGACCCACGCGTATTGATTCTTACTCCCACCCGTGAATTAGCTCTGCAAATTGAAGAAGTAATCAAAGATATCGCTGTGTATAAAAGGTTAAAGCCGGTTACAATCATTGGGGACATGTCTTATGAAGCACAAGAAGTTCAGCTTCGACAAAAAAGTCATATCGTCATCGGTACACCTGGACGTGTGTTAGACTTGATTTCAAAAGAAACGATCAAAAGCGAGAAAATTGATACACTCATATTAGATGAAGTGGATCATTTATTTGATCGTGGCTTTACGGAAACAATCGAATCCATCATTGATACACTCAATGAAACGCGACAAAACATATACACATCCGCGACAATCAGTGAGGAAATTGAGCCATTTATTAAGGCCACCTTGAAACAGCCGAAGCGCTTGATGATCACACCAACAAATCAAGATGTCTTTGATCAGGTCCGTGTCGAGGTCGATACTTACGATAAAGTTGAAACGGTTGTGGATATTTTAGTTGAAGAAAACGTGACCGAAGCGATTATTTTCTGTGAAGAAAAGCGCACAGTAGATGAAGTAGCAGATGAATTAGCTGACTTAGGGATCCCTGTTGTGAGGCTTCATGGAGATTTAAAGCAGCCGGTTAGAATTAAAGCGTTGAAACAATTTAAGGAAAAAGTACGCCCAATTCTTGTGACAACGAACTTAATGGCGCGTGGTATCGATTTGGTTGGATTACCACTTGTAATCAACTATGATTTAGCCTATACAGAAGATGTTTTTACCCACCGGATGGGTCGAACAGGACGGATGCATAATAAAGGAACGGTTGTTCATTTATTAACGCCCCAAGATATATCTAGTTATGAGACATTTAAAAATCAACTTAACTTTAATGATCGCACGGTGAGTTACCCTCACCGTGAATTAGATGATAAAAAAGACTATGTGAACATGTTGCGACGACAGAAGAAACAGGAAACAAATGATTCGGTGACAACATTGTTCTTTAATGGCGGGAAAGAAAAGAAACTCCGCGCGTATGACTTTGTTGGGGCTATCAATGCCCTTTCGGGCGTTGATTTTGAAGACATCGGTGTTATTACCGTCTATCCACGCCACACGACAGTTGAGATTTTAAACAATAAAGGAGAAACGGTGCTTAAAAAAATGAAGCACACCCGTGTAAAGAAAAAACAATTAAAGGTGCATATTGATCGGGATACACACCTTTAATACATGGTCTAATAACTAAATACATGAGGATTCTTTAAATGATTAAAGCGCTAAACCCACTGTAAAAACAAGGTTTAGCGCTTTTTCTATAGTTTTTTAACTTTAAAAAGTAAAGAGCGTTAGAATCGATCTGTTTAATGATTAGTTTAGTGATTAAAACAAATCAAAATGAAGCAAGGCGACGTAAGTTTAGCTATAGTTTTTACAAGAGAGACTATAGCCTCTTAGGTTAGGTAATTGTAAGCGCTTTATTATAATGGTGGTTGAAGTTACTTATTTAGAAAGGAGGAGCGACATAGTACAAAGACGTAAAAATTATTAGGAGGATAACCATGTTAAAAACGTATGTTTCTAAGCTTTTCATTTATGTTCTTATTGTCCTATTACTTATACCAAGTATACCACCCGGTATTGTTTCTGCCCAAACGGATGATGTACGCCTCCATCATGATTTTGAAACAAGCACGCACGGTTGGACAAACATCAGCTGGCAAGGTTCGGCCACTGTTGTTCAATCAGATGAAGCAAGCAGTGAGGGGGATTATTCTCTTAAAATAAAAGACCGAGAGCACCGCGGATCAGGAGGATTCGTTCATTTAACGGATGCCCCTCTTGAAGTTGGTGCAAGCTACCTAGTCAGTTATGACATGAAAATGGCCGAAGGAGAAGATGTGACTTTTCCAACGGTTAAAATAGCAGCAACAGGTAGTGACGATCACTACTATAATGACCCAAGTGGTGTAGCCGTTACAGGGGATGGCTTTACAACAATCCACACCTCCCTGTTTACTGTTCCTGAGGGCTTAACAGAACTTGCCCTTTATATTGAATTTGCTGGAGAAGGTGAGGCTTATGATTACTACATCGACAACGTAAAGCTCTATTATGTGTCTGGCCCTCCTGAGGAGACACCGATTGAATCACCTATTTCAGAAAGTGTTTTAGTTAGACATGATTTTGAAGAGACCACACACGGTTGGCAACAGCTTGGCTGGGGTGGGTCACTGGATAAGGAGCTATCGACAGAAGAAGCTTTCAGTGGAGATCAATCATTAAAGGTCACGCGTCATGCGTCCGACAGCAAATTAAGTTTGAATTTAACTGAGCTACTTACAGAAAATGAAACGTATAAAATTCGCTTTAACATTAAGATGGCATCGGGCACCGACACATTGCGTCTGGCATCGAAATATGTGTATCCTGACACAACGAATGAATACCCATGGATCATCGGAAACAAAGAGGTCGCAACAGAGTGGGTCACGTTTGAATCAGGTGAGATTGACTATATGCCTGGTACATCTGAATTTATCGTTTACATTGAATCGGACCTAACGTCAGATACACCTTTCATCTACTATTTAGATGATGTGGAAATTCTTCATTTGACAAAAGAAGATGTACCAAATAAGCCTGAAGCAGAGACAATGACGTTAATTGACTTTGAATCAGGTGAAACAGAAGGCTTCGTTGCCCGTGGCGGTGAAGAGGTTTTAACGGTGACCGATGAGGCCAATCATACCCCTAATGGATCATTAAGCCTTAAGGTTGAAAACAGACGTCAAGATTGGAACGGGCCATCACTTGATGTGCATCGTTATGTTGACCAAGGTGAATTATATGAAGTATCTGTTTGGGTGAAAATGACCTCAGGTAGAGACGAATTAAAACTATCGACCCAAGTAGGTACTGGAGACGGGGCGAGTTATAATAATATTACGTCTAGTCAGGTTACCGCGGATGAATGGGTAAATTTAAAAGGTACGTACCGTTATTCAAGTCTAGGTAATGGAAATCTATCTATTTACGTAGAAGCAACGAGTGCTGTATCAAGCTTTTATATTGACGACATCACGTTTACTAAGATTGAGACTGCGCCAATCGTTATTGAGGATATTACACCGATTAAAGATGTGTATCAGGATGATTTTAAGATTGGTAATGCGGTATCAATGTCGGAATTTGAAGGCGTTCGATTAGAACTACTGAAGAAACACTTTAATTTAGTGACTGCAGAGAATGCGATGAAACCAAGCTATGCCTACGATGATGAAGGGAACTTCAATTTTGATGCTGAACATCAACTTGTGGAAGCGGCTATTCGCGAAGGCTTTGATATCCATGGGCATGTCCTTGTTTGGCATGAACAATCACGTGCGGCACTTTATGAAGATGCAGATGGTAATCCATTGTCGCGTGAGGCAGCTTTAAACAATATGTATACGCACATTGAGACAACGATGGCAGCTTTTAAAGCGTATGATGAGCATCTTATTTCATGGGATGTGGTCAATGAGGCGATTATCGATAATAGCCAAGCACCATTTGAGGATTGGGAAAAGAGCCTACGTCAATCAGGTTGGTATAAGGCGATTGGGCCGGATTATTTAGAGTTAGCTTTCTTAAAGGCGCGAGAAACAGCGGATGCGTTAGGATTAGATGTTGTTCTTTATTATAATGATTACAATGATGATCAACAAAACAAAGCGACAACGATTTACCACATGATTAAAGATATAAATGGACGTTACCAAGAAAATCACCCAGGAGAATTGCTTATTCAAGGCATGGGGATGCAGTCACATTATAATATGAACACCAACCCTGCCAATGTACGTTTATCTATGGAGCGCTTCATCGACTTAGGCTTAGAGATTGGTATCACAGAGCTTGACGTCACTGCAGGTGATGGCGGTGTTCAAACAGACCAACAAAAACAAAGGCAAGCGTATATTTATGCAGAATTGTTTAAATTGTATAAAGAGCATGCCGACCATATTTCACGGATCACGATTTGGGGACTTAATGATGCGACGAGTTGGCGAGCAGCTCAAACACCGTTAGTATTTGATGAAAACTTACAAAGTAAGCTGGCATATCAAGCCATCATTGACCCAGAAGGTTTCCTCGCAAATTACGAAGAAACACAAGTACCGGTAAGAGAAGGTACGGCACTCTATACACAAGAATCACCAGTAGTAGATGGTGTGGAAGATCATATATGGCAAGATGCGTTGACACTGTCAATTGATCGCTTCCAACAAGCATGGCAAACAGCGACAGGGGTTGCTAAACTGTTGTGGGACGATGATTTCCTTTATGTATTAGTTAAAGTGACCGACGATCAACTGGATACATCAAGTGCGAATCCTTGGGAACAAGACTCAGTTGAACTGTTTTTAGACCAAACGAACAGTAAAGTACCAAATTATCAAGCAGCAGCTGGGATTGGTCAGTACCGAGTCAATATTCATAATGATCAAAGTTTCGGTAGCGGTGAAGTATACGATGGCTTTGAATCAGCGGTCACTGTTTCGGGTACGAGCTACACAGTAGAAATGGCCGTACCATTTTCAGCTATTACACCTGAATCAGAAGCCATCATAGGTTTTGACCTTCAAATCAACGATGGAAAAGACGGCGCAAGAGCAGGTGTGGCGACTTGGAATGATACGACAGGTCAAGGCTTCCAAGATCCGTCGGTCTTTGGAGAAATCACTCTTCTTGGTGAGCGCGCGGATGACATACCATCACATCCAGAACCTGAAATTCCTTCTGATGATCAAGATGATTCTGGTGAGACACCGGGAAATCAAGATAAAGATCAAGACAAGGACCAAGACACAGGTAATAAACCGTCTGATGACATGTCAGATGTAAATAAACCAGAAAACCCAGACAATGATCAAGTGAAAGATGACTCTATGAAAGAACACGTTATTGCGTTAGGTAAAACGCCTGTGCACGTTATGGCGAATGCGTTAATTAAAATAAAAGGCACAAAGTCAACAATAAAAATGCCAAGTGATTTACCGGCAGGCACGACACTAGTAGTGGATACGTATGAAGCTGATAAATATATGACAACTGACGGCCACGAACTAAAAGTGTGTGGTGATGTGATCACTGTGACACTCAACCTACCAGATGAGTTTCTTGATTACACAGGAACCTTTGAACTGGCCTTAGGAGTAGATGCAGCTGCAGAAAATCCTGCTATCTATTATTTAGGCGTAAATGGATGGGAGCGCCTTGGTGGTGAGTTTGATGAGGAAAATGGTATTATTCGTTTAACGGTCGATGGGTTTTCAACGTATGGTGTATTTGAAGACGTTCAAGAAGCTAACGACCAAGTAGGTACTTTAGGTCAAGCGTTACCTCATACGGGGACAATGGTCTATAATTACACGTTATTAGGGCTATTGTTATTATTTAGCGGCGGAATCTTTGTATTGATAGACAGAAAAAGAAAGAAACATGTCATCAAGCGATAAAAAAAACATTAAAACAAGCGGTCCGGTTGACTGCTTGTTTTCGTCTTATACACGTGTATAAGACGGATGTGATAGAGACTTAATTGATGCCAACATGTAACAAACGATATATTAAAAACAAAAACTAAAACAATATCAAAAAAGGAGAGTAAAATGAAAAAGGCTTACGTAAATGGTCTTCTTTTCATGCTTTTTTTCGCGGCAGGGTGCCAAGAAAAAATAACATTTAGCCCGATTGAAGATGATTGGCAGGCACAGGCGGTTATGGAGGAAAAGACAGTCGATGATGAAACCAAACGAGAGCTAACGATTCACTTGACACCAAGTGGGCATATTGAAACAACCACATTATCTTATGTCTTAACCGTTGACGGTATAGCTCGCATGGAAAAAGTGATAGAATATGACGAGCGTGTTGAGATGACAGCTTTAACAATTACAGATTGGTTAAGCGCAACATCAACTGTATCCGATATCGACCATTTCGAACTATATATTGAATGGGACGATCACGATAAACACATGACTTTTTTAAAAGAGTGAAAACGAAACCTAATAGATAGAATGAGAGCGTTTATGCGTTAAGACACAGCTGCAAGATGGCTGTGTCTTTTTTGATGCATCAGATTTCTAGAGGTAAAAACATTCCCTTTCATGTTAAAAAATTACCCGTGAATGCGCTTACAATAAAAAACTTCTTCTACTATACTTCTAAGTGTAAGGTAAAACAAATTGATTTGAGAGGGGTTAGATTATGTTTAAACGTTCTAAATTCTTATGGGTATTACTTGCAGGAGCTTTATTGGTTTCGTTGTTGGTGGGGTGTTCAGACACACAAACAGACAGCAGTGGATCAGATGATGATTCATCAGGTGAAGTGTCAGATAACGGATCAAATAGTGATACGATCGATGTTGGGATTATTCTTCCTACACGTGATGAACCACGATGGGTACAAGATGAGCAACGTTTCCGAGATGCGATAGCAGATTCTAACTATACGACGGAAATTCTTTTCTCTCAAGGGTCTTCAGCTAATGAACTTCAAAACGTTGAGACACTGATTAGTCGTGGTATTGATGTTTTAATCATGAGCCCACATGATGGCGATGCAGCAGGTGCAGCAGCAAAAGCGGCAAGTTTAGAGGGCATCAAAGTTATTTCTTATGACCGTTTAATTACTAACACAGATGCTGTTGATTATTATGTTACATTTGATAGTTTCGCAGTTGGTGAAGCGCAAGGTCAATATTTAATTGATCAAACCGATGGTGAGGGTGTGCCACTGTATCTTTATGCGGGTGCGTCATCTGATAATAACGCCTTTTTATTCTTTGATGGTGCTTGGTCAGTCCTACAACCCAAAATCGCAGATGGTACATTTGTGATTGCCAATTCTTCAGCAGCTGAAGGCTTAAAGGATAAAAATGAATTATCACGTGATGAGTTAGGTCAAATATTAAACCAAGTAACGACCAACTGGGATCCAAACGAAGCGATCAACAAAGCACAAACACACTTAACTAGCGCAGGTGAAGAACTTAAAGGCGATGTTCGTGTATTAGCGCCAAATGATGGCACAGCACGTTCAATTGCGGATACATTTAGTGCTGATAGTGACATCACTAATTATGTCATCACTGGACAAGATGCAGAAAAAGCTTCTATTCAATACATTATTGATGGTAAACAATCAATGACTGTCTTTAAAGATGTCCGTCGTTTAGTTGAAGATGCTATGGGCTTAGCTATTACGATTTTAGATGGTAATACACCGGAAACAACAGGTGCTTATGACAACGGATCAATTGATGTTGCAGCGCTTCAATCAGAAGTTATTACAGTGGACCAATTAAATGTACAAGCAGAATTGATAGATTCTGGTTATTATGAAGCAAGTGAATTTACTGGGTTAGAGTAAACACCCTTGAACATGTGTGGAACTTTATTTTAGTCAATATACTGAAAGCAAACGGGATAGAATAGTGCCAGTCACTATTCTATCCGTTTTAAAACGAAGGTGGTGCAAAGAATGGCAAAAGTCATTTTAGAAATGGCCCAAATCACAAAAACGTTTCCTGGTGTAAAGGCACTTGATAACGTCAACTTTCAAGTAGAAGCAGGAGAAATTCATTTTCTCGTCGGGGAAAATGGTGCGGGAAAATCAACGTTAATGAAAGTTTTAAGTGGGGTTTACCCTTATGGAAACTATGAAGGTGACATTATTTATGAGGGGAAAGTGCAACAGTTTAATAAAATACAAGACAGTGTCGATGTGGGCATTGCGATTATTTATCAGGAACTTGCCTTATTCCCGGATTTATCGGTCTATGAGAACATCTACATGGGTAATGAAGTTAAATATAAAGGGGTAATTAATTGGAATCAAACCATCGTAAAAGCAAAAGAAATGTTAGATAAGGTTAATTTAAAGGTTAATCCAGAAACCCTGATTAAAGATTTAGGCGTAGGCAAACAACAGTTAGTTGAAATTGCTAAGGCGCTGAGTAAAAGAGTGAAATTATTAATTTTAGATGAGCCGACGGCGGCTTTAAATGAAGATGATTCAGAAAATCTTCTAGAACTCATTAAGGCGTTAAAAAAGCAAGGTATAACGTGTATTATGATCTCACACAAATTAAAAGAAGTCGTTGCGATTGCGGATAAGGCGACGATTTTACGTGATGGACAAACCATTTGTACACTGGAAAAGAAAAAAGGCGAAATTGATGAGCGGACGATTATTCGTCATATGGTCGGCCGGGAAATGAATCAGATTTATCCAGAGCGAGAAAACAAAAACATTGGTGACACTATTTTAGAGTTAGTGAATTGGTCAGCTTATGACACGCAGCTCGGACGAGCTGTTGTAAAAGATGCGAACATGCATTTAAGACGGGGTGAAATTATTGGCATTGCGGGACTTATGGGAGCGGGTCGAACGGAACTTGCTTTAAGTATGTTTGGTAATCCGAAAAACTATAAATTGATGGGGAACTTGGCTCTAAACTCTAAGCCACAGACGTTTAAACATACAAGTGACGCTATAAAAGCAGGCATGGCCTATGTGACAGAAGACCGTAAAGGAAATGGTTTATTTTTACTCAATACGATTACGAAAAACGTCTCGGCTTCTAAGTTATCTGGAATCGCAAATAACGGCATTATCAATACTAATGAAGAAATAAAAGTTGCCGAACATTATAAAAAATCTCTCCATATTAAAGCCTCCTCTATTGAACAACTTGTCGGAAAGCTTAGTGGAGGCAACCAACAAAAAGTCTCACTTGGCAAATGGCTCTTTGCGGGACCTAATATTTTAATATTGGATGAGCCGACCCGTGGGATTGATGTAGGTGCTAAATTTGAAATTTACTCTGTCATGAATACGTTGATTGAAAATGGAATGAGTATCATTATGATTTCATCAGAACTTGGAGAAATTCTAGGGATGAGCGATCGGATTTATGTCATGGCTGAGGGAAGAATAACAGGAGAACTCAATCGAAGTGAGGCCGATCAAGAAAATGTGATGGCACTTGCCACGAAGTAGGAGGAGACGCAATGAATTTATTAAAAGAAACATCGCAAATAGTTAAAGATAACATTCGTGATTATGGGATGTACATTGCATTAGTAGTGATTATGGTCACATTCAATGTGATGACAAATGGGACATTTATGTCCTCGCGTAATATTAGTAACTTACTAGATGCCTCTGGTTATATCGCCGTATTAGCCGTTGGTATGACACTTGTCATTGTTATTCGGCATATTGATTTATCCGTCGGTTACGTTGCGGGCTTTTTAGGCGCCATTGCAGCTATTCTCCTCATGCAACAAGGGCTATCTGTTTGGTTGGTTATTCCAATTATTTTAGTATTAGGTATTATTATTGGTTTATTGAACGGTTTCCTGATTGCGCAACTCGGCATTCCAGCTTTTGTGGCGTCACTAGCGGGTATGCTTATTTTCCGGGGCGCTTTGTTACAAGTGACCGAGGGTACGGGAACAATCATCGTACAAGATGACTTATTTAATGCGATTGGTAATGGCTATTTACCAGCGATTAAATACTTTTATAACCGCCATGTTCTTACCCTTATTATTGGTGCGATCGGTGTGGTGTTATATGTCGTGTCTGAAATGAAAAATCGTCATGACAAAACAAAGTACAACTTTGACGTCATGTCACTGCCGATTTTCTTAATTAAGCTTGTGTTTGTTTCTGCTATCATCGCGTATATTACATGGATATTAGCGGGTTATAATGGCATTAGCTGGACGCTTGTTATTGTACTTATTGTCACGATGGTCTATCACTTTATCTCAAATAAGACAGTACTTGGCCGCCAAATCTATGCTGTTGGTAGTAATCCTGAAGCAGCCCATTTAAGTGGGATAAATGTGAAAAAAGTAACCTATATGGTTATGGGGTCTATGTCCATGCTGGCGGCACTTTCCGGTATTCTTTATACGTCACGCCTTCAATCAGCTACAACTACGGCGGGAATGTTGTTTGAACTAGATGCTATTGCCGCTGCTTATGTTGGTGGTGTATCATCGGCTGGTGGTGTAGGTAAAGTAACCGGTGCTATTATTGGTGCCATTGTTATGGCTTCACTTACAAATGGCATGAACTTACTAGGTGTTGGTATTTCTTACCAATACATGATCCGTGGTGGTGTGCTTGCAGGTGCGGTTATATTTGATGTCCTGACACGTAAGCGAGGTAAATAAAGCGAACGACTTAAATATAAAGATGGCACGAGACCCTGATATGTATTTTACTCAGGGTCTGTTGTCAATTTAATCTGTATTTTAAAGAAATAAGGCCTCACTTTTCTTGTCACCTTATACGTTTCACTTCGCTTTAGTCGTGTCAAATGTGTTAAAATACAAGGGGAAATTGTAACGTCGTGAGTCATTATGTCATCAAGAGGAGTTTTATGATATGCGCAAAATTGTAACCGCTTTATTTATTGGTGCGATTTCTATTACAGCTTTATTAACGTTACGGGCATTTGTTGATGTTATGTTTTATGATATTGATTTACCTCGTAATGAGGACACATATAAAACAAAGCAGCGACTCGTATTGATTACTGACCAAATGGGGACGCCTTTTTTTGATGCCGTCATTAAAGGCGCAATGACAGAGGCAAATGAGCGAGACGTCACTTTAGAAGTTTTAGGCTATCAAAATCAAAATGAAGAGGCATTATTTAATGATTTAGAACGGTCGATTTATGCAAAGGTTGATGGCATTATCGTTCAAGGTAAAGATACAGAAGTATTTAAAGAGTTGACAAAAGTAAAAGCTGCTTTTTATAGTATTCCTGTCGTGACCATTGCAGAAGATGTTCCAATTGAAGAGAGTTTGCGCAGAACGTATGTCGGATCAAATCATTATAAAATGGGACAAACACTGGCTCATGTGGTGACTGAAGATTATAAACGCAGTGAAACGATTGTGGTGTACTATGATGAGACCATGCCTTATTATCAACAGGAGCGTTTACGTGGGGTTGAAGAAGTCTTTGCGGCAACAGCTTTAGAGATTATAAAAGTTCCTCTTCCACCATCAATTGATGAAGCGGTTTTACATACACAGACGGCCTTAAACAAATACCCGTCTTTTGATGCTGTAGTAATGCTTGATGCGACACTATCACCGGTCGTGATGAATGAAATTAAACGGCGCCGACAAATTGAGCCGTTAGGTATTTATACGTTTGATGAACAACGTGATTTAAATGAACTGCTTGCTAACGGTGAGATTGATGCACTGATTAAACAATCACCTGAAAAAATGGGCGCCTTAAGTGTCGAAGTCTTAAGTGAATGGATTAATAATGAACGCGATTATTTAGAGTTTGCCGGTTATTTAACACCTTTTTCAGTGGAAAGGGGTGAGTCGCATGCACAAAATTAAACATAAAGTAGCGCTATTTATGGTTGTGGTTATTGCCACGTTATTCATCATTTGGTTATCACTTACCTACTTTAACAGACAAACCCAAGCCAATTACAATGATATACTCGAACGCTATTTAATATTAAATGAGGCAAATACAAAGAGTGATCAGCTAATGACAACACTGAGTGCTTTACTGACAGAAACCGTAAATGAGGACACAGAAAAATTACCCCAACTAGAACACGAGTGGGAAGCGATTCAACAGCTTGAGACGCAATTAGCGACATTAGAAAACAATACCAATCAAAATCAACTTACCAATTACTTGTATTTACTTGATAGTCTAGTTGAATCAACTGATCGTGCCATTAGACTCTATGAACAACAAGATGTCGAACAAGCGCAAAGAGAATTACATGACGCGATACGTATACAAACCTATATTTCAGATCAAACATTGCAATTATTAGACCAAGAGCTAAAAACATACGATAGTTTTTATCGAGGAATGATTGAGCAATCACGGTCAATTAATGCCTTTGGTTTTTGGTTGTTAATCTTTTTAGTTTTAATCCTTATCCTTGTCACATATTTATTCCAAAGACAAATAACTTATCCCATACATCAACTAACAAGAGCAGCCAATGGTTTATCATTAGGTGATTTAGATCGTGAAATTGTGATTGATTCTAAAGATGAACTCGCCTTCTTAGGCAAAACATTTAACCGTATGCGAGAAAATATTAAACAGTTAATTCATGAAATTAATCAAAAGGCCAAAGTAGAAAAAGAATTAAGTGAGAGTAAGTTATTACTACAACAAACGCAGTTAAGAAGTTTACAAAGTCAAATTAATCCACACTTTCTTTTTAATACGCTTAATACGGTTTCTAAAAAAGCCTATTTAGAAGACGCTTATGAAACGAGTGATTTACTCGTGTCGATCGCAGACCTGCTTAGATATAACTTAAAACAACTTGACCGAGCGGTGACGTTACATGATGAGCTACGCGTGATTAGGCAATATGTGCATATCCAACAAACACGGTTTAGTGAACGGTTAGTCTATCATGAAGAAATCGATGAAACGTTATTAGTAAAAGAATTACCAGCGCTCACGTTACAACCTATTATTGAAAATGCGGTGATTCATGCAGTAGAGCCTTACCAAAAAGGTGGCAACATTACTTTGCGTATCTTTAAGCAAGGCAATTATACGCGCGTTGAAATAAGTGATGATGGACCTGGTATGGCAGATGAGACGATTGAGGCACTTTTAAGTGGGAGTCTTCTTCCTAAAGAAGGTCATTCAACAGGGATAGGTTTTACTAACGTCATAAAAAGAATGACGTTGTTTTTTAATCAAGATAACTTAGTTTATATTGATGCATATAAAGGCCGCGGAACAAAGGTGAGTTTATTATTGCCAGAGACAGAGGGGGATAAGCAGGATGAAGATCATGATTGTAGATGATGAACGTGTCGAGCGTGAGAGTATGAGACAAATAATAACGAAAGCTTTTAAAAAAGTTGAGCTAACCCTAGCTGAAAACGGTCAAGAAGCGGTAGATAAAGCAATGAAAGACCGACCAGATATTGTTTTAATGGACATAAAAATGCCAGAGATTAATGGGCTTGAGGCGATTCAACTGATTCAAGATAGACAACCCAACATCAAATTTATTATGGTGACCGCCTATGATACGTTTGATTATGCGAAAGAAGCACTTAAAATGGGGGTAAAAGATTATTTATTAAAACCGAGTAAAATTACAGAAATTCTTACGACACTAGAAAAAGTGATGGAAGAGGTTCAAGCTGATCAAGAAGAAAAAAAGAAATCCGACCAAGTCACTGCGACTCTTGCCCAATCTAAGAAAGTGATGGAACGTGATCTTGTCACACAACTCCTTTTAGACCATGTGCATGACGTTGAAGCCCCCTTGCTTATGGATTATGTCAGTAAGGAGGGGGGGACAGGGTATGGTGTGCTTTTACTTATGTTTAAAGATAAGCCTTTAGCGTCTTATAGTGAGATGATCAAAGGGATTGAACAGTTTGAAGCGGTATTAGTAGGTCCGCTCTATCATAAACAGTTGCCATTCATCATTTTAAGAGACTCTCAATCGTATCGCCAACAAGTTGTTTATCTTGCTCGCGCAATAAAACAAGCATTTGAGCGTTTAAATCAACCTGTTCAGATGGGTGTGAGTGATGAAATTGCCTCACTCGATCGCTTAAGCGCTGGCTACCAGCAAGCGGTGGTCGCTGCAATGGAAACGAAGAGGCCCTACCAGGTCATGTATTATGACGATTTGCCAAAATCAGAAAATGTGTGTGATAAAAAGTTAGATAGTTACATTACAGAACGTTTTTTTGAAGATTTGCGGATGGGTAAATGGGATGACATGACCCGGTGTATCCTTGATATTTCGCTTTGTTTTCAATCCGAAGGCTTACATGTGATTGAATTTAAACAACGGATTATTCAATTGCTTTATATGATGGGCCAAACACTAGATGAAATGCATATCAATGTTAATTGGCAAAAATATCATTTTAAAGCGCGCGATTATGCGGTCCTTAGTGAAGAAATAAAGCAGTATTTTAATCAATTAAAAGAAGATTATATCATCTATCACGCCCAGCTAGCTGACGATTGGTTTACTAAAATGAAACATCATATCCAAACGCATATACAGGATGATCTATCACTGGAACATTTGAGTGATGAGGCTGGCCTTAGCCCTATTTATGTGAGTAAAGTATTTAAAGAGCGATTAGGGATGAACTATATTGACTTTTTGACGAAATGTCGGATCGATCGAGCTAAACAATTGTTAGAAGACGACACAGTATCCATTAAATCGATTGCCGGAGATGTTGGCTATCAAGACGCTAACTACTTTAGTAAAGTGTTTAAAAAGGTAACGGGTGAGACACCAAAAACTTACCGTCAACAGCTTATTCATAAATCATACTAGATAAAGGAAGAGAAAGTAGGTGAAGATGTGCGGCGATTGTTAATGCTAAGTTGTCTATTTACACTTCTAGGGTGTGCCGTTGAAACGCCCCCTTTAGAGGAACCAGATGTAGATGACAATCATGAAGCGGTGTTAAACGAAAACATAACCGTGGGATTATCAATGGATACATTAATAGAGGAGAGATGGCATAAGGACCGTGACATGTTTTCTGAAGCTGTAAGAGGTCAAGGAGCTGATATTATTGTTCGGGCAGCTAATGGGAATGATGCGCTACAAATAGCTCAAGCAGAGCGGATGATTACTGATGGTGTCGATGTGTTAGTACTTGTCCCGCATAATGCTGAAGCAGCTGCGACGATAGTGGGCCGGGCACAAGCCGCTGGGATACCGGTTATTTCATATGATCGTCTCGTTAAGAATGCCAACATTGATCTCTATATTTCATTCGATAATAAAGAGGTGGGACGACTTCAGGCAAAGGCTATGCTAGAAGCTGTCCCATCGGGACAATATGTATATATTGGTGGTGCTAATACCGATAACAATGCCCATTTGATGCGCGAAGGTGTATATGAAGTATTAAAACCACACATTGATGCAGGTAAAATTCAAGTCGTTTATGATGAGTGGACGGATGCATGGCGGCCCAAAGAAGCAAAAAAGAATATGTTAGCTGCGTTAAAAGCAAACGATCATAAGATCGATGCGATCATTGCCGCTAATGATGCCACCGCAGGAGGTGCTATTGAGGCGCTAACTGAAGCAGGGATAAAAAAACAGATCCCTATTGTTGGTCAAGATGCTGAATTACAAGGAATTAAGCGTCTTTTTACTGAAGAACAGCTGATGACAGTTTATAAATCAATTAATGAATTAACAGAAAAGGCTGCTGAAATGGCAATTAAATTAGCTAGAGGCGAACCAATCGAGACAAACCATGTCATTAATAACGGAAAAAAGGATGTACCGACCATTTACTTAACACCTGTCACGGTCACGAAGGACAATATTGAGGAGACAGTGATTAAAGATGGTTTTCATGATGCGGAAGATATTTACAGTGATTAAAAAAACTGTTACGCTACAATAGGCGTGACAGTTTTTTTACATACATAGTCTTTATCAAAAGCTTAAGTTTTTCGAGTGTTTAAAAAATTATAATGGGAAGAATATCTTCTTGGATTTAGGATAAAAAGCCACAGCTAAGCGGCAATCTTTGGTAAACTAGAGAGTAAGAGAAAAAGTAAGAGGAGGGGCAAAAATGGAAGCATGGATGAATGAGCTAGAACAAGGCATTAAAAAAGGGTTTATTGATCGATCAGTCCCATACTCAGGTGCCTTTGAACCACAACTTTTAATAAATAATAGTGAGAAAAAGCAAGATGTTTTAACAACGCTTATAGAAGAGCTAAGAGAAGCCAAGCGTTTCATGATAGCCGTTGCTTTTATAACAGAATCAGGTATTCAGACGTTATAAGCACATCTGTTAGATTTACATAGAAAAGGTGTTAAGGGTAGATTAATTACGTCGACATATAATTATTTCAATCAACCTAAAATGTTTCAAGAACTTTTAAAGCTTACTAATTTAGAGGTGAGGATTGCCGAAAGAGAAGGTTTTCATTCTAAAGGGTATATCTTTGACCATGGGGATTATCACTCATTAATTGTGGGGAGTTCTAACCTTACAGCTACGGCATTAAAGGTGAATTATGAATGGAACATCAAATTAACCTCCCATCAACACGGAGCAATAATTGGACATTTTACTAGTCAGTTTGACGATATGTGGCATGAAAGTATGCCTCTTAGTGAAGAGTGGATTGTTGCATATCGTCAGAAGCATCAACGGTATTCAATACAATCAGTCGCTGATTTTCCTGCAAGCTATCAAAATAAATGGTCAGAAGCGTTGGAGGTTAAACCAAATAAGATGCAGCAACATGCATTATTAGGCATTGCGGACGTTCGTAATAAAGGTGAAAAAAGGGCGCTTGTTGTATCCGCTACTGGTACAGGTAAAACATTCTTAGCTGCATTTGATGTAAGACGTGTGCGACCAAAGCGCTTGTTGTTTATTGTTCACCGTGAACAAATTCTAAAAAAAGCGATGACAGATTTCAGAAGAGTTATTGGAGGTAACGATCGTGATTATGGGATCTTATCAGGGACATCAAAGGACCTAGAAGCAAAGTATTTGTTTGCTACTGTCCAATCTGTCTCCAGACCACAGACGCTACAAGGATTCAATAAAGATAGTTTTGATTATTTATTAATAGATGAAACTCATCGGGCAGGTGCAACGAGTTACCAAAAGATCATAGATCATTTTGATCCATTATTTATGCTAGGGATGACAGCAACCCCCGAGAGGACTGATGGCTATGATTTATTTAAATTATTTCATTACAACATAGCCTATGAAATACGATTGAAAGAGGCTTTAGCTGAAGACTTACTCGTGCCGTTTCATTATTTTGGTGTGTCTGACTATGAAGTAAATGGTCAAGTAAGAGAAGATATGACCTTTAAAGATTTATCAATTCATGAGCGAGTAAGACATATTCGCGAGAAATTAGATTACTATAGCTTTTCTGGAGAAAGGCCCCATGGCTTAATTTTTTGTGCAACGAAATTGGAAGCGATGACCTTATCGAAAGCTTTAAACATTTCTGGATTAAAAACAGTGAGTTTAACGGGTGATGATCCCCAATCAGAGCGAGAAAAGTGCGTAAAGCAATTAGAGAATGGTCAGTTAGATTATATTTTAACAGTGGATATTTTTAATGAGGGAATTGATATACCGAAAATTAACCAAGTCGTTATGCTTAGACAAACAGAATCAAGTATTATCTTCGTACAACAGCTTGGCCGAGGATTGAGGAAGCACGAATCAAAGGAATTTCTAACCGTCATCGATTTTATCGGCAATCATGAAAATAATTACCTCATTCCTGTCGCTCTGTATGGTGATCAAAGCTACAATAAGGATCAATTACGAAGGCAGTTAGTTGAACGTAGCAGAGCTATTCCTGGTGAATCCACGATTAACTTTGAAAAAATAGCTGAGGAACGTATTTTTAATGCTATTGATCAAAAAAACATGCTTTTGAAAAAAGATTTAGATCAAGATTTCTTGCATTTAAAATATAAGGTGGGAAAGATCCCGTCGATGATGGATTTTGTTGAACATGGTTCGCGAGATCCTATGAGCTATGTCGCTTACAGTAAATCTTATTATCGCTATGTTTCAAAACTAGAAAAAGGCCTTCCATCCCTCTCAGAGAAGGCCGATAAAAGTTTAGTATATTTGGGGCAACATGTTCTGAATGGTATTCGTGGACACGAAGGGTTATTGTGTCGTCTTCTGATTGAAAATGAAGAGGTTGCTGAGGCTGATTTGCTTGTTCATTTGAATCAAGATGTTTATGCTTCTTTTAATGAAGAGTTGCGGCGATCGGTTTTAAGAAGTATCAACTTACTATTTTACCAAGAGAATTATCAAAAGAAACGTCGATCACCACAAGAGTTTTTACAAGTGGATTTTATTGACTATCATGATGCCTCAAAAACGTATAAACGTAGTGCTTGTTTTAGTGACTTACTTAAAGAAGATACTTTTAAACAGTATTTGGCCGATCATGCGGCATATGCTACTCATCTATATGAAGTTAGAAGTCAATCAGGTGAAGCGCATGAAGGCTTTGTCATATATCAAAAATATACACGTCAAGACGTATTTAGGTTGTTACTTTGGGATGAGAATCCGCTGGCCCAAAATGTCGGGGGCTATATTATAAGTCAAGATAAATCAAATTGTGCTATTTTTATTAACTATCACAAAGAAGAAACGATTAGTGATACAACAAAGTATGAAGATCAATTTATCACACCACAATTATTTCAATGGGTATCAAAGTCGAAAAGAACATTACAGTCACCAGATGTTTTAGCAATCAGAAATTATCAATCGCATGGTATGCGGTTACCATTGTTTATTAAAAAACATAATGATGAAGGCACCTCTTTTTACTATATGGGTGACGTGGAACCGGTAGTAGAGTCATTTAAAGAGGATATTATGGCTACTGGGGAAAAAACAGTGTCAGTTGTAAAAATGATGTTAAGGCTTAAGAAACCAGTAGAGAAAGGCTTGTATAATTATTTAACAGATCAAGCGGGTCAAAGATTAAACACTCGTTAAATTGAACAAAAATTAGCGACGCATTGCTCTTCTATATTCTGTGATTTATGCGGAGAGGTTCACGTTCTATATAATAAACGCCCTTATTTCTACTGTCCACTTTATTGGGAGCATGTCAGTAGCTAGAATAAGGGCGTTTATTATTATTATTATTATGGGTTTTGTTCCTGTATCAGTTTTTCAACAATAGGAAGATCGGCCGGTGCCCAGTTTAAGCTGAGTAAATTATCGCGTTTCAGCCAAATATATTGGGCATGTTCAGTAAGTTTTACCGTTTGTGATAGTAAGGTTGCTTTAATTGCTATCAATTCAATGGTGAATGTATCATAATCGTGGCTAGTTTCCATAAAAATATCTTGTGAGGTCTGAATGTGACAGTCAAATTCTTCAGAAATTTCTCGACGTAACGCTTCATGAACGCGTTCTCCTGCTTCAATCTTCCCACCAGGGAATTCCCATAAGTTTGGTAAGCTCATAGTTGAAGAACGTAAGGCACAAAATATTTCATTATGATCATTTTCTATAATAGCGGCGACGACACGAATGTTTTTCTTCACGATAAGTCACGCCCTTTGTGTGAAAAGCTCTTTAATTCTTGCATTAAACGCCCAATAGGTAAGCCGACCACATTATAATAATCGCCATTAATTTTTTTGATGAACGGGGCCGCAAGGCCTTGAATACCATAAGCGCCAGCTTTATCATAGGGCTCTTCAGTATCGATATAGCGAGTGATTTCTTCTTCTGTCAGCGGATAGAAAGTAACTTGTGTCGTTTCAACAAACGATGTTTGTTTGTCTTTTGAACGTATCAAAACACCTGTATGTACCTCATGTGTTTGCCCACTTAATGCCCGCATCATAGTAAAAGCTTCTTCTCTAGATTTAGGCTTTTCGAAAATGATATTATTATAGCTGACCACCGTATCCGCTGTCACAATAATGTCATCGGTTGATTCGAAAGGTATGTTTTCCGCTTTTAATTTACTAAGTGCAGAAACTTTTTCAATAGGATTTGTCGTTTTTATTTGTGTTTCATCTACATGAGGTTTACGAACGGTAAAATCAATGTTTATTTGTTTTAATATATCTTGGCGTCTTGGTGAAGATGAGCCTAATATGAGTCGCATAGAAACGTCCCCTCTCTTAAGTTGATTATTTTTAATATAACATACCTTTGACAATAAGTATGCATTTATGGAATTCATAGAGAATTCCTATGACTGCAGTCACCATTTACCCTTCACGGAGTTTCGCTATTATGGGGAAAGGGAAGAGCAATGTGTAAAGTTAAAAGACTTGAAAGGGTGAGATATCATGATAAAAAACTTCCAAAAATCTATTTCCCTATTGTTTATCATATTCGTTATTGTCGCAGTTGGTTTGTTTCACTACAGTACGGATACGTTTTTATCCCTCAACATGTGGTTAATAATAATTATTTCTATTATTAGTATTTTTTTAACATGGCGACAGCTCTTTTTAGTCGTTCTTACAACCATATTAATTGTCGGATTTAGTATTTTCTTTATTACGGATCAAACACTTGGTAATCAATTTGACTTGATTGGTGAACATGTTTTACTATCTGCGAGTCTCCTTCTTATTTGGGTTATGGCAACCGTTTTAAAGCGAATGGAGATAGTGCTTCAACACCAAAGAGAAACGATAAATAAACTTGAAAAGTATCAAGGATCTACGGAAATTCTCAGTAATGATGAATTCAAGTCACGTGTTAAACTTATAACAAAAGCAACAGATCGACGTGGAGCAAAAAATATGGTAATAGAATTTTCTGTTTCCACGGTGAAAACAACGGAAAAAGCACTGCATGCATACATTGCTGAAACGATTCTTAAAACCATTCGACAAGAATATGATTTAGTGACGAAAACGGATCAGCAACACTATATTGTTTTCTTACAAGATACTAATGAAATCGGTGTAGAGAAGGTGACTGAGCGATTTTTTCAAACGATACGTCATCACTTAAATGAGATTAAATTACCTGTCACGTATAAGTACTATGAGGCGACGAATTATGATTTTGATTTGCTAGCGCCTAGAGAAGGTGATCCATCATGATGGTTTACGTCTTAGTCATCATTATGGCGTTCTTTTGGTGTATGTTAGTGTACTACTCTGTTTTGACAATTGCGGGTGTTTATAGACGGCAAAAAAAGCTTGATGATACACCACTTGAAAGTTATCCATCTGTCGCTGTTTTAGTTCCTTGCTACAACGAGGGGCTCGTCTTAAATGATACATTAGATGCTTTAAGTCAATTGAAATATCCAGGTGAATTGAATGTGTATATATTAGATGATCAGTCGTCAGATAATACAAAGGAAATAGCAGAGGCGTTTCAATGGCGGTTTAGTCATATTCATTATTTGTTAGTCCCTGAAATGGAGATCAAGGGAAAATCATCTGTGTTGAACTATGGCTTGCAGTCAACGAAATCAGATTACTTTTGTGTATTTGACGGTGATAATCAACCAGAACCTGAAAGTGTTTTAAGACTTGTTCACGCTGCAGAAAAAACTAAAAAAGCTGCTGGAGCAGTAGGGTATGTTAAAACGATTAATGCTGAAAAAAATATACTCACGCGTATGATTGCGTTAGAATTCCAAGTATTTCAACTGCTCATGCAAAGTGGGCGCTATCAGCTATTTAAGGCAGGAGCGCTTGCAGGAACAAATATGCTTTTACGCAGAGAGGTGATTGAAGAAGCAGGTGGATATGACCCAAAGGCACTGGCAGAAGATGCGGAGTTAACGGTGAGAGTGTCAAGTTTGGGATACCTTTTACCAGTTGTTCACCATGCAAGAACATGGGAGCAAGAACCTGAACAACTAAAAACGCTGATCAAGCAACGGACACGATGGCTAACAGGTAACTTGTACTTGCTTGAAAAATCACTGTATACGTTTAAATTTTGGAAAGGGCGTACCTTTGTCCACTCACTGCAACACATATTAACGTATCTTGTCTTTATCTTTTTTCTAGCCTTTAGTAACATTTGGTTTATTCTAGGGTTGATTGGTTACCCGTTGCCTTCTGTTAATACACCACTGCTTGTCCTTTGGTTTTTAAGTTATGTTGTATACAGTGCGCAAATAGCGAGTGCCATGGTTTTAGAAGACACTTTAACGCCTAAGAACGTTGGGGTTGGTGTGCTTATGTATTTCACATATGCGCAGTTATTTTTGATTATGTTATTTAAGAGTATGATTCAATATATATCAGGTAGGCTCTTTAAAAAACAAACAAAATGGGATAAAACGAAACGTTATAAGAAGGACAGATTACAATGAGCCGGATGATCAGTATTAAGAAAAAGCAATATAGACCAAGGGTTGCGCTAGCGATAGTTACTTTAATTATTCTAGGGGGTATCATCTTTTTGTATCAACATGCTCAAAAACCGAACCCAATCGACGTTGTTCAGATTTACTACGAGACAGAAAGAGGGACGTTAAGAGCTTATCCTGATGGTGGAGAAGAGTTATCGGAATCAATGGGGCAATATTTATATTATCTTCAGTCTATAGGTGAGGAAGCTTTATTTAGTCAAGCATATCAAGTCGTGATAGAACATTTCTTAGAAGGTGATTTCATAAAGTGGCGTACTGAAAGTACGTCAGTAGATGCTTTAGTGGATACGCTAAGAATCGTTGAAGCACTTCAATTAGCAGCTAATCGATTTGATAACGACACATATGAAGATGCGGCACGGGTTTATTTGTCGGCTATTGAAACATTTCATAATCATCAAGGTATATATGTTGATTTTTATGATTGGGAATATGATATAAAAGCCTCAACGGTTCATTTAAGTTATCAAAACATACCTATAGTTCAACAATTAAACTATGACAAAGAGGCGTATCATTCATTATTTATCTCAGCAGAAGGCCAGCCTTTTTTTAGTGAGATTTATGACGTTACAACAGGTATGTTCGAAAAGAAAGAAGAAGTACATCTTGTGGATCAACTACTTGTTGCACAGGCTTATTTAGCTTTATTCCAACGTAAACCAGACGCATTTCATCAATGGCTTATTGATGAATATATGACGCAAGGCGAATTAAAGGGTAGGTATAATAGGGAAACATTACAACCAACAGTGGAATTTAGCTCACTTGCAGTAAATGGTTTATTATTAGAGTACCTTTTGTTGACAGGAGAAGATGATTTAAGCAGGAATGTTTATAAAGATATCGATAGTCACTTGAAGAAGCTTGAGCGTAAAGGCTATGAGAACGTGCATATTTTTGACTACTTGATTGCTGTTCAAGCTAAAGAAATTTTTTTAAGTAACTAGATCATCTTATGCAGTTATTGGATAGTTGCTGCTGAGGATTATTTTAAATAAACTGTTTCCGATTTGTCTGTTTTGTTGTATAATATAAGAAGTTGCCAATAAGTGTAACTGGGAGAGTTTTGCTGATTGAACGAGCCATGAGGGTTCGATTTAATCAGCCTTTTTTTTGATAACGCTTAACCGCATTGTTGATGATGATATAATATGCTATCCTTTAAGTGAAGAGGAAATATATAGAATAAATGAGGTGACATGATGAAACAAAGGTATAACGTGAGACCTGGGAAAGGTCAGTCAATGTTTGGTTTTGTCGTTGGGATTGTTTTCGTGTTTATAGGATTAGGTTTTTTGCAGACTATGGGAGGTTTCGGAGTGATATGGCTGCTTGTTGCGATTGGAATCACAGTCATGCATGGGATAAATGCCTTTACTGAGAAAGGGGTACCGACACACCGAGTGGATGTCACGACGACGTCTCATCAGATTGATACTGAACAAACTAGCGATACAAGTAATAGTTTTGATGAAAAATTACGTAAGTTACATAAGTTGAAACAAGAAGGTATTTTAACAGATGAAGAGTATGAGGTGAAGAAGCAACAGATACTAAATGAAGAGTGGTAGGTAGTAGTCGATACCACTCGTACCTTAGTGATTAACAAGCTATTTTGAGCACGGGATAAGCAACAAAACTCATGGACCAATATATTAATGTTTGTGAGTTTTTTCTTTTAACATTCTACCAAAACCTATCATTTAGTTAGCATTCACACAGCAAAGAACAGAAAACACTGCTAAACTAAAAGGTTTGGTGCCATCGAGGGAGTTTTGGCAAGGTGCCAAAACTGTATTGAGTGATTTATTCTGTAGTTACCGCGGAATACAGTGAGGCCCTCGTTAAGGAAACGATTGATGGATGAGTTTAACCGATTACTCAATGACTATGAACCGATGATCTATCACCTACTAAAAAAATATCATGTAAGAGACCCAGAAGGTGAGTTTTATCAAGAATTGGCCATTTGTCTATGGCAAGCAACATTAGACTATGACAATGAGAAGATGAAATTTTCTACGTATGTCTACAATAAAATGCAGTTTCGTTTAATTGATTTGTTTCGGAAGGATGAAAGAAAAAGAAACCGAGAAGAGAAATATAAGCAACATGTTGAAACAACGGAACAATATAAAACCGAAGATCAGCTGCCAGACAAAGCACTTATTATTCAAATAAAACAGCTGTTAACGGAGAATGAATGGGCATGGTTTACGGGATATGTATTAAAGGGAAAGACACTCGTTGAGATTGGGAAAGAGTTAGGTGTCAGTGCAAATGCGGTCAGACATTATAAGCGCAGTGCGGCACAAAAACTTAAAACAAAGATTAAAAAGTCAGAAAAGTGACTATGTGGTCTTGTCAGCACAACCAACGACTGTCAAAATGTAAGTGTGGGAGTGTATATGTGATGAAAAAACAAAATGTGAAAATAGCCCAACTGGCTATGATTAGTTTCTATCTGCTGGGACTTGTTGCCTTTTTAATTATTGGTGACCTCTCTACAACGATGAATAAAGTTTTTTTCGGTTTATTCCTTGTTTTGGTTTTACGCGAATTATTTAGATATTACGTCCTTTATCTTAGACCAAAACAAAACAATGGAGATCAATAAGGAGATTGATGTAGGTTTAAGCTATAAACAAAGACAGCCGGTCACTTTAAGTGGCCGGCTTTTCTTAGGTCAATCACGTGCTGATTTATTTGTAATTGATTATTTGTAATCCACTGTACAACCAAATGATCAAAATGAGGTTCGACATGTAGGTGTTGCTTAAACCACAACGGTCCTTTACGCTCTGCAACTAAAACAGTTGGATTTGTTTTTTTGTAGACATTAACTGTGTATGCTTCATTAGGTGACGTTGTTGTTAATAGCTTTTCTTGTTTTGTGAGTAATACTTGTGCTGTTGGAAGAGTCAAGATTATAGCAAGTAATACGGGTACAGTAAGAGAGAACCATCGATAAAATCGAGACGAGGCATCTGGTATATGAAGAGCGCAGTAAATATTGAATAGTAAAATAGGCCAAGCAAACAAAACGGAAGGGAGTATCCGCCAATATGAAAAAAATGAAGCAAAATAAAATTCTAGAATCCAAAATAAAATGAGTCCACTTAACAACCATGAAACGATACGTGTACTTTTATTCATCAATATCCCCCACATTTCCTCCACCAATCTGTCACTATTGTACATAATATTCAAAATCTTTACAAGGTGACTTTTGGTATAAATTAGTAGTTACCTATGAGTATAATGCCCTTTAACTATATAGGACGTCTGATGCTTTACGAAAGTTTCAAAAGTGGCGATTGTATACTTAAAATGAGTCGTTGTCTAGTGAGATGGGTTGTGCTAAACTAAAGAATAATAGGCGGTGAAGCTCGCCTCTGAGTCACATCAGAAACTGTCTGCTTAAGGCCAATAGCTTCTACAAATAACAGGAAAATCCTGTTCTTTGTAGTGGCTATTTTTATCTTTATAGATCAATTAAGCTTATGAACTGTTTTAAGATTATAAAATATATTGATAAGAAAGTGTCTGTCGTTGACATAATGCTTAAAGTCATACAAAGCTCAGGTGAATAATGAGGAGGAAGACAACATGTTAGAAAGTGTGGCACTATTATTAATTGCTGGATTTACTTTAGGGATGGTGATGAAAGGTCTGAAATTACCCCCACTACTTGGAATGTTGTTTGTCGGAATGTTATTTGGTCCATATGTACTTGACTGGCTTCATGTCGATTTATTACATATATCAAGTGATATTCGTTCGTTTAGTTTATTTGTAATCCTTATTCGGGCAGGACTAGGCATTAAACGCCATGAAATAAAGGCGGTAGGAAGTTTAGCTGTTAAGATGAGTAGTTTACCAGGGTTATTTGAAGGTTTTAGCATTTTACTTGTCAGTTATTATTTCTTTGATTTTTCTTTCGCTGAAGCAGGGATGTTAGGCTTTATCATTGCTGCTGTTTCACCAGCGGTTGTCGTTCCGAGCATGCTTGAATTAAAAAGTGATGGTTACGGAGAAGACAAGCAAATTCCTACATTACTTTTAGCTGGGACATCCATCGATGATGTGTTTGCCATCACTATTTTTAGTTTCTTTCTTACACTTGGTACTACAGGTGACGTATCACTTACTGCATCACTTCTGACTATTCCTTTAAGTATCGTATTTGGCGTCATTTTCGGTTTAGCTATAGGCTATGTGTTTATTAAATTGTTTGATTTTAAACACTTATTCCAATCTAATGTGGAACGTTTGTTGTTACTTTTAACAGGCATTATCGGTTTTTATGCAGTGGGCGAACATGTTGGAATTGCGAGTTTGTTAGGAATTATGGCGATTGGCTTTCTAATTACCGACCAGCGTGCGAAGATGGGTGCAGTGTTAGCCAATCAGTTATTATATATCTGGTTTTTTGCTCAGATACTCTTATTTAGTCTGGTAGGGGCGGAAGTCAACATTACTGTTGCGCTAAATGCTGGTATAATGGGAATTGTGATAATCTTTATCGGCTTAGTGTTCCGTTCACTCGGTGTGTTACTTGCAACACTCGGTAGTAATTTAAACAGGAAAGAGCGCATTTTTTGTGTCTTAAGTTACTTCCCGAAAGCAACGGTTCAAGCGGCGATTGGTGCGCTGCCACTGGCAAGTGGCGTAAGTAAAGGTCCGGAGATTTTAGCAGTGGCTGTATTATCTATTTTACTCACCGCACCTATGGGGGCGATATTAATTAAATGGAGTGCACCAAAATTATTAACTAAAAAAGAAAGTTAACGTTACAGAAGACTCAGGTAAAAGATGAACGCTAATCATTATAGGGAGGGTATTCATGTGTATAACTATGTTATTGAGGAAGGGATAGAGCTTAGGCCACTTCAAGTGTTTCATACAGAACCGCTCTATCATTTAATTAAAGCATCGAAACAACATTTACGTGAGTTTTTGATTTTCGTAGATTTGACAACTAAAGAAGAACATACGCGCCAGTTCGTTGAGGAAACAGTCCTTTCAAATGCAAAAATGAAAACGTTCGTGTCTGTCATTTATGTTGACAATCAAGTGGCTGGATTGGTTGGTTTTAATGACATTGACTATCAAAACAAGCGAGCAGAAATTGGCTATTGGTTAGGTGAACCTTATATTGGTCAAGGGATTATGACAAAATCAGCAGAAAAGATGATTGCCTATGGATTTGATGCGTTGCAGCTGAACCGAATGGATTTAAAGGCAGCATCAACAAATGCCAAAAGTCGAGCGGTCGCCGAACGTTTAGGGTTTAAAGAAGAAGGCATAATTAGACAGGCTGAGTGGATGCATGATCATTATCTTGATCATGTTCACTATGGGTTACTCAAACATGAATACAACAAAAGAACGCAAGTAAATAAGTGATACGATAGATGTCAATGTCAATGGACGCCTCATTATAGGGTGTTCAGTGATCATCAAGCGATAGCTCAAAAACAGTCAAATCGTCATTATCATTCAAGACGTATGTTACGTAGTTGATCATGTAATTATAGGAGGCTAAAAATGAGGGCTCATCTCACTGGTAAGCAGACAGTTATTTTAATTTGTGTCGTTTTTACATTGTTAACAGTAATCAGTTCTATTACCGGCTTGCTACAGGGTCAAACAGCAGACGCTCATGTTCATATTATCATGCGCTTTGTTGTTACTGTTGTTGGTGTTTCTAGTATTTTAATATTTAGATTGTTTCCCAAATGGCCTTTAGCAGCAATTTATGGACTACATTATACAGCAACTATGGGCACGATTATTTTGTTACTATGGCTCAGTCGTTTATTCATTGATTTACATCCAAATGCTTATAAAGATATTTTTTTCAATTTTACACCCGTCTATATACTAATAGCGATAGCCTTTATGGTTATTGGACGAAACAAAAAAAGATCATCGACATGAACCCTTTAATAAAAACCTTGACGTATATTAGGTTAAAACTTTAACATGACGCGCTATATTTCTCAGGTGGACAGGTATAACCGGTCATGCGCCAATCAAGAAAAAGGAGTGAAGGTATGGTACAAGAAAAAGTCACTATTATCAATCCCTTTAAGATTAATATAGACCCGATGGAACGATTATTACTGGTGAATTTTGAGGGTGACCCAGATACAATATATATTGGTTTTGAACCTCAGGTATTTAATGATGCCATTCATGGTAAAGGACATTTGGTCATTGGTTGGAGACGAGATGGCAAAGTGGATGTCTATCACCAGCCTGGCCTTAAGCTAGAACGACAGACATTTGATATTGTAGGTAAAGGATTAGCAACTATGGTTGAATGTGACTTTTTTGAAGCTCACTATGAAGTAAATGATGTTGGTGTACACGCATCTTACAATTTTAAAGACGTGGACAATAGACAGATAGTTATTAAAGTGAATGAAAATAACCCTAAAAGACGAAAGCCCTTTGGGTTACTTGCTCCTATGGGTGCTGCTGCAGAAAACCCTTCAGCCATGCCTTTAGTGCTTTTACATCACTTTTATTTTGTTCGAAAGAAGGGCACAGAAATTGACATAAGGATTGAAGATAAGGTGCATAAACCTGATGAGCTTCCGCTGCCTATGGACGGCTCGAAAATGCTATACACACGATATAGTCCTGAACCGCTCATCGTCACTTTTAATCCAAATGTAAATGCTGAGATCATTCCATTGGAAGTTAATCTTTATCAAGAAAAACTCAGTCATGCAGGGTATGATTATGAGTTTGAATGGATTAAAGAGCAACCTATAATAAAGCGCATAATCTGTAAAAATGACACTTATCCAGTGACGTTGTTTTTTAAAGAAGGTTTTTTTGATATTAGATCATTAAAAAAAGATATAACCATGAAAGGATCCTTTGAAATAGCAGGTAATCCTACTGTGGGTAGTGTAAAGGGACATTATACTGTTAAAAAAGATCATAATAAAACTAAAATCACTTTGGTTCCATCCGGAGGATGGAAACCAAGACCTACCAAACTATCGCTTCTTTTCCTTTATACTGTAGCTAAAATGTTTAAAAATTGGCCAAAGACATATGAGTGGACAGCCTATATTCAAGAAAAAGATGAGCCAGTCTATCATATGCAGTCGGTATGGAAAAGAACATCCTAAAAGAATGTTATCTAGGATAATAAAGAGCGGCTAAGAGAATACATGCCCGTTATTTGGATCATCTGTATGATGGCTTATAAAAAACGTGCGTATAATGAAAGTGAGTGAAGTGTCTCGTGAAAAAAAATGAACAAATGGTTAAAGCTGATACAATATTAATGGATTTTTTACTCGAGGTATTTGATTATAGCCGAAGCAAAGTAAAGGGGTTCTTACAGCGGGGGCAAGTCTATGTCGATGGTCAGTCGGTGACGCAATTTAATCATCCATTAACGGCAGGACAAGTGGTCGCGATTTCAAAAGAAAAGATTAAAACGTCTAAACTAAAGGGATTAACTATTCTCTATGAAGATGAGGAGTGTCTTGTCGTAAATAAAGTAAGTGGTCTTTTAACGATTCAAACGAATAAACAATTAAAAGAACTGACTGCTCACCGGCAATTAAGTGAGTATCTTCAAGAGAAAGATCCGCGGGCGAGAGTCTTTATCGTGCACCGGCTCGACCGAGACACCTCGGGGGTTTTAGTGTTTGCAAAAAATGAGCGGGCCAAACATATCTTACAGACACATTGGAAAGAACGGGTGAAAGAACGTCGTTATGTGGCTCTTGTAGAAGGCGTTGTCAAACAAGACAACGCCCAGCTAGAAGATTATTTAGCTGAGTCTAAAACGCACCGGATGTACACGACTAAAAATAAATCTGAAGGGATTTATGCCTCGCTCCATTATCAAGTAAAATATCGTGGTAAAAATACAAGTCTACTACACGTGCAGTTAGACACTGGTCGGAAAAATCAGATCAGGGTCCAACTAAGTGCGGCTGGTTATCCGATTGTTGGCGATAAAAAGTATGGCGCAAAAACAAATCCCATCAAACGTTTAGGCTTACATGCTGAGACGATTACTTTTCAACATCCAACAACAGAAAAGCTAGTATCGTTTAGTGCGCCTGTGCCTAAATCGTTCATGGCGACATAATGAAGAGGGCTGTATTAAAGAAAGTGAAGGGGGCGAGGAGATGTTTGTATCAATTAAGGAAGCGGCGGCTTACTTAGAAATCAATGAGACCGATTTGCGCAAATTAATTTTTGATAAGAAAATCAAAGCATTTCATGACGGAGAACAGTATTTAGTGAACACAGCACAGTTCGATACGCATTTAAAAGAAATGGACCGGATTCGCGCGGATATTCAAGCGTATCTAGCTGAACCTGTTCCTGAGAGTTTATTTGTAAGAGACGAAGACTAGCCTCATCGTTTTTTAAAACTATGTATCGATTGACACTAACCAACCTTCCGTGAATGCCGTCATTGGCGCTGTGAAAATAATCGTCCATAAGGTCGTCTCTCCTGGGGCTAATGTGAGGGTAGGTATGGTGACAACAACAGATTCAGTTGACTTTAATGATGCGGTAAAAGTAGGAACAGAAGCTTCTACTCCTGTATATTGATAGAAGCAAATAATGAGCCGGTGCCCGGCATGGTTTTTTGCTTGTCTTAGAGGAATCAGTTTACCTGTTGACGCAAATAGATCGATGTCTTCTAAGTAAGATAATTGATTGTTAAGATACGCATGATACAGCGCCTTGTAGTGATCATAATCAACCGGTGGCAGTTGTTTTTGCCATTTGTCTTGTAAGATGAGTGTCATTTTTAGGTTACCTCTTCTTCGCGTTCGTGTTTATCTACTCAGCATAACATAAAAGAGGCAGTAGAGCTGTCTGAAAAGTAAACATGGTCACGAACATAAAGGTCGATTCATGGTTTATGCGGTGGGCTTGCGACCCATTTTAATGTCCTCGTGAGATTTCTCTTTATTATTGTGTTGCCGGGAAGCTTTCTTTTTTTATCTATAACAAGCGAGAAGACTCCCGAATCAAGGAATGCAAGTGAGTAGGTGGGAGATGAATCGCTTTTAGTTAAACGCCGACTTATTTGTCAGAAGGTTATATTGATTTAAGAAGCCAATGAAAAGCATCTTACGAGTCGTAGGTGAGATGACTAAATGATAGTTAAAATAGTAACTAACGAAAGTAGGGAGTATATGACAGCACATACTGTGACATATTTAAAGAACTTAGTAAACATTCCTAGCCCATCGGGCTATACCGATGAAGTGATCACTTATGTTGAAAACTTCTTTCAAAACTTAAAACTAGTAACAATGCGCAATAAAAAAGGTGGCCTCGTCGTTACCTTACCAGGGAAATCATCAGATCAAACACGGATGTTGACAGCCCACGTTGACACACTAGGCGCGATGGTAAAAGAAGTGAAATCAAACGGCAGGTTAAAACTCGATTTAATCGGTGGTTTTCGCTTTAATTCAATAGAAGGTGAATATTGCACGATTCATACCGCAAGTGGTGAGACTTACACAGGTACCATTTTGATGCATCAAACTTCTGTCCATGTTTATAAAGATGCAGGTACTGCCGAACGTAACCAAGACAATATGGAAGTAAGGATTGATGCTGTTGTTAAAAATGACAGCGATGTGTTAGAGCGTGGCATCAGCGTAGGAGACTTTGTATCATTTGATCCAAGATTTGAAGAAACGCCATCTGGGTTTATTAAATCTCGGCACTTAGATGACAAGGCAAGTGTCGCGATGTTGATGTCAGTTGCAGAGAAGTTAGTAAATGAGGCAATTGTATTGCCGTATACTACCTATTTTCTTATCTCTAATAATGAAGAAATTGGCTATGGTGGTAACTCGAATATTCCATCGTCTGTTAGCGAATACTTGGCTGTTGATATGGGCGCAATTGGTGATGGTCAAGCGACAGACGAATTTACTGTCTCCATTTGTGCAAAAGATTCAAGCGGTCCTTACCATTATCGTTTGAGACAACACTTAATCGCATTAGCCAATGCGCATGATATTCCGTATAAAGTCGATCTGTATCCACATTATGGGTCAGACGCTTCTTCAGCTATTCGCGCAGGTCATGATATCATCCACGGATTAATTGGTGCCGGCATTGATAGTTCACATGCGTTTGAACGTACACACCGTGACTCAATTAACGCAACTGAACAATTAATCTACCGCTATTTACTTTCGAAAATAATAGACTAACGACGAATTCTTCTGTAAAAGAGACTAAGCAACCACTGTTTAGTCTTTTTTGTTATTTATTTAAGCTATGCTGTTTGTTTAGTAAACCCTAACATTTGGGTATACTGTAGTATACTACACATGTTTTATGGTGAGGGTCAACATAGAAATCTAGAGAGGTATTGGGTGAGTGTGATGCAGCGTGCAATGATTATATTAAATCCTTCTTCAGGTAATGAAGAGGCTAAAAACTATAAAGACTTCATTTGCGATGTTGTGGAATCAAAAGGTTATGATTTGACGATGCGTGAAACGGAAAAAGCACATGATGCGACGTTGTTTGCGCGTGAGGCGGCAGAGAAAGGTTATGATTACGTCATAGCTGTTGGTGGAGATGGCACTATAAATGAAGCTGTTTCAGGTCTAGCAGAACAGAAGTACCAGCCACTGTTTAGCCTCGTTCCGTTTGGCACGGTCAATGATTTTGCAAGAGCAATAGGCGTCCCACTTAAGCCAGAACAGGCTATTCAGTGGGTGAAAGAAGCCAATACTGAACAGCTTGCTGATATAGGAAAAATAAACGACCGTTATTTTGTGAATGTTGTTGCTCTTGGAGCAATTGCTGAGGCGACTTAAGAGGTGGGCGTTGATCAAAAAACACGATTGGGTCGGCTTGCTTATTATATCGAAGGAGCAAAAACGTTGGTAAAACATAACGTCTATCCACTGCGTCTGACTTTAGATGGTGAAGTGATTGAAGAAGAGGCGTTTTTAGTTGTGATAGGTATGACACAGTCGATCGCAGGATTTGAAAACATGGTGGTCGATGCCGAATTAGATGATGGCTTGATGCACATATTTATCATAAAAGAACTGGCGGGTGTTGACATGGTATCGCTGTTACCTGCGTTGTTAAGTGGTGATTTAAAAACACATAGACAAGTCACGTACGCAAAAACCAAAGGCGTACGCATCACTTCTACAGAAATATTACATGCAAATATCGATGGAGATAAAGGCGATCCTCTTCCACTTGAACTTCAAGTGCTTCCGCAACATATCAGACTGCTCGTTAACTCGGTTATATAATATATACATCAAGAAAGGAAGTGACACCATGGAAAATTGGGTAGATGATTACTTAATAGGCTGGCGTTTAGGTAATGAATTGAAAATATACCGTGATTTTGAAGTGGTTTCATTTATCGGCATTAGAAATCAGTGGGTTTATACGGTAGATCATTTACTACAAGTTGATGTCGGTCAAATGATTGAATATCAAACAGCGACAGAAACGCTGAATGCCTTAATTAAACTTATTCCTAAAGATGCATACATTTATATTACATCAACCCCGATTGAATCGGATTTGGCAAACACCCATTTTTACAAAATAAATTTGCCGCTTAGAATTGACTACGCCATCCAAGTAGGTTTAGGGGTAGCGAGGTCAACGTATGATCGAAAAGAATATTGTTTGTATCCAATCATCTCAGATAAATCAACGAGTACCGAGGATAGAAAAACGATCGAGTTATTAAGGCTTAAATTATATACGCAACTTATAAAAGGCAAAACCGCTATTGATCCATCGCTAAGAGCCATTTGGCAATCGGATAAACAACAGTTAATAAAGTTATTGTTCGCGGATATAGAAGAAGTAACGACGGTTTTAGATCAGTTATTTCTTGAACGCGCATAGAGACATCAATGATAGACGCACTATGAAATGAATGAAGAGGGGGCGACTTGATGGACAGAGCAACTATAGACGAGCGATTAGATCGGCTAGTGAATATGAGAAATAGTCTAGATCAAGTAATGGATACGTTACCGGTAAAAGTACCAGGGGCTGTAAGGGAAACGGTAAAAGAATTGCTTTTTAAAAATGAAGAACTCAATCAATTAATACAAGACATAGTGGATCGACGTCCGCCTCGTTTTATTGTTATTGGTAAAACAGGCGTTGGGAAAAGTAGTTTAATCAACGCGATGATCGGACGCTATCTTGCCAAGACATCAGCGGTAGATATTGGAACGACATCTGTCGCAAGCTATCAATACAGAGATGGTGATCAAACGTTATTTGATGTGATTGATACTCGTGGTCTAAACGAGTCAGAAGGAGCGCGTGATTCTGCAGAACAGGCACTGAAAAAAGCGATGCAACAATTTGAGCCAGACGCCATTATACTTGTGATGGATGCGACAGACCGAGCAGGAATGGATGAAGAACTAAAGCAAGTGCAGCTACTCAAACCCTTCATATCGCAATATGTTCCTATCGTGTGTGTGTTAACACATGCGGATCATATAGACCCGGCACGTATAAAAGAACCTGAACGTTATCCAGAAGTAAAAGAAGAACGAATAAAAAATAAACGGGCACAAGTTAAACAGTTGATTCGCGACCTAAAACTCTCGATTGATGACGTGATTCCTGTGTCTAGTTATATTGAGTGGAGTCATGATGCTCCAGAAACATTAACAACCATCGAACAAAAATATTTAACGATTGATTTCGATGGCCGCTACCAAATCGATGAGTTGTTAGACTACTTAGAAGCAACGATCGATTTTCAATCCGCGATACATCTCATGCTTTCAACACGGATCGAACGCGCGATTAAATTACTCACAAGAAGGATAATTAAGGTTTTTTCTGGTGTGGCATCAACAGTTGCTTTAACACCAATTCCGGTCAGTGACATGTCTGTTTTAGTGCCATTACAATTGTTGATGGTGAGTTTCATTGCGTATGTGAGTGGACGCACGGTCGATAAAAAAATGTTGAGAGATTTTTTAATAAGTATTGGTGGGGTTGGTTCTCTCGGATACAGTTTTAAATTACTTGCCCAACAAGGCAGTAAATTGTTGAATGTTGTCTTACCTGGTTCGGGTAGTGTTATCTCAAGTGCAATCGCTTATTCAGGCACATTCGCGATGGGGAAAGCGGCAGAAGCATACTTCGTAGACCAAGTCAGTAAGAAGGACTTATCTGACATTATGAAAAAAGCAGAACAACAAGCTAGAACAGCGTTTGAGAATAAAAACTGAATCTTTAAACATTAAACAAAAGCTAGTTTTTTTTCATAGGACATGCTATAGTAAGAGAGCGATGAGCTGATTTGCATAAGACGCACACGTCAAAAACGTTGAATGTGGCAACGTGTGTTGCGCCGCAAATAGGTCTGGTTAATTATATTAACCAGATAAACCCTCAATTCCTTTATGGGATTGAGGGTTTTTTAATGTTTTTTTATATAATGTTGGTTGTTGGTGAAAAGTTGTTTAAATCATTTAGATTAAATAATGTTGAAAGTGAAAATGTTTTTTTATTGAAATGATTAGAGGCACGTGGATTTTAAAGAAAAAAACAAATCTTTTTTGAAAGCGCTCTAATTACTGATATAACTGATTAATATTGATATGTGTTGCGAGTGTTTCATATCAAAAAGGCATGTAATGACGTTTAAGCTTAAAAAATGATGGGTATGGGAATTATAGGGTGAACTGCTTCGGGTCGTGCGAAGCAGTAATAAATGCTAAAACAAAGAGGAGGATGCGGGACCGGTTAAGCGAACTTTTTGCTTTTATACCATGATTAAAAGGAATCACCTATACTTATCTCTTGATTTGAGATGAAAAAAAGTAAAAGGGAGACGATTATTCATGAAAAAATTGTTAGGTATTTTAATGTTAGGGTTGCTATTCACATTGGTTGCATGCGCAGGAGATGATACGGCAACGGATTTAAATGGAGACAGCACTGATGAAGACTTTCATTTAGTTGAATCAGGTAAGTTAACTTTTGCGGCATCAGGTGAGTTTAAACCGTTTAGTTATATGGAAGGGACGGATATGGTCGGTTATGATATTGCTGTAGGCGAAGCGATTGCTGAGAAATTAGGACTTGAACCTAACCCGAAAAAGGCGGTATTTTCTGGTATTGTAACGGGTGTAAGTGAAGGACGATATGATATTGCTGTGGCTAGTCATACAATAACAGAAGAGCGTTTAGAGCAAGTCGATTTTACTGAACCTTATTATTATTCAGGTCCAGTTGTATGGGTACAGCCTGGCAGTGACATTGAAACAGAAGCAGATTTAGAAGGTTTAAAGATTGCGGTAGCGCGTGGGACAACTTATATTGCGATGGCAGAGGAATATACCGATGACATTCCTCAACTAGACAGTGATGTTGTTGCGTTACAATCTCTTGCTAATGGGAATTACGATGCCGTTATAACTGATGATGTAACGGGTAATGCAGCGATTGATAATGGTCTTGAGATTGAAGAAGCTTTTTACTTGGGTGTCAGTGAACAAGGCATTGCAGTAAGGAAAGATAACCCAGAATTAACTCAAGCAATTAATGCTGCTCTTGAGGAAATGAAAGCATCTGGTGAGTTAGAAGCACTCGCACAAGAGTGGATTGGTGTAGATATAACAGTTGAGCCAGAAGATACGATCGAGTAAAGTGCCAAGGTCACGCATTTGCGTGACCGGCATTTGTTTTACATATCAATAATAAGGGCTTTTATTAGGGAGAAGGAGAGATTGACTTGGGAGAGTTTTTTGATATATTCATCGGGAGTACTGATGTATTTTTTCAAGGGTTATGGTTAACATTAAGACTTTCTGTCGTATCATTACTCATTGCCATTGTGATTGGACTATTTTTTGCGATGCTAAAAATTTCACGCATTAAAATATTAGAAATAATTGCGGACTTATACATTTGGGTTGTGCGAGGAACGCCACTGATCGTTCAAATTTTTATTTTATATTATGGTTTGGCAAGTATTTGGCTCATCCCTGAGTTCTGGGCAGCGAGTATTGGTTTAGCTTTTCACTCGGGTGCTTATATCGCAGAGATTATTCGTGGGTCGATTCAATCGATTGCCAAAGGACAAAATGAGGCCGCGCGTTCATTAGGAATGAACCGACGATTAACGATGCGTCGCATAGTCCTACCACAAGCATTTAGACGTGCAGTACCTGCTTTGGGTAACCAATTTATTATAGGAATCAAAGATTCGTCATTGGCGTCATTTATTGGCTTACAAGAATTATTTGGCGTATCAAATACGATGGGGTCAAATTCATTTAATTACTTACCTTACTTCTTTACAGTAGCCATTTATTATCTTGTCATTGTGTTAGTTCTAACAGTGGCCGTGAACCAATTAGAGAAAAAATTAGCGGTAAGTGATTAAGGAGGAAAAGAAAATGACAAAACCTAGAGAAATGATCCGTGTAGAGAAATTAAATAAATCATTTGGTGATTTACATGTGCTCTATGATATCGATCTAAAAGTTAATGAAAGTGATGTTGTGGTCTTAATCGGCGCGAGTGGGTCGGGAAAAAGTACGCTATTGAGATGCTTGAATTTTTTAGAGTTTAAAGATGATGGAAAAATCGTTATAGAAGGTGAGCAAGTTGAAGCAGCTACCCATGACTTAAACAAAGTGAGAGCGAAAGTTGGTATGGTTTTTCAGCACTTTAATTTATTCCCACATAAAACGGTTTTAGGAAACGTCATAGAAGCCCCGATACAAGTAAAAGGGATGTCTAAAAAAGAGGCGGTTAAAGAAGGGAAGCGGCTACTAGATAAAGTGGGACTTGGTGATAAGTATGATATTTATCCTTCCCGTTTATCAGGTGGACAAAAGCAACGGGTAGCGATAGCGCGCGCGCTTGCTATGCAACCTGACATTATGTTATTTGATGAACCAACGTCAGCACTTGATCCAGAACTCGTTGGTGAGGTGCTTGAGACGATGAAAGAACTTGGAGAAGAGGGGATGACGATGGTTGTTGTCACCCATGAAATGGGCTTTGCTCGTGAAGTAGGCGATTGGGTTGTTTATATGAATGAGGGGCGAATTGTAGAAGAGGGGCAACCAGATCACATATTTGATCATCCAAAAGAAGAGCGAACAAAAGCGTTTCTTAATTCAATTTTATAATCCTTCTATTGTTTCAAAAAGCGTAAGGACAATTTGTCTTTACGCTTTTTTGATGAGGGCCAGGCAGCTTACACGTGGCTTTCATTGTCAGTCGCCTATCTTATGTGTAAGGCTGGAAGTGTCCGGGTGATTTTTTTAAAACATCATATGAAGGTGTGTATTTTTTACGTGATGGCGATATTACTTCTGATATGTTAAACTTTAGATTGTTCTAAGTATCGATGAATAGGCTATTATAAGGTGGATGAGTATGACATATATAACGTATGATAAACTAATGGATAAAATAAACCGCTTAAGTCAACAATATGCAATTGATGAAGCACTTTTTTATCAGATTGTTGAACATTGGGATGAACAAGACGTTCCTGTTGAGAAAAAGTTAACAGAATCTTTTAAAGGGCTGTTAAATCAAGTCAGTGCTGAGATGGACAAAATGGACAACGTGATGGAACAAAAGCCGACGTGTTTTATGGGGTGTGCTTTTTGTTGTTACTTCCCAATTATTGTAACAGGACTTGAAGCTAAGTTAATTAAACATGCGATTGAACAATTCCCTGACAAAAGACGATTAGCTATCTTCAGACACTTAGTTGAATATCAGGAAAGGCATAGGATGACTTTGGCTAAAGCGCGATCAATTGATTTTAAAGAAGATGCTGATTTTAAACGTAAGTATCGCTCGCTGGATTTACCATGTCCCTTACTCGATTTAAAAACGAACAGCTGCATAGCGTATGAAGTAAGGCCAATTCCTTGTCGAACGTATGTAAATTATCTTGATCCTCTCCTGTGTGAAGAGAACAGAATGCCTAAAGAAACCGTCAGCTTTGAATTTCTTTATGGCCCGTATTTTGAGGCGTTGAACGATTTTGTTCAGTGGTTATATGAAGATGGGGATACAGGGATCATAGATTACCCAGAAGATTTATTTAGTGAAGATTATTTGATTAATTGGTTAGATATAACAAAAGCGTCTGAGGCATAATCTCAGACGCTTTTTCTATAGATGTTATATGAAATGCATAATCATCCAGTGAAAATCTCACCCTTAGGATAAGAAATGTGTGGTGGCTTTGAACGTGCGAGTGAGAAGGCGATGGTAAGAGGGCCAACTCGTCCAATAAACATAAGAAACATGATAATTGGTTTTCCAATCGATGAGAGTTGATCAGTAATCCCAACAGATAGTCCAACAGTGCCAAAGGCAGAAAAAGCCTCAAAAACAACGGCCATCATTGGTAAGTCCTCAGTAACCGAAAGCATAAATATAGCGACAAAGACAATAAAGAAACTAATAACGATAATTGAGAGCGAACGAATCACCACCTCGGTTTCAATGCGTTGTCTAAAAGCAAATACTTGATTACGCCCGCGAAGATAAGCGAAAACTGCTAATATAATGATGATAAGTGTTGTAACTTTAATGCCTGAAGCGGTTGACGCACTACCTGCTCCAATAAACATCAGGAAAATTGTTAACATTAGTGTACTATTGTTCATATCACCATAATCTAACGAGTTAAATCCAGCCGTTCTAGGTGTAAGCCCTTGAAAAAAGCTACCCCATAGTTGTTCGTTTAGAGGCATTGCACCAATAGTATGTGGATTATTCATTTCTAAAATAAAAAAGCTGAGTATCGCAAAAATATTAATCAGAAATGTGCCAATCAACATAATTTTTGTATGGAGGGTCCATGTACGCCATTTTTTTTTATGCATTAACTCATAAATAACGGTAAAACCAATCCCGCCTGAAACAAAAAGTAATGTGATGACAATGTTGATCAATGGGTCAGCGGCGTATTGAGATAAACTGTCGTTAAATAGACTGAACCCTGCATTATTAAATGAAGAGACGGCATGAAATAAGCTGATAAAAAGCCCTTTGCTTATACCGTATTCTGGAATCCACCGAATACTAAGCAGAGCTGTAGCTATCAGCTCCATAGAAATGGCAAAGTAAAATAAAGACCGAATAAGTCGAACTATTCCGCCCATAGAGTTTTGATTCAATGCTTCTTGCATGAGTATACGCTCTTTTAATCGAATCTTTTTTCCTAAAAATAAAATACTCATTACGGCAAATGTTAAAAAACCTAGACCACCTATTTGTATGAGAATCATTAAAATAGTTTGCCCAAATGTTGTAAATGCAGTTCCAGTATCAACGACAATGAGACCAGTAACTGTTACCGCAGATGTTGCTGTGAAAAATGCGTCTAACCACGATAAAGGTACTGTTCGACTTATTGGTAACATCAACAATACTGTACCAAGTGTAATAATAGTGATAAAGCCGAATGCCAGTATTTGTGGTGGTGAGAGAGGTTTATCTCTTAGTTTTAAGCGTAAATTCATCGTAAACTTCCACCTTTTTAAATTTTTGAATCTCTTTGTTGCGTCCCAATACAATCAGCACGTCTTTTGGTTCAATAAGATAATGAGGGCTAGGGTTTATATCAACTTGTCCTTCATGTCTTATACCTATTAATGATAATCCGTAGAGTCCACGCAAATCTATATTCTCAATTGAGCGATTAAATAATTGTTTGGATACTTTAATTTCAACAATACTATAGTCATCAGAAAGTTCAATAAAATCCATGATATGGTTATTCAATAATTGATTGACTAAGCGTTTGGCAATGTCTTTTTCTGGTTGAATAATATAATCAGCACCAATTCTACTCAGTATTTTTGAATGGTTTTTATTAATTGCTTTTACCCAGACGTTCTTAACGCCCATATCTTTTAATATAAGTGTCGTGAGAATACTTGCCTGGATATCTTCTCCAATTGCGACGATGACATAATCAAAATTGGTTAAGCCTAGTCTCTTTAAAACGTTTTCTTCTGTTGTATCAGCAACAACGGCATGTGTTGCAATAGCTTGATAGTCACTTACTAACCGTTCTTTCTTATCGATCACAAGTACATCGTGCCCTTGTTGAATTAACGTATCAGTGACACCTCTGCCAAATTGGCCTAAACCGATGACTGCTAATTGACGTTTAGCCACGTGATGCCCCCCTTTTTTATACAAAATACTGTGAAATTATTAATAGCTCTTTACTTTAGCTAACATACGTTAATTATAGATTATTGTCAATATAAAAACCGGTTCAAATAGAACCGGTGGGTTGAAAAAAAGAGAGGCAATAATTTAATAATAGAGTTGCGAAGTTTTATAGCGCTGGTTTGATTTTTTTGATTAATTGAACAACGTACTGTGAGTCCTTCTCAATCTGGACTAAACTTAACTCAGCTTCTGCCGTTCGACTATTATTAAAGTGATTTATGGCAAGCTTTGCTTGGTCATGAATGCGCTTATGTGGTGCTTGGATGTCTTGTTTAAGGACACGACACTTATCGGTATCTGGTAAAATTGCTAACCATCTTCCTAGACGACACTCTTTTTCCGTTCCAACTTGTTGTACATCTAAATCAACATAACCTAAAATCATGTTATAGACGTTCCATTTCCACATGAGGTGATCCGCGATAGAAATATCGGCTTTTGTCTTATTGTTCAAGTCGTATGCGTGTTCTAACATGTTTTTTCTTATGGTGTTAAGTTGATCTGAAATAGTATAGAAAACCTGTCCGGTTCGTTCTGTTTTTGATTCAATTTCACGACTAAATTCATTAATTTGCTGGAGGTGTGCGGCCATTTGTTCTGTTGTGGCAGATTGTTCTTCGACGTTGGCGCTCACTTCTGTAAAGGAATGATTTAACTCATCAAAAGCTGTTTTTATACCTTCTAACTGATCAAATGCTTCACGCATTTGAATGTTAGCATGTGTCAGTTGAGCGACGATATCATCAACTTTGTCATTTGTTTGATCGATTTTCTTCGTTAGTTCAGCAACGATGGATTCAATGTGTCCGACTTGAACTTTTGTTGAGTCGGCAAGCTTTTTGATTTCATTGGCAACGACTGAAAAACCTTTGCCGTGTTCGCCAGCACGTGCGGCTTCAATAGATGAGTTTAAAGCAAGTAAATTTGTTTGCTCGGCAACCCCTTTAATCACATCGACCATTTCCTTGATGCGTTCGGCTTCATGGATGACTTCAGACATATCAGATTTGATTTCTTTAACCCGATTGACGTCCTTGTTCATGCGATTGAATGTATCGCGAGCAACGGTTAAGTTAGTTACGGCATTTGTTTGAGCTGTTCCAGCTTTTTCAGCTGAGTACTGTGTTTGGCGTGAGATCTCCTCCGTCGTTGAGGCGAGCTCTTCACTCCCGCTGGCCACGCTCTCTATAAGGTTCGCTTGTTCACGTACACTTAAGATCATGGCCTTTATGTAGTCCAAACTTGTCATATCGATTAAAAGGTTGTTTATAGATGTTAAAGTTAATTCTAAATCGTGCTTCTTTTCTGATAATTCAGTTGTGAGGTTTTCAACAATAGCCGCTCCCTCATTCATTTGATTACTATTAATTTCTGGTTTTTCTTTACGTTTAAACATGCTGCTTCACTCCCCAGTCAATATACTTACACATATAATATCGGTCAATAATATCTAAATTAAAGTGCTATATAACAACAATGTAAAAATATAATTTTCTATTTTTGTTAATCAATTAAGCGGCTTGGATATTAATGCAGCTTCCTGTTATATAACTATCGAAGGCGGCTGTTTGACGTTAGTAAACTGTGGTAAGATGTAGAAAGAAAAATAGATTTGAGGGGATGAGTAAGATGAAAAAGTATCTTTTGCTATTATTAATGACGCTATTTGTCTTGGTCGGGTGTGGGTCGTCGATTCACGAATCTGTTGAGGATGGTGACGTTGGTGTTCCAACAGAAGGACAACAGACAGAAGATGTAAAACAAACAACATCTCCTGACGCTTCGTCTCTAGATGAAACAGCAACAGGGAAAAGTGAAACAAATGAAAAAGCGCCAAGTGCTTCTAAAACGGATGACATGCGCGTGCATTTTATTGATGTGGGGCAAGGCGACGGTATATTGATTGAAACTGTTGCTGGGAACGTTTTAGTTGATGCTGGAAATTGGAACGGTCGTCAAGTTCTTGATTACCTTCATCAACAGCAAATAACACATTTAGATTTAGTTATTGCAACGCATCCAGATGCGGACCATATTGGACAGTTACCGCTAATATTAAATCAATTAACGGTGGATGAGATATGGATGAATGGTGTCGAGTCAACGTCTAAGACGTTTGAAAACACGCTCAATATCATTGATGAAAAAAACATCATCTACTATGAACCAGAAGTCGGTGATGGTATTGACTTTGGTGACGTAGCCATTGACGTATTAGGACCTATTACCAAAACAGGGGATGCTAACCGAGATTCTATCGTTGTTAAAGTAACGCATGGTTCTAATGCGCTCTTATTAACGGGTGATGCTGGAGTGAAAGAAGAACAAGCGTTGATCACACGTTTTGGTCGTGAATTAGAGAGTGATATATTAAAGCTCGGTCACCATGGATCAAACACGTCAACGTCTCAAGCTTTCTTAAACGCGGTCAAACCATCGATTGCGATTGTATCAGCCAGTGCCAATAACAGTTATGGCCATCCGCATGCGGACGTTTTAGCGCGAGTTATTCAAGCGACAATTAATGTCTACCAAACGAGTAAGCACGGGGATATTGTCTTTCAATCAGATGGTGAAGTCATCAAGCTTATAAAGGCGAAAGATTACACAACACGTCCAGAAATTGAAAAAGAGCCAGAGCTAAAGGAAGAAGCATCCGCAAAAGCAGAAGAACTAGAAACAGCGAAACAACCCGTGTCAAAAGACGCTCTAGAAGGCTGTGTTGATATTAACGATGCCTCAAAAGAAGAGTTAATGACGATTATTCATATAGGTGACGTTAGAGCAGACGAATTAATCAGATTACGCCCCTTTTCATCCGTTGATGGCTTAACACGTATTAACGGTATTGGTAGTGGTCGACTAAAGGATATTAAAGCTGAAAATAAAGCATGTGTGAGGTGAATAGGCATGAAAACGATAGCTGTGATTGACCGAATGAGTGACCAACAAACGGCGGTAATACTTGTTGAAACGCTCGGAAAAGAATTTGTTGTTAAACAGGCGCAGTTGCCTGAGGGTGTAAACGTACATGATTATATAGATGTAGAAGTTATTCATAACAGTTTAACGATCCTTGGGAAGAATGAATTAAAGACAAAGGAACAAAAAGTGAAAATTAAAGATAAATTGGCTGTGTTAAGAGCAAAGAATAATCATATTAGTCGGAGGCGACGCTAGATGATTGCTAACGAGATTAAAAAGCGCGTGCTTATTGCACTGTTAATTATCTTGCCGATACTAATGGCGCCGGTAGATTTATTTTTAGCCCCAAATTACTGGGTTAAATCGCTGGTTAAATGTATATTATTCATTGGTCTCCCATTAATATTAAATAACCATTATCAATGGGTGAGTATTAAATCGATGTTGACAGTAACAAAAAAACAACTATCTCTAATAGCCCTGGTAATGATCGCTACTTATGGCACAATTATTTTTGGCTATCAATTGCTAGAGCGTTGGTTTGATTTCTCGATGATTACCGTCCAATTAGAATCATCGATGGCTATTACGAAAAACAATTTTTGGTTTGTGTTTTTTTACATTCCATTAGTGAATGCGCTAGTAGAAGAATGGTTTTTTAGAGGATTTGGCTTTCTTACATTAAAAAAATTTTTTTCAAGACGTTGGAGCTATTTTTTAAGCGCTATTATATTCAGTCTGTATCATGTGGCGATTATGGCTCATTGGTTTTCGCCCTTGTTATTTACCTTATTAGTTATAGGGTTAATTGGCGTAGGGCTGTTTTTTAATTATATTAATGAAAAAACAGGGACATTTTTAACCTCTTATATGGTTCATGCCGGGGCGAATTTTGCCATTAATACAATTGGCCTGTACCTGTTTGGTATGATCTAATGGCACAAATAGTTACTTTTTTTGAAGTGAGAAATCTGTCGGATGCACAGAAAGAAGCCATCATAAAACAAACTGTTAGGCAGAAAAAACCCTGGAGTAAGAAGGCCACTGAAAAAGCCCAAAAAAGATCGGATACCTCATTTAATCATAGGCATCCGGTCTTTTTTTCGATAAAATAGAAGTATCAATAATAGGTGGTGGCTAAAATGATTCTAAAACAAACAGAAATGATGTTAAGTCCGTATTCAGAGATTTATGATATTGTTGTGCCTAAAGATAATTTTTTACGACAACTTAACGAGCTCGTTGATTTCTCGTTTGTTTATGATGAATTAAAAGATAAGTACTGTCACACCAATGGTCGAAACGCCATTAATCCTATTCGTATGTTCAAGTATTTACTCTTAAAGACCATCTTCGATGTCTCAGATGTTGATGTTGTGGAACGTTCTAAATACGATATGTCGTTTAAATATTTTCTTGGCATGGCTCCGGAGGAGCCAGTTATCGAGCCAAGTTCTCTAACCAAGTTTCGTAAATTACGACTAAAAGATATCAATTTACTCGACTTACTGATCAATAAAACCGTGGAAATTGCGATTGAAACCGACGTTTTAAAAAGTCATACGATTATTGTTGATGCTACACATACAAAGGCGCGTTATAATCAAAAATCACCGAAAGAAATATTAATGGACCGTTCGAAGAAATTACGTAAAGCTGTTTATGCGATTGATGCGTCGTTAAAAGATGAATTCCCAACCAAACCGACATCCAATGAATTAAAAGATGAACTCGACTACACTCAAAAACTAATAGATGTGATTGATGCGAATCATACGATTTCTGAATACCCTCAGATAAAAGAAAAAATGAATCTGTTAAAAGAAACTGTGACAGATGATATTGAACAGCTGCGTATATCTGAAGATGAAGATGCTCGAGTGGGACACAAAACACGTGATACAGCCTTTTTTGGTTATAAAACACACCTGGCTATGAGTGAAGAACGTATCATTACAGCGGCAACTGTTACCACGGGAGAAAAGACAGACGGCAAGCAACTCCAGAGTCTTATTGAAAAAAGTATGGCAGCTGGGTTAGAGGTTGAAACCGTCATTGGAGATGCAGCCTATTCAGAGAAGGCGAATATTGCTTTTACGAAGGAAAGAAACATGGCACTCGTGGCTAAATTAAACCCTTCTGTCACTCAAGGTTTCCGTAAAAAAGAAGATGAATTTGAGTTTAACAAAGATGCAGGTATGTATGTGTGTAAAGCCGGTCATTTAGCCGTTAAGAAAGCACGTCACGGTAAAAAGAATGTGGCCACAAATCAAACGGACACGTATTATTTTGATGTGGAAAAATGTAAAGTGTGTCCGCTTAGAAATGGTTGTTATAAACCTGGCGCTAAAAGTAAAAGTTACTCCGTTAGTATTAAATCAGACAATCATAGCGATCAGGCGAAGTTTCAAGAAACAGAATATTTTAAGGAGAAATCAAAAGAGCGTTATAAAATAGAAGCTAAAAACAGTGAATTAAAACACGGACACGGGTATGATATATCAAAATCCTCGGGTCTTGTTGGCATGCAAATGCAAGGAGCCGTCGCGATATTCGCGGTGAATTTGAAAAGAATATTAAAACTTAGAAGGTAACATGTACGAGTATGTGAATTAAAAACAATAAAAAGACGACACTTATTCATATTTTCGAATAAATGTGTCGTCTTTTTTGATTCTAATTAAACTTACAATAAGAAAATCGTAAGATTTTCAGTGGCCTCGGAGTAAGCGATACTTTCTCCAGGGTTGTTCAAATTAGTTTAATAAACTTTATCGCCATTAAAAATAGAGTTTTTAACGACAACGTAATCAACATTTCGAATGGCCATTAATTCTTTACCCCCAGCATACGATATACTAGATTGAAGATCTTGTTCCATCTCCAATAAAGTATCTTTTAATTTGCCGCGATACTCGACGTGCATTTTTTTTCCTTCGACATTTTTCTTCTCGCCTTTTTGGTATTCTGATGCGGAGCCGAAATATTCCTTGTATAGCATCCCGTTGAGTTCGACAGTCTCGCCAGGAGATTCTTCGTGCCCAGCGAACAGCGATCCAATCATTACCATGGAAGCACCAAAACGAATAGACTTAGCGATATCTCCATGTGTTCTTATCCCGCCATCAGCAATAACAGGTTTACTTGCTGCTTTGGCACACCAGCGCAAAGCAGCAAGTTGCCATCCGCCAGTACCGAAGCCGGTTTTTATTTTTGTGATACATACTTTACCGGGGCCAATCCCTACTTTTGTTGCATCAGCTCCCGCATGTTCGAGTTCTCGAACCGCCTCTGGCGTACCGACGTTCCCAGCAATAACAAAGGTTTTTGGCAATTGTGCTTTAATGTGTTTAATCATTTCAATCACTGCTTGTGAATGACCGTGCGCGATATCAATGGTGATAAAATCAGGTATCACCTGGTCTTCTTTTAACTGATTGATAAAATCATATTCTTCTTTTTTAACCCCAACACTGATGGAAGCGATTAAGCCATCTTCTTGCATCGCTTGTGTAAAGGTCATCCGCGTTTCTGGTTCAAACCGATGCATAATATAAAAGTATCCTTGAGTTGCTAAATGACGTGCAATTTTCTCATCTATAATTGTTTGCATATTTGCAGGGACAACAGGTAATTTAAACGTATGTCCACCTAAAGTGACTGATGTGTCGCATTCTGAGCGAGACTCAACAATGCACTTTGCTGGCACTAATTGAATATCTTCGTAATCAAATACATTTTCCATTATTTACACTCCTAAAGACGAATATTTTTTATTTAATTAAGGATATCGTTCGAATCCCTCATGTAATATAACGGATTTAATGCTAAATGTCAAATTTTTTAGTGTGAAAAACGAAAAAGAAGACAATGCCGCATCAAACGTTAGCTTTTGGATCGGTTATTTTTGTAAGCGCTTTGCAATGAGGGTGGTAAAAAAGACTATTCAAGACGCATTGTTGGCATGAAAAAACTGCTCAGGCCGGGCTAATGTGTTATGTGAGTAGTGATCAGCGAGAATGTCAAATCGGTATTAAACTTCAGTTGTTTTTGTTGGTGTTAGGAGGTTGCTATTTCGGTGTGTCCGAGAGAGGAAGGTGCCTTAGGTGCTCTAAGTTTACTTCGACTTTATTATTAGCCTCACTCCTAAAGGATTTTATATTTAAATAGATGAACAACGTTTAGACTCTCGTAAGAAAAGGAAGAGGAGAATGTAAAGCAAATAGCAATCAAAGGGAGGAATGTTTGATGAAACACCTTGTCTTAGTATGTGCTGTGGGGATGTCGAGTAGTATATTGGTCAATCGCATGATTAGAATAGCAGAAAAGAAAGAACTTGAAGTCATGATTCATGCGTCTGGGATGGGCGATTTAGCCTCCTTTATTGATGAAGCGCATTTGTTATTAATCAGTCCGCAAATTCATTATATGGAAGAAAAGATTAAACAAAAATATCCGCGTATACCTGTTGTGTCGTTATCTGCAAAAGATTATGCTGAAATGGATGGAGAGAAAGTGTTGATGAAAGGTCTTCGGATAATCAGTGAAAACTAAAAAGTATTAAAGGAGACGTTATGATAGAGCGAGAAAAAATACAACAACGTGCATTTAAAATTATCGCAGAGGCGGGAAGTGCTAAAAGTTTAGCCATTTTAGCTTTACAATCTGCAAAAAACAAGCAGGTTAATGAGGCAACCAAAAAACTTGAACAAGCTAGACGTTATTTTAATGAAGCGCATCAATATCACCGCGACTTAATTCAACAAGAAGCAAGTGGAGAAAACGTGACATTTTCACTGGTTTTTATGCATGCAGAAGATCAATTAATGTCAACGGAAACAGTGATAATCCTTGTCGAAGAGCTGATAGAGATGTATGATTATATTAATGGGAAATGTGAGTAGGGTATGGTGAGTTTGTTGTATCCTTTTTTAAAATTTTGAATAAATTTTTCGGGGGTAAAAATGAAGTATCGTTATTTTTTATTTCTTGCTATTTTAGAAACGGCTTTAGGGCTGGGTATTGGTGTTTACAGTTATGTGACGAATCAATTAAATGTTTTTATCGTCGCCATATTATTTATTGTCTTTATGGGTGTCTTTATTAACATTGTGTTATACCGGTATTTTAAAAAGGTTGTAACTGATACCCAGGTGCCTAAAACGTCATAGGCTATTCATCTAGATTATCTATACGGGTCGCCAGCTGAGAGAACACGTTACTTTAGTGACGTGGTGAATCAGCGTCTCGGGCGACCCGCATTGTATTCGGTTAGTTGGTTGTCGATATAGTCTTTAACGATATGTTTTGATACATGGCCTAACGTAGACATGAAGTAGCTCCCAGACCATAAATGCCCTCCCCATAATGTTGCTTTTGTTTCTGGATGTGCTTTAAACCACATCCTTGCCGACCCACCTTTTAAAGCTTGCACAATTTTACTTGGCGCATATTTAGGGTGAAATGACACCATTAAATGAAC
>NZ_FOWN01000010.1 GCF_900115465.1 Halolactibacillus alkaliphilus
ACTCCCACCGATGTTGTATTCGCTTGTTCCGGAGCAGAAACAAGGTCTACATCATTGGACGCAATGGGCGTATATGATGCGTACCCTGTCTTTTGTTAGAACCCATGTGTTCTACCAGACGGAACGATTCGACCAAAGCAAGTTGTGTTCCTGGAACACACTATTTCCCCAACATGCTTTAACAGATGTTGAGAAAATAGGTTTGCGGCGGTTGGAGAGTAGAAAATCCTATGCTTAGTTGAATGAGCATGGGTTGCCTTTAGGGTGTCCTTATGGAATCCCCTTCCTCAAACATTCGTGAGAATGTTAGGTGGGGGTAGTTCAATAGACCTTCGGTATATTACGTGATCAAAACGGATTAAATAAATAGCGCTGGTCCATTAGACTCGACAATCTCTTCAAACGCCTCGATAGTTAAACAACTTGGGCGTATATCACTACTTTGTTGAAGACCTTCAGATTGAATATGCTCATCCACATAGTCGATGTCTTCGCTCGGTTTAGTTAAAAAATTCAATTCGTTAGGTCTATCTAACTCCGCTACTTTCACAGGGGCTTTAGGGTTTGTTTCAGAAACTTTATCATCAGACTTAAACACTTGAATTAATTCCGGTAAACTTTTTATTAGGGGACCGTATTGTTTAATATAAGGGACAAAGGATTGTGTCGTTTTTAACACATGTTGCAGCTGATCTAAATATTGGGGTAAATCTTTTAATTGCTTCGTAACTTGAGAGGTTGCAGTCATATTGGTCAATGTTTTTGGTTTGGTTAACTTTTGAGTTGGTGATTGATAAGGGTAGTAATAGTAGGGCTGATAAGCGGCATACGGACCGTTTGGGTAATAAGCACTCATAGTCTCACCTCGTTATTTCCTTTTACCTTACTATATGCGAAAGCCAAGAGAAACGTCCCCGTTGATAACAACCAGATAGTTTTCTTTTTTTATTAGGCCGGGGAAATAACGATCCATTAAAAAAGATTATTTCCTGGGCAAGCGCAAGAAATAATCTTTTTTGACATAAAAGTCTTAATTAACACTATGAAGCGACACTAGTTGATAAAGAATCTCTGTTTTATTTTCAGTAAAGGTGAGTGATTTTATTTCTCCAAATCCAATTTGATCAGAAGTAAGGTGACGTCTAATTTCAATCCGTTCATGGAGGGGGTATAAGCGATACCCTTCCAGCGTTAAGGTAAAATGATTTTCTTCTTCTTGAAGGCGATACTCTTTTCCTTCCGTCACTAATGTCCATTCTAATGATAATGGCATACTCATATAAATCCCTCATTTCATTCTCAATTATTAAAACGTAAACGCCGCATCAGACCCACTGGGTGATGTGGTTATTTCTAGTTTAGCATAAATTTCTTCTTTTAGCTGTGGCACATGCGAAATTATCCCTAAAATACGATTTTTCTGACTTAATCCCTTTAATGTATTAATCGCTTGTTCAAGTGAAATATCGTCAAGCGTACCAAACCCTTCATCGATAAAGAGCGTATCCAGTTGAATCCCACCACTATAGGCTTGAACAACATCAGCCATACCGAGTGCCAAACTAAGTGACGCTTTAAACCCTTCACCACCTGAGAGTGTTTTAACCGAGCGTACTTTGGATGTATGGTGATCAATCACTTCTAAGTCTAAGCCACTTTGCGCACCACGTTTAGCGATTTCATGACTACGTCTTAATTGATAGCGGTAGTCGGTTAACTCCACTAACCGCTGGTTCGCTTTTAATAGAATAGCGTCTAAAAAGCTCGATAACACAAAGCGCTCAAACGAAAGCTTGAGATGATTGTCACCGCGACTTAAGTTGGCCAATTTCTTAACCGTTTGAAACTTGTGTGTAGCTTTATTTATTTCACTTAATTGCTCCTTGACCTTATCTTGAACGCTCAACAGTAAGGTGTGAAGTTCTTCCAATCTCGTCGTTTCTTTTATGAGCGTGTTATAGTTCTCGTCAAGTTGAGCGATCGCTGCTTTAAGCGGCGCGATATCTGGCTTTGGTTGATGATTAATTCTCTCAGTCAACGTCTTTATTTTAACCGCTAACGTTTGACGCTGTTCGTCAAAGGTTTGAATGTGAGTCTTTAAAGACTCACGTACGTTCTCTGGTTGACGTGCCTCTAAGAAAGCCGCGTCATTTTTAAAGGCTGATACCACTAATTGTTGTTCAAAGGCTTGGAGGCGCTCAGCCTCTTTTTCACGCAGTTCTTTTAAGTAACTGGTGAAACTTTTCAGCTCCGTTTCTAGTGTCTGTTTATCAGTCTGAAGTTGGTGCCATTTCTGTTCTGCTTTTTCATATTCTCTGTTAAACATCTCAAGCTTTGCTTGCTTGTCTTTAAAACGCGCTTCGAACTGAAGATACGTCATCTTATCAATAGGCAACCGCTGTTTTAATAAGTCACATTCTGTTTCAAGCTTATGAAAGACCTCTTTTGCTTTTGCGATCGCATCTGTCATATCGTTTAATTCGGCTTCTAATGTCACTTGTTGTGTTGATTCTACTTCTAGTGTTTTGGCTAACTTCTGAAGAGTACGTTGTTTTTGTTCTAAATGTTTCACGTTGACTTTAATAGCCGTTAACCTTTCTTTATGCGCACGAATCCACTCGAGTAATTCCGTAGCGGTTGGACTTGACTGCAAGTCTTCAACGACACCTTTTAGTAAATGATCGACTTTCTCGCGTTGATAGGTACCTTTTAATTTTAGCTCCGCTAACTGCGCCTGTTTATCATTGAGTGCTTGTTCTTTTTGTTCGCGATCAGTTTTAGCCATGTTTAAAACAGCATCAGAAACAAGCTCAACACGCGTATGCAAAGCACCTGGATGTTCAGGTGACCCACAGACAGGACAAGGTTCACCGCTTGTTAAGCTTTGACTGAGCCGGTAGGCATAACCATCACGCCAGCGCTTTTCGGTGTCTGATTCTATTTTTTTCGCTTCTGATACAGCTGCTACAAATGACTGCAGTTTTGTTTGTTGTTGCTTATATGTTTCTCTTAACTCGCTGAGTGCTCGTTCCTCGTTTAACGCTTCTTCCACTACGCCAAGCAAGGCTGTTTGTTTTTCCAGTTCATTGTGCGCTTTCAAATAGCTTGTTTCGACTTCATGGCGCTCTCTTAATGTCTGTTCTTTATCTTTAATAGCCGTTGTCAAAGCTACAACAGCCGACTGTTTCTCTTCATATGCTTCTGTTAATTCACGCAACTGGTTGCCTTGTGCTTTAACTTCGTCAATCTTCTTCTCATAGATCAACCATTCTTCACGTTGTTTTGAAGCTTCTTTTAAATCATCTTTTATCAATTCAAAAGCATCTTTCTTGGCGACAAGAGCATCAAAGTGTACCTTTTGTTGGTCATAGGCTTGTGTAACCTTACCGACTTTCTCCAGGATTGCATCACGTTCAGCTACTTTTTTCTCAACCTCTTTTTTTCTGTTATGGTAATCTTGATAATAATAATCAAGCCTTGTTGCCTTTTCTGCTGCCTCAAGGATTTGTCTTTTTTCAGTGATATCAGGCGCTTTTTCTAATAAGACGGTTAATTCTCGTTTTTTTGTTTCATAGTCATTAAACACTTCAACAAGTTGCGTTTGTCGTTGAAGGTTATCGTTTTTTTGTTGGATAATTTCCTTTAACTCTGTTTGTTTTGTCTCATTTTGATTGATCAAATTTAAAGTATTATTTAATTTCATTTCTAATAATTGCACACGATCCATTGTCGTTAGCTGCTCTATCTCATCGAGGTCATCCCAAGGAATACGTTGCCACTCAAAATCTAGGGCGCTATTTAAGTCTTTCAACGCTTGCTCTTCTTGTTTTGATTGCTCTTTAAAATAGTCTTGTAAATAAGCATACCGTACTGTTTGAAAGAGTTTTTGTAATATTTGTTCTCGCTCTTGTGAATTTTCACTAATCAATCGACGGAATTCTCCTTGAGGAATCATAATCATCTTTAAAAATTGATCATAGTCAAGACCAAGGATCGCTTTGATTTTATCATTCACATCATTAATTTTTGATTCAGTCACAACGAAGGTACCATCAATCAATGTTTCTAACACCGCTGTGGCAGGTTCTTCTTTTAACCCTTCTCCACGTAGTTTTGGAATCCATTGTTTTGGTTTTCTAAGAACACGATACGTTTCGTTCTTTACTGAGAAAGTAAAGCGGACAAACGTTTCCGTTTCATGACTGCTAAAGTCACTTCTGAGTGTGTCGTGATCTCGATCAGCTCCACTTGCTTTACCGTACAAACTAAAACAGATTGCATCAAAAATCGTAGTTTTCCCCGCGCCGGTCGGTCCAGTAATTAAAAATAGCGACTCATCGCCGAGTGTCGTAAAATCAAGGGTTTGTTTGGTTTTATATGGACCAAAGGCTTGAAGTTCTAGTAAACGTGTCCGCAAGATTAGCGCCCCCTTTCTTGATCTTTAATGTGCGTCAGTCCTTCTAACAACAATACACGCTCACTTTCTGTCATCGCTTCACCGGTCATCTCTTTGTAAAAATGTTCAAACAGCGCTTCATCACTCATGCGTTCAGTCACAGGTGTTTGGTCGAGTTCATCTAATGCAACATCACGGTGCGTCCTTTTATATTCTAGTCGCAAAATATGAGGGAATTTCTTTCGTAAATCTGCCATTGGATCGATGACTTCTTCTGTATCATCTAAACGTACCAATAAATAATCATCACTCACCTCGGTTGTTGTCATTAAATCATGAAAAGTACCCTCGATGATTCTTAAGTCATGTTTAGGTGTAAGCAGTCGTCTTTGAATTGTTACGTCACCTTTTTTTTCTAGGTTAACGACAGTCACTGACTTTTTATGTCGAGCTTCTGAGAATGAATATTTTAATAGCGAACCACTATACTGCACGTTTACGCTTTTTACTTGTTGGGGTTGATGTAAGTGTCCTAAGGCAACATAATCAAATCCGTCAAACACGGATTGATCGACATAAGGACTGCCACCAATCATCGATAAACGTTCCTCAGAATCTGTTTCCATTCCTCCTGCGATAAACGCATGGGCTAAAATGACGTGACGCTGTGATAAGTCGATGCGCTCCCGAATACACTTTACAACGACTTCCATTGCTTCGTGATGCGTTAACATTTCATCAATTTTATAGTGATACCTGACTTCATTCGGTTCAAAGAACGGAATCAAATGAAACGTCACTGGACCATGCTCATCTTTTAATGTTACCTGTTCAATAGTAGCTGTTAATTTCGTTTCAAAATATAAATGGTTGTCTCTAAATAACGCACGCCCAAACTGTAATCGATCTGGACTGTCATGGTTGCCCGACGTTACAAGCACCGGGATATTATATTGCCTGCTCAGCTTTGTGATTGTTCGGTCAAATAAGTCCACCGCTTCTTTTGGCGGGATTGAGCGGTCATAAATATCACCTGAAATCACGACACAATCTGGTTGTTCCACATCAATAATGTCAAACAATTGGTCAAGCACATATGCTTGATCTTCTGTCATATGCACGGCATTCACAATCTTTCCTAAATGCCAATCAGCCGTATGCAATATTTTCATTTACCTCACCTCATTATATTTTTATTGAAAAAAGAGCTGAATGTAACAATCCAGCTCTTTAATCTATTAACGACGCGTTTCTAGATAGTCATACCATAGTGCATCAAATACACTCATGACATTAGAAAAAGGTAAGTTCCATTCTAAATAACGACTCACTTCATCATATTTTTCAGATTGACGTGGAAAGTCATGATCTTCAAACATCCAATCCGCTAGTTTTTTCTCATCGGTTAATTGTTTCATCCCTCGATAACGCATCATATATTGATAAAAACTTTTGCCCATTTCTTTCACGCTCCTTCACGGTTTTGCTCGTCTATTGTCGGTCATACTGTATAAAGTAGTAATCATATTGGTTATCACTATCTTTTATGCCTTGCTTCTTTAGCGTTTCAACAAAACCCGCTTCACGATAATTCGGAAAATACGTGTCCCCCAAAAATGCCGCATCGATATACGTAATATATAATCGATCAGCAATTGGTAGAAATTGTTCGTATATTTCCCCCCCACCAATAACCATGATCTCATCATGGCGCGCTTTTAATACGTGTTTTAACGTATCAATATCGTGATACACGTCTACTCCCGGATAAGTAAAATCCGTTTGACGGGTAAGGACAATATGATGACGGTCTTTTAATGGCTTTTTAAAGCTCTCAAATGTTTTTCTTCCCATCACAATCGTTTTTCCAAGTGTTTTGTTTTTAAAAAATTGCAAGTCGCGTGGTAATTCCCACGGCATCCAGTTGTCTTTTCCAATCACAAAATCCCTGCCATGAGCGGCAATTAAACTAATCATTTAAATTCCTCCTAAACAGCAATTGGTGCTTTAATCGGCGGATGTGATTGATAATCCAATAGCGTTATATCGTCAACCGTTAAATCAAATAAGCTCTTTCCAGCTGTGACGTTAATCTTCGGTAAAGTGTACATCTCACGTGAGAGCTGTTCTTTTACTTGGTCAAGGTGGTTTAGATAGATATGCGCATCTCCAAGCGTATGAATAAATTCACCAACTTCTAATCCTGCTTCGTTCGCAATTAAGTGCACAAGAAGGCTATAGCTTGCGATATTAAACGGTACACCTAAAAAGATGTCTGCACTGCGTTGATACAATTGGCAACTTAACTTACCGTTTGCGACATAAAACTGAAACATTGCATGACACGGTGGCAGGGCCATATTACTTGGAACATCTTCTGGGTTCCAGGCAGTGACGATGTGGCGTCGAGAATCCGGGTTGGTCTTTAAGCTATGAATGACATCTTTTAACTGATCGATGGCTTCGCCTTGTGATGTTTGCCAGTGACGCCACTGTTTGCCGTATACTGGACCTAAATCACCATATTGTTGCATAAATACATCATCTTCTAAAATACGTTGTTTAAAGGTGGCCATTTCTTGCTTATACTGCGCGTTAAACGCTTCATCAACAAGCGCACGGTTACCGAAATCCGTCATATCAGGACCGGTATACTCCGCGCTTTCTACCCAACGTTTAAATGCCCATTCATTCCAAATGTTATTATTGTGTTCAAGTAAATAACGAATATTCGTATCACCATGAATGAACCACAATAGTTCAGATACAATCAATTTAAAATTCACTTTTTTTGTCGTAAGTAACGGAAAGCCTTCCGCTAAATCAAAGCGCATTTGAGCGCCAAAGACTGAATATGTACCGGTATTTGTTCGATCGGACTTTTTCTCACCATTATCTAACACATGGCGACATAAATCTAAGTATTGTTGTTCATTTACAGACATGATAAAACCCCTTATTTTAAAATATATTAAAAATCATTATACATTAAATGCTCACCTAAATAAACGTATAAATTTTATGTATTTCGTTAATATAAAAAGTCACGTTCTTCGTAATAAGCCTCATAAAAATCACGCATTAACTGATGCCTTTTTTCGGCTATTTTTTTTGCTGTTGCTGTGTGAAGGAGATCTTTCAAATGAAACAACTTATCATCAAAGTGTTGCATTGTATCCTCTATTGGCCGTTGATGTGTCGTCCCATACTGGATGGTTCGAATAACACCCATCGCTCCGATAGCATCCAAACGGTCACTGTCTTTTACTACTTGTTGCAACAGTGTCGTTGCTGTACGATGATGGCGAAATGAAATCACATCAATCGCATCAATGATACATGTGATGGTCTCCTCGCTAAATTCCAACTGTTTTAAATGATTGATTAAGTCATTTTTACTCGCTAAAACATTATCAACCAACTTATCATCGTAAAAGTCATGCGTAAGAGCAATGACTTCCGCTAAAAACGGATCAAGACCTTCTTGCTTCGCTATATAAGTACTCATTTTACTTACACGAATCATATGGTCATAATTATGACCAGACGTATCATCATAAAAGCGGTTATATACGAGCTGACGAATGGCGTCTAATACGGCGGATTGATTCATCTATTTTCCCTCTTTTCTAAGTCCTTTAGTGCTTGACTTTTCTAATAACATTCGCTATTATTTTGACCAAAGCTAAATCTATCTTAACTTAAGCGGTGACATGGTTCATCGCTTTTTAAAATTAGGGCTTTTACAAGCCCCCACTTCAAAACGCATTAGCGTTTAAGTGGTGGGTAATTGACTATGTAAACAGGTACGTAAAAAAATCATTATGTGTAAAAAAATTGATCAAAGAGATAAAGAGGTTATGTTATGTTAGAAATATATATTGACGGAGCCACATTAGGCGAGAACGGTAAAAGTGCTGCGAGTTTTATCGCTAAAAATAAACACGTATGTATTGAAGGCTATACATATATTGGTGAGGCATCCAATCATGAAGCGGAATTTCACGCTTTACTCTTTGCCCTTACCACATTAAAAGATAACTACCAAAGTGAAATTCTTTCTATTCGATCTGACTCTCAAATTGTTGTTGACACAGTCGAAAAAGCATATACAAAAAATTCGACTTTTCTTAAATACTATGACGCAATTAAAGAGCTCATGGGGTACTTTCCCCACGTTTTTATCAAATGGATACCCGATAAAGAGAACAAACGCGCAGATGCTTTGGCTCGAAAAGGTTTACTTACCGAAACAACCGTTATTCAATCATGTTCTTAATTTTCAAATAGGCCTCAACATCGGATCTTGTCGTGATGTGTTGTTCATTTAGGTGCTCAAGTAGATTCACGAAAAAAGAGCCATCAAATCCAAACGTTAACTTCAATGTGTATTCGATCGCCAGCCGAATCGTATCATCATGAGCCGCTGTAATCTGTTTACCAAAATATATAAACTTAATATCTGCCTCTGAGAGTTTGAAACCTTTAGCATATAAATGATCTAAATATATTTCTAATCGTCCTACCATCTACTCGACCACCTTTATATAGCGCTCATTACTTTATCTTTCATTATATAGAAGCGGGCACACCGTTACAAGAACAAACGTTCTTTTTTTATTGTAAAGCACCTATTGTCAACTTAAACAGTTGGTAATAGGTGCTTCTTTATTTAATCCCAACCATAAATCGCTCGATATTTCTCCGTTAGATATTGAATCAGATAAGATGGATTTAACCCCTCACCCGTCACGTCTTTAATAATGTCTAAAGGTTCTTTCATACGGCCATGACGATGCACATGCTCAATTAACCATGCTTTCATTGGCTCAAAATCATTGCTTTGAATCATCATAGGTATATTAATCTCTTGACTCATCGCATCATGCAATTGAGCTGCATACATATAGCCTAAAGCATACGTCGGGAAGTAGCCAAAATCTCCCGCTGCCCAGTGAATATCTTGTAAGACACCTAACGTATCTGACGTTGGCCGAATCCCTAGATAGCTTTCCATCTTATCGTTCCATGCTTCCGGTAAATCCTTCACCTGAAGTGTCCCTTGAATTAAGTCTTTTTCTAATTCATAACGAATAATAATATGCAGCGCGTACGTCAGCTCATCTGCTTCTATTCGAATAAAGCTTGGTTTTACTTCGTTAATCGCCTTGTAAAATTCGGTAAATTCAATAGTTTGAAAAGCTTCTGGAGCATATGATAAAAACGTTTTATACTGACTCTCCCAGAACACTTGACTTCGACCAACAAAATTCTCCCAAAAAAGCGATTGAGATTCATGAATCCCCATTGACGTGCCTTCAGCAAGTGGCGTCATAGCAAACGCCGGATCAATGTTTTGTTCATAAAGCGCATGACCACCTTCATGAATTGTACCAAAGATTGCCGTTTTAAAATCATATTCATCGTATCGTGTAGTTACCCGCACGTCGTTTTGATTAATGCCAATCGCAAAAGGATGAATCGTCTCATCCAAGCGACCAGCATCAAAGTCATAGCCCATCTTATCAAGAACGCTTAAACTAAATGCTCGCTGGGCATCTTTAGGAAAATAGTGCAACAACTGACCTGCATCAACCTCAACGGACGACGCGCTAATTTTAGACACAAGCGAGGATAACGCATGCTTTAACTTCTCAAAAACAGGATCTAATACATCTGTCGTTAAACCTGGCTCATATTGGTCAAGCAAGCCGTTATAAGGTTTGTCATGATACCCCCAGTAGGTACTAAAACGTTGGTTATAGTCAATCAATTTTTCTAAGTATGGCGCCAGTAATGAAAAGTCATCATTTTCGCGCGCTTCTTGCCATACCGTCTCTGCTTTGGAACGAAGCGTCACAAACGCCGTGTATTCGGCCGTTGGAATTTTCGAATCGCGGTCATAATCTTTTTGACAGACCTTTAACAATTGTTTCATCACCGGATCATCTTCAACCTGTGGCGGCAGCTCATCAAGAAAGTGCTTCATCTCAGTAGATGTTTTTAATGTATGAATCGTTTCAGATAATTGACCAATGACTTCTGATCGTTGATCCATACCTTTTTTTGGAATCATTGTCCGTAAATCCCATGCCATTAAATGAAGTGCTTCTTCATAACTTTTAATCTTCTTTAAATAGTCTTTGAATGCTTCAACAGTGACTGCTGTCATCTTCATTCCTCCTACTTATTATGTCTACCGAAGTACTGATAATAATCGACTTTGATAAAACCGTTAAAAAGCTTACGTTTTTTCGTTGCTTTTAAACCAAAGAGTTTCTCGAATTGTTCATGAGATGTCAAGACATAGCTACTCCAAGTCGAATTTAACGCCATGGACTTTCCTAAGTCACGGTACATTTGTTTCACTTCGTCCTCTTCATTTAAACGCTCACCATATGGAGGATTTGTGATCAAATAACCATTGTCCTTTTTCGGATGAAAATCCCGAGCTTGCATCTGCTTGAATGTTATTAAATCGGCTAATCCTGCTTCAACAGCATTGTCTTTTGCGATTTCAATCATTTTAGGATCAAGATCTGTCCCTGTAATATCTAATGGTTGGTCATAATTAGCTAATTTTTCCGCCTCATCAAAAGCTTGTTCCCATAATTCACCCGGAATAAAATCCCACGCTTCACTAGCAAACTCACGGTTAAAACCTGGCGCAATGTTTTGCCCAATGAGCGCGGCTTCAATTAAAATCGTACCTGACCCGCAAAATAAATCAACGAGTGGGTAATCTGGTTTCCAGTTTGTTAGCATAACAAGAGCAGCAGCGAGCGTTTCTTTTAGCGGCGCTTCACCTTGGCGCAATCGATAACCACGTTTATGTAGACCGCTACCTGAGGAATCCAGGGTCAATGTCACTTTATCTTTTAATAAGGCCACTTCGATTTTATACATCGCACCTGTTTCTGGCATATTAATTGCGACACCATGTTTTTGTTTCAATTTCTCAGCGACTGCTTTTTTTACGAGCCGTTGACAATCGGGCACGCTGTAAAGCTTTGATTTTACTGATTTCCCAATGACAGGAAAAGCGCCATCTTCAGGAATATAATCTTCCCAGTTTAATGCTTTTGTTTGTTCAAATAAATCGTCAAACGTCTTTGCTTCAAATTCCCCAACGATGACTTTTACCCGATCTGCCGTTCTTAACCACAGATTTAAACGCGGAATGGCACTTACATCAGCATCAAACATCACCTTGCCATTCTCAACTGTAACATCGGTATAACCTAAATCTTTTACTTCTCTTGCGACAAGCGCTTCCAGTCCCATTGCTGCCGTTGCCAATAAACGAACTTTTTTCATATTATCCACCTCATTATGATTAAAAAACCTTCCAACGACCATGTAGTCATAGGAAGGTTCATCGATTAAAATAAATGACCAATGAATGTTTTATAAGCCATGTTCTGTTCTAAAGCACTACAAACGGTGGTCAGCCTCGTACTCTAGCGGTAACCATCTATCTACATAGATCACTATGTCCTTGTTTCGGTTCAATTCCCTAATCCAAGATGCCCCTACCAAAATTTGGGTTGCTCACTCGTGGGGTTTACCTCGTTCCACTCAGGTCGGTTTCCCGCCTGACTTCGTCACTGTGGCACTTTCAAGGTACCTGAACGCATATCCGAAGACTTAGCGTCCTTCCCTGCCGTCAATCACAAATGTGACTGCCTTGATTTATTTTTTCATCAAGCACGAACACTACAGGCATCGCAGCCTGTGTGAGCATGGACTTTCCTCTATAAACAAGCGTTTATAGCGATTACCAAAACATTCATTTCATTTTATTTTTTCTCAAATAGTATAACACATTTTATTGCATTTGACACATAGAAATCTTTTCCTTTGATTAATCGTCTGCGTACTTCTTACCAAATACGGCTTTTTCTAGGTTGGATACCCGTTTTAAAATATCATAATTCGCTTGGTGATTTGTCGCTTGAACCCTCGGTCTCACAGGCTCCTCTACTTTTCTAGAAGACGCGCGCGATTGTTCTTCTTCTAATTCTCTAATTCTTGACTCAAGCGCTTCATAATCTTGAATAACGATATCTAAAAAAGCATCAACTTCCTCTTGATTATATCCGCGCATGGACGTTTTAAATTCTTTGTCTAGAATATCTTTAGTTGATAATTGCGTGTGCTTATTTTCCATTTTTTCACCTCGTTGTATAATAAAGGTTGTTCTGTTTTTATCCACTTATTTTATTATAACAAACTTCTGCTATAATTATAGTGACGAACATACCATCGGTCAATAGTCATCATAAATAGCCGTGCATTCTTGTAGTTCACGACTGACTTCTTCTAAATCTAGCGGTGTAATATAAAACCGGGGATGTTCATCTTCTTTTTTTATTGTGTCAAGATAAAATGATACACTTCCTGGGAAGTCTTCATCAACTAATATTAGGCTGGCATCAGCCTTATTAAGAAAGAACTGATTCTTCATCTTAAATTGGCCGGGGTTTTTATAGCCCCCCTGATACAGTGCATTATAATAATCCACAGCGAGTATAAGTGATTGATATTTTTCTTTATCTGATTCTTTCCAACGACTATCTTGTTCATCAAATGGTGCGATAATAGCTATTTTTATATCATAGTCTTCTTGTAAAGCCAAGCAGACATCTACACACCAAAGTTCAATACCTAATTGCCCCGAAACAATCACCCATTCTAATCCTTCTTCAATTAACGTTATTAATTTTTTCTCTATTGCTTTTTTGATAATGGTCACGCGCGGGTCTTGTTCTAGTCGAATGCCAAGTTCAAATGATTTATACCCCGTCACTGATAGCACTTTAGTCATGTTGATACTCCCTTAAAACCATATCAAATACAACATCAACTGATTTTACCAACTCATTAAATCGCGCATCGGTTGTATCATGATAAAAACTGTGCATGATGATTAATTCCATATTTTCTCGGGTAGACTGTATGAGTGATGGGTGGAGTGGGAGGGCATGGGACCTGATATCGTGAAGTATGGCCTTTTCCCATTCCTCAAATAAGAAGAAATGTGGTGTCACTTCTTTTTGTATATGTTTAAATGCTTCTCTATCATTTAATCTAACTGACGTACCTTTATCGTTGTAGCGACTAAAACAAGCTTGCTTGATTTGATCCATTGTTTTTGTTTGTGATAAAACAGACATGACGCTTCACCTCTTGATTCATACTTTAGCATGGATCGCCCTTATTGACAATCAAGAGGGCGCCTGAATGTGTGCTGTCTTTCGCATCATCTACTCACATGCAAACGTACGTTTTATATGTTATAATAACAGGGGCATAGGACTCAACTTTTTAGGATTAACACACCATGATTTTCTAGTGTTTTATCAGTCAAAAGCCTTAAAATAGTATTTTTCGCTAGCCAATGATTCTTTTTTTGATATGATATTTTTTAAGCAGGAGGGATGTTTTTTGAATTACCCAAACGGTAAAAAGGTCTATACAAACCATCACGTAACAAACAAGCAACCCCAAGACCAATTTAGTAATCGCGGGATGACTCTTGAAAAAGATATTGATGAAACAAATCGCTATTATTTGAATCGCGGCCGCTGTGTTGTCCACAAAAAGCCAACACCCGTCCAAATAGTAAAGGTTGATTATCCTAAGCGGAGTGCCGCTGTGATTAAAGAAGCGTACTTTAAACAGGCCTCTACAACGGATTACAACGGCCTCTACAAAGGAAAATACCTTGATTTTGAAGCGAAAGAAACACGGAATAAAGGCTCTTTTCCCCTTAGTAATTTTCATGCTCATCAAATTGAGCATATGGAACATGTTGTTAAGCACGAAGGGATATGTTTTGTCATTATTCGTTTCCAGGCTTATAATGAATCATATATGTTTCCCGCAGTGAAACTTTTTCCGTACTGGCATCGTCAATTCAAAGACGGAAGAAAATCTATTCCTTATGACGTTATTAAGTCAGAAGGCGCTATTATACCGTCGGGATACCCTGCTTTGGTTGATTATTTATCTGTTATCGACCAACTGTTTTTTTAAGTATGAATGGAGGAAAAACCAATGTCTGATCAATACAAGTCGCGTAGCGAAAAGCGACGCCAAGAACAGATGAAACAAAACAAGAAGAAAAAACAAACGACAAAAAAGAAGGTACCTGTTAAAAAGATCTTTCTTACGCTACTAGTCCTCGCTTTAATCGTCGCTGTTGGTGTTGGAGGTTTATTTGCCTACTACATTTCAAAATCACCTGAACTTGACCCAGAGAAATTAAGTGTACCAGCGTCAAGTAAAGTATATGACAAAGACAATGAGCTATTTGCTGATATCGGTGAGGAACAACGTGTGAAAGTAAGTTACAACGATCTCCCTCCCGTATTAGTTGATGCAGTATTAGCAACAGAGGATGTCCGATTTTTTGATCACTTTGGGATTGATGTTCGACGAATTGGTGCAGCGGTTTTAGCGAATATCACCGATGGTTTCGGTTCTCAAGGGGGCTCAACTATCACTCAACAAGTTATTAAGGGGGCCTTTTTATACCCTGATAAAACACTTGAACGTAAAGTGCAAGAACAGTGGTTAGCCATTCAATTAGATTTATCTTATTCTAAAGAAACCATCTTAGAAATGTATTTAAACCGTATTTACTATGGATCTGCAGGATACGGGGTTGCTACTGCGGCGCAAAACTATTTTGGCATCACTGATTTAGATGATTTAAGTTTAGCGCAAGCAGCACTGCTTGCTGGGTTACCCCAAAGACCGTCAGCTTATGACCCGACGGTCAATCCAGACCTGGCTAAAGAAAGAATGGAGACGGTACTTGACTTAATGGTACGTCACAATAAAATTACTGAAGAAGAAGCTAATGAAGCACGGGCAGTTCAGATCGAAGACATGTTGAATGTCTCAACGGCATCACGTACTCGCCATACGGATTTCTTAGACCAAGTTCAGCGAGAACTTGCTGAAAAATACGACATCGATTTATATAATGATGGTGTAGAAGTCTATACAACGATGGATCGTAACGCGCAAAGTTATGTAGAATATTTATTATCCGATGATAGCCCTGTTGCTTACTCTGATGATAAGTTACAATCTGGGTTATCCGTTGTTGAAACAAACACCGGAGCGATTCGCGCCCTTGGTGGTGGACGGAACCGAGAAGCAGGTGGCTTTAATATGGCGATACAAGCCAAACGCCAGCCAGGTTCAGCGATTAAACCTATCTTTTCATACGGACCTGCCATCGAGTATTTAAATTATTCAACATATGAACAAATGCCAGATAACGGTCCATATGAAGTTTCCGGTTCTTCACCTATTAATAACGTTGGCCAGTACCGTGGTCAAATCTCACTTAGAACAGCACTAGAGCACTCCTCTAACGTTGTAGCAACATATCTATTTGACCAAATCGGCGCTAGTCAAGTGCGTGAATTTGCCGAAAAATTAAATTTAACAATCCCTGATGGTGGCTTAAATGTCCGTGACTCGATTGGTGGGTCTAAGTTTGAAGCTTCTACTCTTGAAATGGCCGCTGCCTATGCTGCCTTTGGAAATGGTGGTTTATATACCGAACCATATAGTATTGTTGCTATCGAATTTCCTGACGGGAGACGTATTGAAGCAGAGCCTGAAACAACCGTGGCTATGTCTGATGCTACCGCCTACATGGTGACAGATATGATGAAATCTGTTGTCCGCTCCGGTACAGGAACACGTGCAAATGTCTCTGGCGTTCCAGTAGCCGGTAAAACAGGAACAACAAATAACAATGTTGATAAATGGTTTGTTGGCTTGAGTACCAATTATTCTATTGGTGTATGGACTGGCTATTCCGATAGCTCAACCGAACCTGTAAAAGGAAATGATAATCACAACTCACAGTTACTTTTTAAGTATGCAATGACTGAACTATCAAAGAATACTGACGTCTCTGATTTTAGTCGACCTGATAGCGTTGTATCTGTTCAAGTCGAAAGAGGATCTAACCCTGCTCAGCTTCCAAGTGATTTTACACCGAGCGATCAAATCGTGACGGAGTTATTTAAACGCGGTACAGAGCCAAAAGCTGTATCAGATGCTTATGAGGAACTGAATCCGGTAAGTAATTTACGCGCGCAATATGATGAGGCAACAAACAGTATTAATGTCACGTGGGAACATAATCAATCTGATGATATGCCAATAGAGTTTGAAGTTACGTATCAATCAGATGGTGGTCAATCTCAAGTGATAAATACGTCAGCAAACGCCTTAACCATAGAAGCAGTGCAACCCGAAACCATGTACACCATTAACGTTACCGCGTTTCATTCTGAAAACGCCACGTTAACAAGTGAAACAAAAACAATTGAAATTATGACACCACGAGAACAAGAAGAAGAACCTGAAGTACCAGAAGAGGAATTACCTGAGGATATTCCAGAAGATAATCAACCTAATGGTAACAACGGGAACAATGGAAATAGTAACGGTAACGGAAATGGTAACAATGATGACACACCTGATGATAATGTGTCCAATGATGACGATGAACCGGATGATGAACCGGATGATGATGATGCGTCAGAAGACGCTGCCTAAAAGAAGACGCCCTTCAATCGTGAAGGGCGTCTTCTTTCTGCTGTTCTTAATGTTATGCCAATTTACTGATTAAACCATTTTATCCATGATGGCTTTTTTCGCATAAAGTTTTTCAACCTCTTCGTACAGTGTTTCAAGCTGTAAAAAGGCATGATATTGTTTTAAATTAGCGTCTAAATAATCTAACCGCTCTTTAATGTTGATAGGTTTAAGTTGCAAAGACTCAGGATTTTTTTCTAGATCTGTTTCAGCATTTAATTGATAGAGTAAGTGTTTAAAATGTTTGACCGCCTTAGACATTGGTTCAATTGCATCTTTATATCTTCGCGCATCAAACAAAGCTTGAATTTCTGGTTTTTGTTGATCAAAATAATCAAATAAGGGCTCACGATGTGCCATTTACTCGCTCCTTTTTACGTAATCTTTTCTGCCCCTCACGGCATAACGTGAGTAATGGGCACGCATCACAGTTTGGATTTCTTGCTTTACAATGATATCTCCCGAAAAAAATCATGCGATGATGCGTATCACTCCACTCTTCTCTTGGAATTTTTTTCATCAATGTCTTTTCTACTTCAAGTGGTGAATCCTTCCACCGAGCAATACCTAAACGTTTAGACACGCGCTCAACATGGGTATCAACCGCAATAGCTGGTTCACCAAAAGCAACTGACATCACAACATTGGCTGTTTTTCTTCCAACCCCTGCGAGCGACTCTAACTCTTCATGTGTTTGAGGAACAACGCCATCAAAATCATCGAGTAGTTTCTGAGAAAGTTTTTGAATATTTTTTGCTTTATTACGATATAAGCCAATCGATTTTACATCTTGCTCTAACTCTTGAAGTGAGACGGCTAAATAATCTTCTGGTCTTTTATACTTTTCAAATAAATCTTTGGTCACTTTATTGACTAATTGATCGGTGCACTGGGCTGATAATGCTACAGCGATGACTAATTCAAATGGATTTTCATGTTCTAGCTCACACCAAGCATCAGGATACATTTGGGCCATAGTATCAAGTACAATACGGATATTCTTATTCGTTAACACATACTTCCCCCTCTCTTAGTCCTCTGCATCATCTAACCAATTATAATAAATAGCAGGATCAACTTTTTCGCGAGGTGCTTTATCTGGCGCTGTTTGATGCTGATGATATTTCTTTCCTGCCTGCTTAGCTTGGTCAACAGATTTAACCCCTTTCTTCTGCCATTCTTGTAAGATGCGGTCAATGTATTTAAAGTTTAGTTTACTCAAAAGTACGGCTTCCCTTAAAGCTTGTTGGATAAGTGTCACATCATAGTGATCTTCATCTAGCCAAATATTGATGGTCTCTATTTCAATTGGTGATAACACACGGCCAAATTCACGTTCGAATTGTTTAAACACTTCAACACTCTGATCCGTCGGAGTCGTTCTTTTCGGCTCCTCTTTCGTGTATAGTGCATTGAAGATTAGCTCAAAAGAATAATATTCATCAACAATCCCTTCACCATTATTAATCTCTTCAATTGTCATTAAGTTTTTTTGCATCATTTGTCGTAAACTTCGACTGACGACTTGTTCATCAAAACTTGTATAACGAGCCATTTCTGACGGTGTAGGAAACATGATACCATCTGATTGAAACCGTAATAACTGCAAGATGACAATCAATTCTGTCTCATCTAGCCCCAGTTGACGGTAACGCATAATCAAACGTTTAGATAGTGTCATCTGATCACGCATAAATAATTCAAAATGGTTCTTCATTCTATCACCTCTTCTCCGATGTTGAAAACCCTCGGAAAACATCCGAGGGTTGACTTTTTAAAATATTATGGGTACAAACGGTTAAGTAAACGAGGAAACGGAATCGTCTCACGGACGTGTTCTACACCGCTAAACCAAGCAACCGTACGTTCTAAACCTAAACCAAAACCGGCATGCGGCACAGAACCGTATTGACGCAGTTCTAAATACCATTGATAAGCATCACCCGATAAATTGTGCTCTTCATAACGTTGTTTCATTAAATCTAAATCATCAATCCGTTGAGAGCCACCAATAATTTCACCGTATCCTTCTGGTGCGATCAAATCTGCACACAAAACAACGTTTTCGTTATTTGGATCAGGTTTCATGTAAAATGCTTTTATATCTTTTGGATAGTGCGTAATAAAGACAGGCTTATCAAAACTTTCAGCAATGGCCGTTTCATGTGGTGCGCCAAAATCTTCTCCCCACGCAATATCGTCAAAGCCTTTTTCTTTTAATAAGTCAATCGCTTCATCATACGTAATTCTTGGGAACGGCGCTTGAATACTTTTCAGTTTCTCGACATCACGTTCTAATACACTTAATTCTAGACCACAGTTATTAACAACTGACTGAGCTAAAAAGCTCACATATTGCTCCTGCACTTCTAGACTTTCTTCATGTTCCATGAACGCCATTTCCGGTTCAATCATCCAGAATTCAATCAAGTGGCGACGCGTTTTCGACTTTTCCGCACGGAAAGTAGGTCCAAATGAAAATACTTTACCGAAAGCCATGGCAGCTGCCTCCATATATAACTGACCACTTTGAGACAGATAAGCTTCCTGATCAAAGTATTGTGTATGGAATAATTCTGTTGTTCCTTCTGCTGCTGAGCCGGTTAATATTGGTGGGTCAATTTTTATGAAATCTTCTTTATTAAAGAATTCATATGAAGCACGAATGATTTCATTACGTATTTTCATCACCGCATGTTGACGTTTTGATCTTAACCATAAGTGACGATGGTCCATTAAGAATTCTGTCCCATGTTCTTTCGGTGTAATAGGAAAATCTACGGCTTCATGAATCAGCTCGATATTTCTTACTTGTAATTCATAACCGAATGGTGAACGTGTATCTTCAACAACTATACCTGACACGTAGACAGATGATTCTTGAGTTAAAGATTTGGCTAAATTAAATACCTCTTCAGATACTTCTGCCTTAACGACAACACCTTGAATAAACCCAGTACCATCGCGTAGTTGTAAAAAGGCGATTTTCCCACTTGAACGCTTATTGCTTAACCATGCGCCCATCGTTACTTCTTCATTGACATGTTGACTCACTTTACTAATTGTTGTTTTCAAAAAACTTCCCTCCAAAACTGTTCTCTCTTATATTTTTGCATGGCGTTCAATAAAACGTGACATGCGCATAATCGCTTCTTGTAATTGTTCTTTTTTAATCACATAAGATAACCGAATGTTTTCAGGTGCACCAAAACCGGTACCTGGAATTACCGCAACTTGTTCTTCTTCAAGTAATGCCGTTGAAAATTCATCTACATCTTTAAATCCACACATATCCATTGCTTGTTTAACGTTAGGGAATAAATAAAACGCACCTTGAGGCTTGATACAGGTAACACCTGGTAGTTTTATTAATAAATCATACATGTAATTTAATCGTTCGTTAAACGACTCGACCATGGCGTGAATTTCTTCTTCGTCATGGTTATATGCAGCGAGTGCTGCATATTGGCTGATCGTTGTTGGATTAGAGGTTGAATGGCTACACAAGTTAGTCATCGCTTTAATGATTGTCTTACGCCCAACTGCATACCCAATTCGCCAACCTGTCATTGCATGAGATTTTGATACACCATTAATAATTACCGTTTGCTTTTTTAATTGCTCAGACAAAGAAGCGATCGACACATGAGGTGTATCCGTGTAAATCAATTTTTCATAGATTTCATCCGACACAATAATTATATTATGTTTAATACAGACTTCACCCAATGCTAGTAATTCCTCTTCTGTGTACATCATGCCCGTTGGATTACTTGGTGAATTAATAATTACCGCCCGTGTTTTTTCTGTGATAGTTGCTTCAAGTTGATCTTTCGTCAATTTATATTGATTTTCTTGTTCACCTGTCACAAATACAGGGACACCTTCGGCTAACTTAATTTGCTCTGGGTAACTCACCCAATAAGGTGTCGGGACGATTACTTCATCCCCTGGATTCAACAGGACTTGAAACAATGAATATAATGCATGTTTAGCCCCCGTTGTAACAACCACCTGATCTGCCCCATAATCAATGCCTTGGTCTTTTAATAATTTACGAGCGATGGCTTCCCTAAGAGGCAAGATGCCACTTGAAGGGGTATAGCGTGTAAGACCTTCATACATCGCCTTTTTGGCTTCATCAACAATATATGTAGGTGTATTAAAGTCAGGTTCCCCTGCCCCTAAGCCAATCACATTATGCCCACTATCTTTCAGCGCTTTAGCTTTGGCAGTAATCGCTAAAGTGGTTGAAGGTGTTAATGTTTGCACCCTTTTTGCTAATTGCATAATATCACCTTTCTCTATTCAAGATTATTTTTTAGTGTCAGTCCACTCTCATATGTACCATCTGCTAAATTGTAATAATCATAACGCAGAGCACCTCGTGTATCTTTAGAGATGATTTCTACGATCGGCGTTGATCCTCTTAACCCTACATTTACATGCCTAATACTTACATTTTCACGTGATGATTTAAAACTTGAGACAATCTGTTCAACAGGTTGGGCACGCTCTATTCGATGACTAATAACTGGCGCTTCTTCATCTATTTGATCAACAAAATAGTAGACAGAGTCTTCTTGTTGTTTCGTATAGACGACATGGTAATAGCTATCCCCATGAAAACGTGTGATCGCTTCAATATCAGTTTCGATGATATCTTCACTTAAACGCGAGCGCGTATCATTTATACCTATATCTCGGTTATCTCTTACGACACTATATAAGTAAGTGCTGTAACTGAGAAAGAATAGCACTATCAGCACGAGGCATAGCCCAACAATTTTAACTAGATTAAGTTCGATAGATTGTGAAGATTGCTGTTTCATCGTCATCCTCATCTAAACTAAGCCCAAACATTAAATCATCATCTTTTAATGTACGGTTAAGGCTGTCTACAATTTTATATAACTCAGGGTTATTTTGTAATTTCACAGTTGATAATGTTTCAATTTTTTCGTGACGCATAGAATCCCAACCTTTTTATTTTTTTGTCATTCGTAAAATATAACCAACCTTGTTTCATTATAGCAGGTTTTACTGATAAAAATCATATGAAACCGCGGTTTTTCTTATTTTTTAAATGAATCAAACGTTTTTATGGTTCTGTTGATTCTGTTTGTAAAAATTGTTGTGCGATATCAATAATCTCAGATGTTCGTCTATGATAGATAGGTAGTTCAGGTAATGATTGGATAAATATACGGCCATACTCTTTAGTTACAAGACGGTCATCAGTAACCACAACAATGCCTGTATCACTAGCGGAACGAATTAAGCGACCAAATCCTTGTTTAAAACGTAAAACAGCATCCGGTAAAGAATACGCATAAAAGCCTGACTGACCTTGGCTTTCCAAACGCTTCAATTTTGCTTTTACAACAGGCTGACTCGGCGATTGAAAAGGCAAGCGTGCAATGATCACACACTTTAAATCATCGCCTGGGATATCTAATCCTTCCCAAAAAGCATGCGTACCTAATAGAATAGCTTGATCAGTATGTTGGAAATGTTTTTTTAATTTTTCGTGACTTCCACTTGAAATACCTTGAGCGATCAAGACATAATCATCCTGAAAAAGTTCTTGTAGGAGATGATATGTTTCTTTTAACATTTGATAAGAATTAAATAAAATCAACATCCGGCCCTTGGTAATTTCAGCAAGACTAAAAACCAGTTCGCTAATCGCTTCCACATAGGGCAAGACATCTGTCTGATCAATTCGAGGAAAATCATTTGGTACTAAAACACGCACATGGTCTTCTGTTGGGTACTGGGCAGGAAAGCGGTAAGTTTGAATAGCGTGCGATGTACCTAACTGCTCTTTTATATAATCAAAGCGATGATTAACTGTTAAAGTCGCGCTTGTTAAAACCAGTGCACGTGATGCATTTAAGTAATACGTATCGACACATTTTGAAATATCAACAGGCTTTTTAAAAAACGCTATAGGACGCTGTTGATGGTTAAAGTCTATCTCAACCCAATGCACCTCATGATCCGTTACTTGATAGAAAAACTGATCATACGGCGTTAGGAAATCTGAAATTAATGGGGTTAAATCATCGCGAATAAGTGGATGACTTGTCTCATTCACTTCAAGTAAAAGCCCTTTTAGTAAGACTTTAAATCGTTCATACATTAACTGCATATCAAAGAATAACTGGCTTGATGTATCAAGAATTAATACCTTTTTCATCGTTTGTCTGTTCGTCTCTCTTTGGACAAGATGGCTCACATAATCCGTAAACAACTGATAATCATACTTAATGTCTTCTAATGTTTCCTTGACAGATTCCGTTAAATGATTAAAGGTCTTTAAGCGATGGATTAATTGATTGAGCAGAGGGTGAATGGCTTCTGTTAAAAACATCAATCCTTCTTCTTTCTCAATAACTTCAGGTAAATGATGCCCTTCATCAATAATTAAATGCCCTATATCTGTTGATTGTTGTACCAACATTTGATGTAGTAGTGCATGATTTACCACGACCAAGTCTGCTTGTTCCACTCGCGCACGTTTATGTTCGTAATAACTAAAGGCGTGGTTCTCTGATGCATCAAACCGATGAGAAAATTGATTAAACAACTGATAACCGCTTTTAGGTAATTGAATTTCATCAATATCTCCTGTCACTGTTTTAGTTAGCCAAATCAATACAATCGCTTTAGTTAAAGTAAAGTCATAATGGTCATTGTCAGTTTTGACAATCCACTCACTAAATCTCTTCAAACTAATATATTGATTCTTGCCTTTAAGGACTTCCACACGAACATCAAAAGGTAATAGATTGTTTAAACGCGGGACTTCTTCGTGAAGCAATTGTTTTTGTAGTTGCTTTAAGTACGTACTGATCCATACTTTGTCCCCTGTTTTTCTAGCAAAATAAGCAGCCGGTAATAGATAAGCTAAAGTTTTCCCCAATCCTGTGCCAGCTTCAATAAACGTATGCGTCCGACTCGTAAATGCATGATAAATCGCTTCACTCATAGCTTTTTGTCCAAGTCTTAGCCGATGAGTTGTTTTATCTTCAAGCCCCTCAAGCAATGCACCAAATGAGCCAACGGAGGTCTCTCTCGTTTCTTTTACAACAGGAGGAACGCGTTTGATCGCAAGGCCATAATGGTAATCAAACCCTTCATCTTCTCCCTTTTCTTTGTACTGATGTATCCACGTCTGAATAAGTGGTGCCAAATCACTTTTTAATTTCTCAGCAAGTGGGAGAAGTTTTTTTAGTGTTGTCTTTGGTAGCCCCTGGAGTTGTTTTAATAAATAGCCTAAGACTTCAGCTGTGACAGAAGCATCTGATAAGGCGCGATGCGGATTATCATGTCCAAGCGATAAAAAATGTGCTAACTGATTTAATTTAAAACCCGGAGACTCAGGTAATATCATGCGACTTAATTCGACGGTATCCAAAGTAGGAACTCCAAGAGGTTGCAACCCAATACGTTCAAATTCTTGATTTAAAAAACCTAAATCAAACGGGACGTTATGCGCAACAAAATAACTATCCTTAAATAAACCATGTATCTCACTAGCGACTTCTGTAAAGGTAGGTTGGTCCATCACCATTGCATTATTTATACCAGTTAAGTGCTCAATAAAACGCGGAATGTGTTTATTTGGATTGATCAACGTTTGATATGTGCGAATAATTTCTTGATTGCGATAGATGACGACCCCAATCTCAATAATACGATCGCTTTTTTGATTTCCTGTTGTTTCTAAATCGACAACCGCAAATGTCGTCATCCTATATCACCCCCAATTAAAGTATCGTCTTCTATCATGACGTATATAGTGTCACCGGTGGTTCTTGATCTAACATATCCGTGATCACATTATCTTCATTCAGCAGAGCCACTTTAGGTTTAAAGTTGGGCAATTCCTCATCTGTAACCAGCGCATAACTTACAATAATAACGATATCATCCGGTTGCACGAGTCGACTCGCCGCACCATTTAAACAAATCATCCCACTATTTCTTTTCCCTGGAATCACATACGTTTCAAGTCGTGCACCGTTATTATTATTAACAATTTGAACTTTCTCATGAGGGAGTAAATCAATCGCCTCCATGAGCGCTTGATCAATCGTAATACTCCCTACATAATTTAAATTCGCTTCGGTAACACGTGCCCGGTGGAGCTTCCCTTTCATCAATGTACGTAACATAAGCTATTAATCCCTTCTTCTGTTTCACTTTTTGTTTAAAGAACAGCCATTATTCCTCATTACACGTCATGATTATATTATCAATTAAACGTGCCTTAGAAAAATTCACCGCACATGCAACAATAAGCGTCCCCTTTAATTCACTGACTTCTTCAAGTTCAGGATAACTCAAGATTTCGATATAATCAATCGTACCCGTTGTCTCTACTTCGATTTTCGTTTCCACTAACTGCATGACTTCTTGCTTTGTTTTAATACCTTGTTTCATCTGTTGTACCGCTTCTTTAAGCGCACAGTAAATCGTTGGCGCCATCGTTCGTTCCTCGGGAGTTAAATTCACATTTCGACTGCTTTTTGCTAGACCATCCGCTTCTCTTACCGTTTCAATCCGTCGTAATATCGTATCAAAATGAAGGTCTTGAATTAATAAATCAACAACAGCAACTTGTTGTGCATCTTTTAAGCCAAAATAAACACGCGTTGGCTCAGTGATATGAAATAGCTTTGAAAGAACAGTTAAGACACCACTGAAGTGACCAGGACGGGTTCGATCACAAAGCACACCGATGCGTTTTTGCAAGGTCATTGTAATGCCCATCGCTTGTGGATATATTTCAGATACTGGTGGCATGAAAAGCACATCAACACCTATATTTTTACATACAGTCACATCGTGTGTTTCATCACGCGGATATACATCTAAATCTTTCGTGTCATTAAACTGTAATGGATTGACAAATACACATACGACGACACAGTCATTTTCCTCTTTTGCATGCGTCATCAATGATACGTGGCCCTCATGTAAATACCCCATCGTTGGAACGAAACCTATTGTCTTTTCATTTTTTTTAGCCGTTTTAACAAAACAGCGCATATCTTCAACTGTTCTAATAATCTGCACGTCACTCACCCCCATCAAGAGTAACATCTGGATCTAATTGATAGGTGTGCATAGCCGTTGGAAACTTACTTTCCTTCACATCGTTAACGAACGCATGTAGCGCTTTTGTCGTGATGTCGTTTAAGTCAGCATAAGGTTGAACAAATTTAGCTAAGCGTTCCGTCCCGTATTGTAACAGATCGTGATACACCAGCACTTGGCCATCACAGCTTGGACTTGCCCCAATACCAATTGTCGGAATCGTCAATCGTGATGTGATCAATTTTGCGAGTGGCTCTGGTATGCCTTCTAAAACACACATCACCGACCCGCTTTTTTCTATTGCCATGGCTTCTTCAATTAAGCGATGAGCTGAAGCATGATCTTTACCTTGTACTTTAAATCCTCCCATAATATTTACCGACTGAGGCGTTAAGCCTAAATGACTGACCACAGGTATTCCTGCAGCGGTTAGTCGTTCTGTGAGCTCTAATACTTGTGCTGAAGCACCCTCAACCTTCAATGCTTGAGCGCCTGTTTCTTGAAACAGGCGTCGTGCGTTGTGAAGACTTTCTTCTAAAGAAATATGGTAGCTCATAAAAGGCATATCGACAATCACAAATGTTTGCTTGGCTCCTCGACGGACCGCTTTTGCATGATGCAGCATATCAGCGACGGTCACATCAGTCGTTGATTCATACCCTAGCATAACCATACCTAAAGAATCACCAACCAAAATTAATTCAGCACCTGATTTTTCAACCGCTTTTGCTGATGGATAGTCATAAGCAGTGATCATAACCATTTTTTCATTCGCTTGTTTCATTCGATAAAAATCAAGAATTGTTTTCATTAGAACCTCCTTAAAACCAATCGATTTCAGCTGAATACAGATAATCTTTTATGCCGTCTTTTTCAACAACGAGCGCTCCGTCTTCATGAATACCGATAAATGTACCTGAGAATGTTTGTTTGTTTTTTTTATATGTTAACTCTTCACCTAGTCTAAAGGCACTTTGTTCCCACTCTTCTTTAAATGTTAAAAAACCTTCCTTTAAAAAAGCTTCGTACAGTGCTTCAAAATTTTTCAGGAAATCTTGAATAAAATGCCGTCTTTTAAAATGATCGCCTGTTTCAATCAATAAGGAGGTTACCTTATCTTTAATATCATCTGAAAATTCATCTGGACGATGATTAATGTTAATACCTACACCAATAACCATATAGTGTATACGGTCCTGTTCCGCTTGCATTTCCGTCAAAATACCAGCAAGCTTCCTACCGTTGATCAAGACATCATTAGGCCATTTAATTTGTGGCTGTAGTGTTGTTTTTTGTTTAATCGTTCTGATGAGCGCAATCGCCGTAATTAACGTGAGTTTTTGCGCATGTAACGGGGGTATGTCTGGTCGTAAAATAAAACTAAACCAACCACCATTTTTATTCTCCGATTGAAAACGGCGCTGTAATCTTCCTCGGCCTTTTAATTGTGAATCAGTCACGATTAAATACCCTTCCGGTGCATTTTCTCTTGCTCTCATATGGGCTATATCTTGCGTTGATTCGACTTGTTCATGGTACTCTAATGTTTGACCTAGTACACGGGTATCCATGCCCCAAAAAAGGGTGTTTTCACTGACTTTATCCGGCATATCTATTAAGCGATAACCTTTATTCGGTACGGCTTTAAAGTGATAACCGTCTTCTTCCAGATGTTTCATCTGCTTCCACACAGCCGTTCGTGAAATACCTAATTCATTGGATAGCCACTGGCCAGATACATACGTATGCATATTTTGTGACAATAATTGTATTAAACGTTCTCTGTTGGATAGGACCACTTGACCCACTCCTTTAGTTGTTCTTGTTGATTTTTTAACTGTCCGGTAATAATTTTTTTCTCTAATAACTCTAGAATGTCCCCAATCCACGGACCACGTTGTCGATGAGGAAACATCATTTGTAAATCACGACCTGATATCGCCATGTCTTGTCGTGATTGAATAGGCAGTGCTCGTTTAAGCGATTGAAGATAGGTTGTTGAAAATTCATGATGATATAAAGCCATTAACAGCCGATTAAATCGATCTATATGATGATAGTCAAGGTGATACATTATTTCTTGGAGCATAACTCCTTCTTTAAATGCTTCTAAACAATCGACCAATGATTGACCGATTACCTTTTCTTTGTTTGAAAAACGGTAAACATTAGCTAAAGATGTAACATTTAATGCAGAATTTTTCATCGTTAAGTAAACGAACACGTCGACAAGCGCAAAAAATGGTTGACTAACCGACAACTCGGCTAAAGTTTCATTAAGGTCTTTAAAGATAGGGAGTGTTCGTAACAATTGTATCGTGACGGATTTTTTTATTATCTGGTGAAAATGAGCCCCACTCACACATTTATCAAGCTCTATTTTTATTCGTTCCATCGCCACAGTATTAATGAGCGATCGCTGCTTTAACAAAGCCGATGTGGTCTGTTGATCCATAGAAAAACCAAGTTGAGCACTAAAACGAATCGCTCGCAACATTCTTAGTGGATCCTCATTAAATCGGCGATTCGCTTGACCAACAGAACGAATCATATGTTGTTGAATATCAGATTGACCATGAAATGGGTCAATCAACTCCCCCTTAGGCGTTAATGCGATTGCATTCATCGTAAAATCGCGCCTTGCTAAGTCTTTGATAATGTCATCAACAAAACTTACACTATCCGGGTGTCGATAGTCGCTATATGTCGACTCTTCTCTTAAGGTTGTCACTTCAAATGATTGATGATTATGACGCACAATCACCGTACCATGCTCTATTCCAACAGGAATGACTTGATCAAATAGTTCAATGACTTCTATCGGCAAGGCACTTGTTGCTATATCAATATCATTAATTGGGCGATGCATTATATAATCCCTGACTGATCCCCCAACAATAAATGCATGATGCCCTGCTTCTTTAAGTCTTGATAAGATGGGCATTGCCGGTTCAAATACGTCCATAATGACAATCCTTTCTCTTTTTTCATTACACTGATTTTAACATACTCATGGAATTTTGAGAATGTAAACAATAAGATTAGTTTTGTTAACAATCAAAAACACCTTTAATCATGACTTAAGTCACAATTAAAGGTGTTTAGCTAAACTTGAAATTCCACGACATTACGTTCACACTTAATGATTTTCAATCACATCTCGCCACTGAAAAAAACCTGCTTCAAGAGCCCGAATCATCACCTCAGCCCCTGCTAAGTTTGTGACAAGTGGAATTTGATACACATCACACAAACGCATTAATGCACTAATATCCGGCTCATGCGGCTGCGCTGTTAGTGGATCTTTAAAGAAAATCACGAGATCCATCTCATTTTCAGAGATTTTTGCGCCTATTTGTTGATCTCCTCCGAGCGGTCCTGAGTTAAAGCGATAAACATCTAAACCCGTTGCCTCAGTAATACGTGTCCCCGTCGTACCTGTTGCAAACAATTCATGCTGCGCTAAAATATGTTTATACGACACTGTGAAAGTGATCATTTCTTTTTTCTTCTCATCATGTGCAATTAAAGCGATTTTCATTTTTCTACCTCCTCTATTAATCCATCATTAAGTGTTCAAGACCATAGACTAAATCTGTTAGTTTTACAACTTTGTCAATGGCGAACTTGATTCCTGACATAAATGATTCTCGATGGAATGAATCGTGCTTTAACGTAAAATTCTCTCCAGGTCCACCAAAGATAACTTCTTGATGGGCAACAAGACCTGGTAACCTTACACTATGAATACGCATACCATCAAAATCAGCTCCACGCGCGCCATCAATCGTTTCATGTTCTTCTGGATGACCTTGTGATTTTTGTTTACGTGTTTCTTGGATAAGTTCAGCTGTTTTTACTGCCGTACCCGAAGGTGCATCAAGTTTTTGATCGTGATGCTTTTCAATGATTTCAACATCTGGGAAATATTTTGCTGCGGTCTTAGCGAATTGCATCATTAAAACAGCCCCCATAGCAAAGTTAGGAGCAATCACGGCACCAATTTGTCTTTCTTTACTAATAGCTGTTAATTCTGCAAGTTCCTCTGAAGTAAATCCAGTCGTTCCTACAACAGGGCGAACATCATGTAAAAGAGCCGCTTTTGTATGTTTAAAACCAACCTTAGGTGAGGTTAAATCAATCAGTACATCGGCATTCACTGCCTCCAAACATGTATTGATATCATTGTAAAACAATGCATCAAAATCTGGTAATCCTTCTACTTCTTTAACTTGCATCCCCGTGTGTTGTAAATCAACACAACCTACGAGCTCAAGGTCATTATGTTTTTTTATCATACGCAATGCTTCACTGCCCATTTTACCACTTGCCCCTGCTACTACTACTTTAATCGTTTTCATCTATCTCCACTCCCTCTTTTTTGGTAAAGCGATCTTTATCACGCGTTTCTATTTTCGTCATCGCGGCATCAAATGCGACAGCCACATCAATATCTAAACTATTTGCAAAGGAGAGTAACACAAAAAAAAGATCCCCAAGTTCATTTTCTATTGTGTTAGGCTCTTCCGAGGCTTTCTTTTTCTTTTGACCATAGACATGATTAACCTCTCTAGCCAACTCACCCAACTCTTCAGTAAAGCGGAGCATCATTCCTTCTGGACTAAAATAACCTTCTTTAAATTGACTAATAAATTGATCAACACGTTTTTGCATCTGTGACGTATCATATTTATCCTGACTTGTATGTATCATAAGAACGTTCCTCCTTTACTAGGCTGGTTGTTTTTTCAGAAAACAGCAAATTTAATGACAAAGCTAACATCATTGTACAAAAAAAATCAGCTGTTTTCAACGAAGAAGACAGCTGACGGGTATTATTTTTGATTAATAAACGTGTTTAATTGCTTATTTTTCCAATGATTAGACAAATAATATACTAAACCCACACTTATTAAACTTAACCAAAAAGTGAAATAGGCTATTTGTGGCATGAAGTCACTTAATGAACGATATGACGGCATCATGCCGTATACATAATCGATAAAGTCATTGTGAAGTGTCCAAATAAGAACAATCACAACATGTTTAGCTGTAAATCGGTAAAATGGAAGGTACAATATACCTTGGACAGCCATTGCCGCATGTGAAAAAATCAACATGTAACCCGCAGCAGAAAGCGTACCAGTTGAAATAAGCATCAACAGATTCATCACAACTGCCCATACACCATATTTAAGTAACGTAATAGCGGCTAAGGCTTCAATAACCGGCCATGACCGATTGAGGAGTAGCGCTACTAAAAATAATGTAAAAAACAAACTTGCCGTTGGAGAATCAGGTACAAATAGTAAAAAACGTAACGGCGTTTGCCGAAGTTGAGGTAAATACCATATATAACCATAAATTGTGCCTACTACATTAATAATCAAAAGCAACCATATAAAGGCACGATGTTTTAATAACGTATATAAATAAATCATCTCTGGCCTCATTTCTTTTTCATTGGCTGCACATGTGGCAGTGTCATCGCCTTTTCAGTTAAATAGCGTTGTAGCTGCAATGACAACACATTAAATTGCGCGTGATCACCTTCATCTAAACAGCGATCAATTTCTTTTCTAAGCCACGCTTCATAACCAACCTCTAATGTCGTGTCTAATAAGTCCTCAATCGTTCGTCGATCTTGTTCCTGAACATAGTAATCATCTGGAATAAACGGATTGTCTTCTAAGACACGATGATAATCTAAACTACGTTTCACACCATCAAAACTTAATTCGATGTAGAGTGGTTCGCCTTTATTTAGACGCACATCATGAAAAGCTTTATCAACATCCGCTGTAACAAGTTGATTATTGTAAAATTTAAAGCCCGGCTTTTTTGCCCCTTCAGCTGATATTAACCAGCCTCGTTTTGCATACTGTACATCGTAGACAAAATGAACCGATTCGAGTAAGTCATCTTCTCTCATTACATAATGTAGGAGATACACAACTTCTCTTTGCTTCACTTTATACCTATTCAAAAACCAATGCAGACATGATTTTTTACTATCAATAGAAATGGTCATTTTTTCACCCTCTTAATTTTGAACATCTAAACCCATGATGTGCTGTTGTGTTTCGATTGAGATCATGAAGGTTCTCCACTATCTCCTAAGCGCTCAAGATAATTTTCAATTTCATAATCGGTGACATCAAGCGATAAATAGCGCTGAAACACTTCTTTAGCTTCTTGATGTTTACCCTCTTCTACCAAGAAATAACCATATGCTTTTAAAAAGTCTACGTCATCTTTAAATTCATCATATGCTTGATTGTAATAGAGGTATGCTTCTGAGTAATTTTCTACTGCGTCGCATGCTTTTGCTAACTCCCATAAATAGTAGCCATCTTCTTCACCTTGGTCTAGTATATGCGTTAACAGATCAATAATCGCCTCATCATCTCCATCTTCACGGTAATTTTCTACTAGGAATAAGACCGCTTCTTTATATCCAACATCTACGGCAACAGCTTCACGGGCGTATTGATAACTATTTTCACGTTCACCATTTCTTCTAGCAAGACCCGCAACGGTTAACAAGAGTTCTTTATTGAGCGGTAAGAAATCTAAGCCTCGTTTACTTATGGAGTAGGCTTCTTTAATTAACCCTTCCTCTTCGTATACGTCGGCTAAGGGCATATAAACAGAAGGATATTCAGGTTCTAGGTCAATGAGTGACTCCCATGCTTTAATCGCAATGTCATTTCGATGCGCTTGTCTGGCTACAAAACCATATTGGAAGAGAGTTTCTTCATCTTCGTGTTCAAATTGCGTAAAATGTTCAAGTGCTGATTCAAATTCACCAATTTGAGCGTAACTTTCTGCTAATCGGTGATCAATGTTAACTTCAGCCATCTGATCTTTTGTTTGCTTGACTTTCAAATAGTGTGGAATCGCGCGTTGGTATTCACCATTTGAAAAAGATAATTCAGCCCGCGCAAAGTCAATCAATATTTCATTGGGTGCCAGCTGCTTGGCAGTGACTAATTTATGATCGGCAACTTCAAATAAGCCTTGTGTTTGGTAAAGATCGGCTTGGGTCAATAAACTTTCTAAATAGTGTGGGTCATGTGAATCAATTTGATTGAGTAACGTCAAGGCAGCCTCATCATCCTCTAAATCAATGTATATTTCACTTAAGACTAACTTAAGCTCCGTCTCATCTGGGTAGTGTGTATAAAGCCGTTCTAAAATCTCTTTAGCCTCTGGTAGTAGACCTAACTGTATATATAAATCACTGATAACAAATTGTTCATCATCATTTGCTCCTGGTAAAAACTCCTTTAGTACCGTTAATGCCTCTTCGGTTTGTTCTTGTTCAATTAATTGAATAGCATGATAAATTTCTTCCATCACATAACGTCCCTTCTTTTTACCTTGTATTAAAACTCTAAAAATGATGCCCCCTTTGCGAACGACCCACCACTTAGGTTCTTGGGAGGTAGCTGCTTTTACTAGCCACCTATATTGACCAAGCTAACCCTCTTGTTCCAAGAGTTTAAATTTTTTTCAGGCACTTGCTAATAAGCGAATACCTTCTTTTTTGATATTGCGTGCTGAATTATGGTCCCTATCTCCAACATAACCGCATGAACAGGTGTATGTTCTAACACGCATTGGCATAGGTTTGATATTGCCACAAGTCGAACACATCTGAGTAGAAGGAAACCATTTATCAATTTTTTTCAGTTGTTTTCCTTGTTCTTTTAGTTTGTACGCTAAGAAAGAAGTAAACATTCCCCACCCATTATCATGAACGCTTTTACCAAACTTTAAGGCTTGCGACATCCCTTTCATATCTAAGTCCTCGATGATGATGGCATCATGCGTCGTCACCAATTCTTTTGATTTGTGGTGAAGAAAGTCTTACGTTGATTGACCACTTTCTCTTGAATTTTGGCTAATCGAATAGTCTTATCATACAAAAAAAACAGCTGAACTTCAATAAAAACACCAAGCGATTCCAAAGAAGCGCTTGGTGTAAATAAATGAGGGCTTTATATGTGTATTAATGCCTCTAAATGTTCAAAGAATGTCGGATAAGACACATTAATCGCCTCTTTATCCGTCAAAGTTGTTTCTCCTGTTGCGATGAGTGAAGCAATCGCAATCATCATGCCGATACGATGATCACCAAAAGAGTCCACCTTGGCACCTGTAAGTGTTTGATCACCTTCAATAATCATGCCATCTGGTGTCGGTTTAAGTTGACAACCAAATTGACGCAAAGTAGCTACCACACTCTCAATACGGTCTGTTTCTTTAAAACGTAATTCTTCAGCGTCTTTTATGATTGTTTGTCCATTTGCTTTCGTCGCAAGTAAAGCAAGAATCGGAATTTCATCAATCATTCGTGGAATAATATCGCCCTCAATGACAGCACCGGTTAGTTCTTGATAACTTACCGTGACATCACCAATAACCTCCCCGCCAATGTGTTTCGTTTCTTTTATGTCTAACTTAGCACCCATCAGTTTAACCGCATCTAATATACCTGTACGCGTAGGATTTAATCCAACGTCCTTTAGCGTTACACAGCTACCCGGTACAAGGAGAGCCGCAACAATAAAGAACGCCGCTGAAGAAATGTCGCGCGGCACTTGAATCTTTGTCCCCGTTAAATGTTGCCTTCCCTCAATACTAACAGCTAAGCCATCTACTTTAACATCCGCACCGAAAGCTTTAAACATATTCTCCGTATGGTCACGTGTCTTTGTGGATTCAATCACAGTTGTAGTCCCTTCCGCAAGTAAACCACCAAGCAATACACCTGACTTTACTTGAGCACTTTTTACTTCAGGTGTAAAAGTGATCGCAGAGAGTTGCTGGCCACGAATTGCCAGTGGTAAAAACTTCCCTTTTTCACGCCCGTCAATTTTCGCCCCCATCTCTCGTAGAGGAATTGCCACACGGTCCATCGGACGTTGAGTCAATGAATCATCTCCGTAGAGAGTTGTATGAAATGGCAGACCACTTAATACGCCTAAAATAAGACGCGCTGTTGTGCCTGAGTTTCCTAAATCAATCGGTTGCAAAGGTTCTTTAAATGACTGGTACCCCTCGCTGTCTATAATCACCTGTTCTCCGGATTGGGTGATTCTCACACCCATCGATTCAAATGCTGCAATTGTCGTCAAGCAATCGTCACCCGTAAGGAAATTTTTGATTTCTGTTCTCCCTTTAGCAAGCGCGCCAAAAAAAACAGCACGGTGAGAAATCGATTTGTCTCCTGGAACAAAACATTCACCTGACAATGGGTGATTTGTTTTATTTAACGTCATGTCACTCAAACTTAGCCCTCCTTATTCTTCAAGCATTGTTTCATACCCTTGTGTTGTTAACAAGCGATGTGCGTTTAATTGGTCGTCTTTTGATACGAAACTGAGCCTCAAAACACCGGTTATTCCTTCTCTTATTTCTAAAATTTCAATATTTTTAATACTAATAGTAGCTTCAGCAAGTAAGGTCACCACTTGTTTTAATGCACCTGGCTGGTCAAAGATGTCAACATACAAATCGTAAAATGACATCAACGCCCCACGTCCTTTTCGATCTAACCCATCACGGTAGCGTTTAGCTTGGTCGAGATAATCATGCATGGCGACTGCCTCATCCGCCTCAAGCATCTGATGTAAGTCCTTCATTTCTAAAATCCAATCTTCTAACAAGCGTTTAATGACCGCTTTATTTTGAAACAAAATATCTTGCCACATTGTCGGGTTACTAGAAGCTATCCGCGTGATATCCCGAAAACCACCCGCTGCTAACGTAGGAATCGTCGGGTGTTTTTCTTGCCATTTTTCCGCCTGGTGCACAAGGCTCGACGCAATCAGGTGTGGGAAATGAGAAATGACCGAAGTCATTTCATCATGTTCTTCACCGTTTAACTGAATAAATTTTGCTTTCGTTGTCGCAAGTAATTGTTCTAACCTTTTAACATCCTGATCGGTGGCGCTTTTTGTTTTTGTTAAAACATAAATAGCATTTTCGAATAAATGTTCCTTCGCAGCTTCAATGCCACGTTTATGTGAACCAGCCATCGGGTGCCCCCCAACAAAGTGGATACGTGGATTAGTTAATTGTTCTGCTCTTTGCAAAACGGACTGTTTCACAGAGCTTACATCTGTCACAAGTATATCCGTTGTTAAGACCATATCGTTCATTTGATCAATCAAGTCACACGTAACAGACACAGGACAAGCTAATATAACGATATCTACTGCGCGAACAGCTGCTTCAAAGCTCTCGTAAACGTCATGAACAATTCGCTTGTCTTTCGCATACGCTAAGGTGGCTTGGTCGTGATCATAACCAAGCACCGTATGCGATGTATCTGATGTTAAGTTTAGTGCCAATGACCCACCGATTAAACCGAGACCTGCAATAAGTATATGCGTCATTAAATATCGTCCTCTGCATGCAGTTTAAGGAAATCGGCAATATGATGAGCCATCTCCAACATATCTTCTTTTTCGCCAATGGTTATTCGAACGGTATTGGGCATACCAAGCGCTTCACCGGAACGGATAATGAAGCCTTGCTGGATTAAGTAATCAAACAACAAATCACCTGATACAGGCAGTTTAATTAAGACGAAGTTTGTTTCACTATCGTAATAATCAAGCCCTTGCTCATCAAGAAAGTCAATAAACACTTGCTTATTTTTATTTGTTTCACCGACACTATAATTAATGAATGCCTGATCGCGGTAAGCTTCCACCGCTGCAAATTGCGCTAGTTTTGTTGTATTAAAAGGTCCGCGCGCGATATTTAATATGTTTGCAACTTCTAGTGCCGCAATACCAAATCCAATCCGTAAGCCAGCAAGACCATAAGCTTTTGAAAATGTTCTTAAAACGATGAAATTAGGGTAACGGTGTATATAACTTAAACTATCTGGTGCATCAGCTGCAGTTATATACTCATAATAAGCTTCGTCCATAACGACTAAAATGTCTTCTGGACATACTTCTAAGAAGCGCTCAAGTGATGGTTGGTTAATAATACACCCGGTTGGATTGTTCGGTGAACATAACCAGATAACACGCGTATCTTGATCAATGGCATCTAACATACCTTGTAAATCATGGTAACCATTTAAGAGTGGCACTTCTTTAATTGCCGCACCTTGGATTAAGGCATTATGTTTATATTGTGGGAATGTCGGCGTTGCCATAATAGTATTTGTGCCTTCTTCCAAATAAACCCGACAAATAATATCAATCACTTCATCGGAACCACAGCCAAAAACTATTTGATCCATATCTAGATTTAAATCCTTACTTATCACTTCGCGTAAGACTGTCGCATAACCATCTGGATATATTTCAAAGTGGTTTGCTGACTCTTTGACGACTTGATCAACTTTTTTTGAATAGCCAAAAGGGTTTTCATTTGAGGCTAATTTAACAATGCGCTCAAGGCCGAGTTCTTTTTGTACTTCTTCTACTTGTTTTCCAGGTTTATACGGTGACATTTGATGAAATATTTGTTTATGTCTCATGCTTTCCCCTCCACTAAATCCGGACGTAACTTGACTGCTTCTTCTTGATAGATATGAACAATGTCCGTTTGTTTTTGATCTGTGTTAACTGTTAACATTAGCCGGATACAATACGGCAAGCCGTTAGGTACATCAATTTCCTTCATACACATAACAGGAACGTAAGTCCAGCCCTCTTTTTCACGAATAGGACGTGCAGGAAACGCTTGATTGATGTCATCGGTTACTGACACAAGTACGTGCGCAACATCTTCTGGCTCAATATTATTAGTTGAAACAATCGCATCAAGTAAGTTTTTCGTTTTTTCGTATATCTCAGTTTGTTCATTACTGCTAACTGTGGTAGCCCCTCTAATGCCGCGAATCATCTTATCACCATGCTTTCTAAAAATGTTTCAAGTTGCTGTCTAAGGATGACATCATCCATATCAACCATTTTCGGTGAACCTAGCGATTCTAAGAGGACCATTTTAATTTGTTGATTTTTTGTTTTCTTATCTCGTTTCATTCGGTCCATTAACTTATTCACATTCAAGTTAGGTAATGTAAGTGGATAGTTGTTGTGTTTTAACCACTCCAAAAAAGCTTGAATAGGTAAGTCAACCTTAAAGTGCTTTTCACTGACTGCCATCGCAAATAACATCCCAATTGCTACTGCTTCACCGTGCGTCATCTTTCCATAACCGAGTTCTGCTTCAATGGCATGACCTAGCGTATGACCAAAATTTAAAAACTGACGAATATCAGCTTCACGTTCATCTTCTTCGACGATTTTTGCTTTCACATTAATACCATTTATTAAATCTCTAATGAGTGTTTTTTGATCGAGGGATTCGTTCAAAGTCACAGGGATAATTTGATCCCAAAAAGGTGGTTGATGAATCATGCTATGTTTTGCGATTTCAGCATAGCCTGAGCGTATTTCTCTAAAGGGAATGGTTTGTAATGTGTCCACATCATAAATAACCGCAACAGGTGGATAAAAGGCACCAATAAGATTTTTACCGAGCGGATGGTTAATCGCAACTTTTCCACCAACACTAGAATCATGAGCCAATATTGTCGTAGGCATCTGGATAAAATCTACACCTCGAAGATAAGTGGATGCCACAAACCCTGCTAAGTCACCGATCATACCTCCACCTAAGGCAATGATTAAACCATTGCGATCTAAACCTGCTTCAATAAGTTGCGTCATTAAATCAAAATAAACGTGACTACTTTTAGATTCTTCTCCAGCTGGAACAATGGAATAATACACTTTAAAATCATCTTTTAATGTATTATACACCTCATCTAAGTAAAGTGTCGCGACATTTGAGTCGGTAATTATATAGACAGATTGATAACGAGGATTGATGAAGGACTTCAGTTTAAACCGAAGTCCCTTGTCAATAACCACTTGATAATCGTGTGTACTTGTTTTAATTGTTAACTTTTCCATTAGAAACACCGAATTTCTTCACGGTATTGATCAAACGCTTCTTTAAGTTTTATGAATTGATCATTCGGAAATTGCTCAAGTATAGCTTTTGCAACTTCAAAAGCCACAACATGTTCCATCACCACAGCCGCTGCGGGAACAGCACATGAATCGGAGCGTTCAATACTTGCGCTGAATACTTCTTTTGATTCAATATCGACAGATTGTAGCGGTTTATAAAGCGTTGGAATCGGCTTCATCACACCTCTAACCACGACAGGCATACCTGAGGTCATACCTCCTTCAAAACCGCCTAAGTTATTTGTGCGACGACTAAAACCTTCTTTTTCTGACCAAATAATTTCATCATGAACTTTAGAACCTGGTCTTCTGCTAGCTTCAAAACCAATACCGAACTCCACGCCTTTGAATGCATTAATCGATTGAACCGCAAAAGCTAAACGTGCATCCAATTTCCGGTCATAATGCACATATGAACCTATTCCTGCCGGAAGTCCTTCTATCACCACTTCACAAATACCACCAATTGAATCGCCCTCTTTTTTTGCTTGATCGATCGCATCTCGCATGGGCTGTTCTACGTCGGGATCAAGCACGCGCACATCAGATGCCTCTGATCGCTGAATTTTTTGTTCTATCGTGAGCTCCGGTTGATCTTTCGCTGTAATACCAGCAATTTCATGTACATAACCGACAATCTTCACACCAAGGTGGTTGAGTAGTGTTTTAGCAACCGCACCAGCAGCTACCCGGGCACCTGTTTCTCTGGCAGAAGAACGTTCTAAAATGTTTCGCATATCACGGTGCCCATATTTCATTGCGCCATTTAAATCGGCATGGCCAGGGCGTGGTCGTGTGACCGTTCGGCGAATTTCTTTATCTAAATCTATTGGGTCTTCACCCATAATATCTTCCCAATGTTTAAAGTCATCATTTTTTACAACCATGGCGATAGGCGAACCTAACGTATAACCATGACGTACGCCCCCACAAATGTCGACAAGGTCTTTCTCAATTTGCATACGTTTTCCACGCCCATAACCCTTTTGTCTTCTTAATAATGATTCATTTATATTTTCTGATGTCAGCGGCATCCCCGCCGGCACACCTTCAACAATTGTTGTCAGTTGTTTACCGTGGGATTCTCCAGCAGTTAAGTATCTCATAATCCGTCTCCCCCAAAAGTTATTTTTAAATTAATATAACATACCTTAGGGCTTCTGTGTGCGATAAATTGATAGATTATTCTTTTTTTTCGAAATTTTACACAAGCTAAACAAGAGGAGTAGCGAACGACTCCTCAAAATCACTTTATAAACGTTTGTACTTTTTGATAGAAGAATGTATCAACTACCTTAAATTGATAGCGCTCAGGACTAAATATTTGTTCTGTACTACCAACAAAGAAAATACCTTGATCTCTTAATGAATGTGAGAACTTCTGGTAAATAGCATGCTTCGCTTCTTCAGTAAAATAAATCATAACATTACGACAGACAATTAAATCAAAGTTCTTAGGATAAGGGTCTTCCAGTAAGTTATGTTTCTTAAATGTGATAGCTTTCTTTAGCATTGGATCAATGCGATAAACATTATTTTCATAAGTAAAATAACGCTTTTTCAGTGCTTCTGGCACTTCTTTTAAAGCACGATCTGTATAAATGCCTTCTTTTGCACGTGCCAATATCTTTTCATCTAGGTCTGTCGCAAGAATTTCCACTTTAGATAAGTCGATATGCTGACTTAATAACATGGCCAAAGTATAAGGTTCATCTCCTGATGAACATGCGGCACTCCAAATTTTAAATGTTTGACCTGGCTTAATTAACATCGGTAAGATTTTTTTATCTAATACGTCCCAGCGTCCCTTATTCCGAAAAAACTCCGATACATTTATTGTCATTTTATCTAAAAATTCATGCAACATCACTTCATCCTGTTTTAAAACAGCGTGATAGTCCATAAACGTTTTGAAGCCTCGCTTATCCCTTAGTGAGCTTAATCGACGCTTCATTTGGACTTCTTTATATAAATTTAAATCAATTCCCGTTTGTTTATAAATTGCTTGAACAAATGCTTGATAGTCTGGCATAATGAATGGCTCCTCTTTTCTCTTCTTACCGCGTACGCTTATATAAGGCTGTCGTAAAATATATCAAATGATACCTCACCATTGGATTTTTCAGTTGCCTAATATCTCCTAGTGCCCGCTCAATATAACGGTGCGCTAATTGTTTCGTCCTCTTAAGTCCCACATTTAAAAAATCCACATCTGGCTGAGTTGCCGCGACATCATCTGCATGACTTTTAGTTGCACGTTTAGATGAATACAAATCTTGATAGATGACCGGCAATGTTCGATAACCATTGGCTTGGTCGACTGAAGTAGGTTTACCAAGTTTACATTCACCAGCCGTGACATCTAACATATCATCTTTTAACTGATAGGCCATGCCAATCGCGAATCCTGCACGCTTTAACAAGCGTAGCTGATCTGGTTCTACTTGACCTAAATAACCCGCAGTGTGCAAAATAACTTCTACAAATAAAGCGGTCTTGTCTCGAACGAGTTTAAGGTAACGATAAGGTGACAGCTGTTGACTATAACGGTAAGTTTGTTGTGATAATTCACCTCGGACCATGCGATAAAATAGCTGGCTAAATAGCTGGTGAATCTTATTATCTTTTATATCGGCAAGTAAAGAAAGACTTTGAGTAAAAATTATATTTCCTATATGTAAAGCAGTTAATTGATTGAATGTTTGATGAAGGGTAGGTGTGTGGCGCCGAAGAACGGCTTGATCAATCAAATCGTCATGAATCAAACTCGCTAAATGGATGCCTTCGATAGCAGCGCCAATTTTCACAAGGCTTAACGACGGTTTCTCAAGGTGTGGTGACGCATGATAAAACAATTTCAGACGCGTCTTTTTACCACCTGACCCCATCAATCTTATTAACGCTTGATTTTGCTTGTCAGTTAATACGAGAAACTGTTGAGACATGACTTCTGTGACAGCTGCAATATAAGTGTCGATGTCATTATAAGTTAGAATGGGCTCAATTGTCACAAGGTCGCTTACTTTGTCTTCCGCCTGCCAAAGTATTTTAAAGTAATCTGAGTAGTCATCCGTCATTAAAGTTTGCTGAGAATTTTTCACGTAGTAGTCTCTAAGCCGGACGACGATAACTTTAAAAGTATTCAGCTCATGGTGAGTGATAAGGTAACGATAAAACAGACTACTGTAATAGTCACCCGTCAAAATATCGTTCGCTAGACTGTTGGGTTCTTTTAATACATGCGCCCGATGACTGCGGCGTAAATAGAGGACAGGGATAACACATCTTATAAATGTATCTAGTTGATAGCGCGTTGGCCCAGCAATCGCTAGCCACACTTTAATCAGACATTGTTCACTGCTATTAAGTGCCAATGCCTGATCATGTTGATGGATTTTCCGCTCAATTTCTTGCTGTCGTTGAGTGTCCACTCTGTATGTCTCCATAGCTTGATTTTATTTCGGCAGAACCTTTAACTTTGATCGCAGAAGTATGATCTGTAAACTGCACAACAAGAACTTCTCCTCTATCTAATTTCTCGGAATGGTGGAACTTTGTCGCCTGTCCTCGTGTAAGACCGATGACTTGAACGCCATCTTCTAATGCCTTAATAATCATGTAGTCCGATTGCATAGTCTTCATCCTTTCTAATTAAAAAGAGGATGCAGCTTTCTGCATCCTCTGAATCGCCCTATGTAACATTATTTTACGATATCTTTAAGGGCTTTACCTGGTTTGAAAGCAGGTACTTTGCTTGCTGGGATTTCAATCTCAGCACCAGTTTGTGGGTTGCGGCCTTTACGAGCAGCACGATCACGCACTTCAAAGTTACCAAAACCAATTAATTGTACTTTTTCACCATCTTTAAGTGAATCCATGATTGATTCAAAAACTGCGTCAACAGCTTTAGTTGCGTCCTTTTTAGAAAGTTCGCTTTTTTCAGCCACAGCATTAATTAGATCTGTCTTGTTCATGATATTCACCTCCTCCCGCATTTAAATTCATGAAGCATGAGAATTTAAATGGTGTTTAATCCATTCGTTCACAAGTTTCTGCAATTCTATACTTCCGTCACAAATAAATCGGTGACAAGCCTTATAATATACGACTTTTATCGTAAATTCAACAAAAATCGAAAGAAAGAATGAAAAATAACCCATTCTCGTTAAATATTATCCAATATATCCCTATAAAGCATCAATTATCTGAATATTCATCACTTAAACCACCGACAAATAGCTGTAAACCACAGAAACTCACATCTAGTTTACCCAAACATGACATTTTTATACGTTTATATTCTTCTGAAAAACTAAGAACACTCAAAGGGTACGGCTTACGCCGTACCCTTTGTTATAAAACAATCGCAATTAATCCTCCATGGCCTTCATTCACTATTTTTGTAAGCGATAATTGTAATTTCTCTCGTGCATTTTCCGGCATCAGAGCGATTTTAGCTTGAATACCTTCTCTTACAATCGCGCTTAACGATCGCCCGAAAATCTCTGCATCCCATATGGACAGCGGATTATCATGATAATCTTGCGTGAGATAGCGAATCAATTCTTCACTTTGCTTTTCCGTTCCAATAATTGGCGCAAATTCTGACGTGACATCAACTCTTACCATATGAATTGAGGGCGCTTTTGCATTTAACTTAACACCATAACGTTGCCCTTGTTTAATAATCTCAGGTTCATCAAGGACCATATCTTCAATACGCGGGCTACTTACGCCATAACCGGTTTGTTGGACCATCTGCAAAGCGCCTTCCACTTCACGATAATGACTCTCAGCAGTCGTTAATCGCTCCATCAGCTTAAGGAATTGCGCTTTAGATTCTACTTCTTCACCTATCATTTCTGTCAGGACACGATCATACGTATCATCGGTTGTATCCAAATCAATTGAAGCAATCCCCTGCCCCATTTCCATCGTATTAATTTGTGCTTGATGAATATAATCATACGTTCGAAATGCTTGTATCATTTCTTCGACATCACGTAGACGTTTAATTTCTTTCAGCGTATCACTAATGGCCTGATTAAAGTGCTGACGTAACCAATGCGTTTCTGGCAAGGTTAACACCCATTCTGGTAATTGAACATTTAACTCAAGTACAGGGAACTCATATAACGCTTCCCTTAACACGGCATAGAGGTCTTCTTCTGTACTCTCCTCAACGTTTAAGGGTAGTACAGGTATGTCATAAGCCTCATGCAAACAATCCCTTAAGTAGAGTGTATCTTCATCGTGTGGCTTCGTTGTATTTAGTACCATAATAAATGGCTTTCCAACATCTTTTAGTTCTCTAATCACTTTCTCTTCCGCTTCAACATACTGGCTTCGTGGAATCTCACCAAAAGTGCCGTCCGTTGTTAAGACAACACCAATAGTAGAATGGTCTTGTATAACTTTCCTTGTGCCAATTTCAGCAGCATCTTTAAAAGGAATTGCTTCATCAAACCATGGTGTGTGAATCATTCTTGGACCATGTTCATCTTCAAACCCTTGTGCCTCATCAACAATATAGCCAACACAATCAACCAATCTTACTCTCACATCAAATCCTTCTTCAACGGATAATTTAACCGCTTGATTAGGCACAAATTTGGGTTCCGTTGTCATAATTGTTCGCCCTTTGGCGCTTTGCGGCAGTTCATCCTTTGTCCGTTCTCTGTCACTAAAATCATCAATATGCGGCATGACAACCCGTTCCATAAAACGTTTAATAAATGTCGATTTCCCTGTTCTTACTGCACCGACAACACCTAAGTAAATATCGCCATCTGTCCGAAGCGAAATATCTTTCAATACTGCTTGATTATCCATAAGAATCCTCCCCTAACTCGAAAATCATGCCTGATCTATAATCTATCATATGTGTCGTTGGGGAGGAGATATGCCTAAGAAATAGAAGAAATTATGGTGTATTTATATACACTATTTTTTAGTGAAAAAATTTCAATAACGACAGTAGCCCCGCTTGTTGTTGATTTGTCGTAATAATCCGAATAACTTCAGCCCTTTTTTGCTCTGATAATGGCTTGTTTGTTAAGCGTTCTAACTTGCTAACCAATGAGGCCACCGTTTGCTCATCTTTTAAATCTGCTTGATCCAATGAAGCGACGACTGAATAGATGTCATCTGCTGATAACGATGTATGTCGCTCAATATATTGCATAAATTGTTCAAGTTGATGTTGATCCAAAAAAACACACCTCCTTATTTGCATAATACCTACTATATGCAAAGGACGTGTGTATGTGTCGTTATTCATTTAAAAAGAATGTACTACTTTTGTTTTAAATAATAAGATTTTAACATCTCATGTACTTCATCCGTTTCAGGTCGTCTTTGACGTGTCATTAACTGATCAACCATAGCTTGAGGATCTGCCCCTTCAAAGAGAATATGGTAGATACCCGAAGTAATAGGCATATCAATACCTTTCTCTTTCGCTAGATGATATGCTGCTTTCGCTGTTCTAACGCCTTCTACAACCATACCCATTTCTGTGAGAATACTATCAAGTGAGCCGCCTTTAGCTAAGAGGTTTCCTGCTCGCCAGTTTCGACTATGCTGACTTGTTGAAGTAACAATCAAATCACCAATCCCAGTTAACCCGATAAAAGTCAGTGGATCAGCTCCCATCGCTGTCCCCAGTCGAGCAATTTCAGCTAAACCTCTAGTGACAAGTGCCGCTTTAGCATTATCACCGTAACCTAATCCATCAGATATACCCGCGCCAAGCGCAATGATATTCTTTAAAGAACCACCAAGTTCAACACCTAACACGTCTTTATTCGTATAGACACGAAAACGTTCATTCATAAACAGTTGTTGCGCATGTGACGCACTCTTTTCAGATAATGATGACGCACTGACAGTTGTTGGTTGTTTAATTGAGACCTCTTCAGCATGTGAAGGGCCTGATAATACAACAATCTCATCAAAGCAATCACTTGATAATTCTTCTTCCATCATTTCAGATACTCTTTTAAACGTCTCAGGTTCAATGCCTTTTGTGCCGTGGATAATTGTCACTGGATGGTCAAGTACCGCCTTGACTTGTTGACAGACAGGACGAATAGCTGTTGTTGGTAAAACAAACACAACAGCTGTAGTATCTGCCAAGGCCGTCTCTAAATTACTTGTAACAGTAATTGTTGACGGAATTTCAACATTGTTTAAATATGCATGATTATGATGCGTCGCGTTTATTTCTTTCGCATGCGCTTCTAAATGTGTCCATAACCTTACATCGTGACCGTTGTCATGTAAAACGAGTGCCAAGGCTGTGCCCCAACTCCCCGCTCCTAGAACTGCTACTTTTTCCATAATTATCCTCCTTCTTTTAGCTACGTCTTCTTGCGAAAATTTTAATAGGTGTACCTTCAAAACCAAAAGCATCTCGAATACGATTTTCTAAAAATCGCTCATAAGAGAAGTGCATTAATTCTGGATCATTAACAAAAACAACAAAAGCTGGTGGTTTTACCGCTACTTGTGTTGTATAAAGTATTTTTAGGCGCTTGCCATTCATTGTTGGTGTTGGGTTCATTGCAACGGCATCCATAACGACATCGTTAAGAACATTGGTTTCCACACGCAGCGCATGGTTTTCACTGACGCGTTTCACCTCTGGAATTAATTTATGTGTGCGCTTTTTTGTCAAAGCTGATAAGAACACTATTGGCGCATAATCGAGGAATGGGAAATGGGCACGTACTTTTTCTTCAAACTCTTTCATAGCTTTCTCGTCTGATTCTACTGTATCCCATTTATTCACAACAATAACGATCGCTTTACCTGCTTGGTGAGCATAGCCGGCTATTTTCTTATCTTGTTCGATGATGCCCTCTTCTGCATCAATTAATGTTAAAACAACATCTGAACGCTCAATCGCTTTAAGGGCACGCAAAATACTGTAACGTTCCGTAGATTCATAAATCTTGCCCCGCTTTCTCATACCAGCCGTATCTATGATGATATAATCTTGATCATCACGTTTGAAGGGGGTATCAATAGCATCACGCGTTGTTCCCGCGATATTACTTACAATGACCCGCTCTTCATTAAGAATAGCATTGACAAGCGATGACTTTCCAACATTCGGTCGGCCAATCAAACTGAAATAAATTGTGTCTTTATCTTTTTCTTCTGACTCAAGTGTTGGAAAATGTCCAACAACATCATCTAACATGTCTCCTAATCCAAGACCGTGCGTTCCAGAAATCGGGTAAGGTTCACCGAAACCTAAGCTGTAGAATTCATAAACGTTTTCACGCATTTCTGGATTATCTACCTTATTTACAGCAAGTACAACAGGTTTATTGGATTTATATAAAATTTTTGCTACTTCTTCATCTGCTGCTGTAATCCCTTCACGTCCATTAACAATAAAGATAATCACATCGGCCTCTCTAATAGCCACATCTGCTTGTTCTCTCATCTGGACGAGCAGCGGCTCATCTCCTAATTCAATCCCACCGGTATCGATAAGATTGAATGATGTCGTTAACCACTCTGCTTGAGAGTATATACGGTCACGAGTAACACCTGGTACATCTTCTACGATTGAAATTCTTTCACCGACAAGTCGGTTAAATATGGTTGATTTCCCCACATTCGGCCGACCAACAATTGCTACTGTTGATTTTCTCATGAAAGGTTCATCCTTTCTACAATTTATATTAGTATTTTTTCTTCATGACGTATGCTTTTTACACCTTTGCGTACAAACATCAATCTCATCCATCCACAAGAGGTAAATTGATTACCTGTCTTTTGATTCATATGTCGCATAAATGGCTGCTTAGTCTATTGATTTGTTCCAATTGCACACTAAACCAAGCAGTCACCAATTATAAAAAACTAACTGTTTAAGTTTAGCAAATGTTCATGAATTAAACAATCATTTTCACCGATTAAATATCGACCAATCGCTTTCATGCGAACTGTTAGGTGAAAAAATATCTTTTATTGATAAATCCTAACTTTATTCGAGAAAAAAACTCAAAAATAGCTTAATACTACTCATGTTCCTCAAAAACGCGTACTTTAAACGCACGAAGAAGACGTGCGGGATTTACCTGCACGCCTTTTGAATCGTTTCAATCATCACATGTGGTTAATCATTTCTAAATTGGTCAAGTTTATCACCAATCATATCACTAAATGAAAAGCCTTGATCATCGTCATCTTTTTCGTATGCTTTAACTTCTGCATCCACTTTGTCATCTTCTAATTCTTTTATGCTAAGTGACATGCGTTTATCGGCTGTGTTAACTTCTAATACTTTAACTTGAACCTTTTGACCTTCTTCAAGTTTTTCTTGAGGTGTGCCAATGTGTTCGCGTGAAATTTGAGAGATATGCACAAGACCTTCTACTTGTGGCAATACTTCCACAAACGCACCAAAGTCTACTAATCGCTTCACTGTTCCTTCTACAACGTCACCTGCTTGTATTTCTTGAGCGACGCGCTCCCATGGTCCAGGAAGTGTAGCTTTACGTGACAGGGAGATACGTTCTTGTTCCTTATCAACAGAAAGCACTTTAACAGAGATCAGATCGCCTTCACTGACAATATCGCTTGCTTTTTCTACGTGCTCATGCGCAAGCTGCGAAATGTGCACAAGACCATCAATGCCACCAAGGTCAACAAATGCACCAAAATCAGTAAGACGTGCTACTTTACCTTCAAGCACCTGTCCTTCTTCTAGTGTATCAAGTACTTGGCCTTTTTGTTCTTTTTGCTCAGCTTCAATAACTGCACGATGCGAAAGAATAACACGGTTTTTCTCACGATCAATCTCTTCAACTTTTAATGTCAATGTTTGTCCTTTATAGCTTTCAAAATCATCGACAAAGTGCGTTTCAACAAGTGAAGCTGGAATAAATCCACGCACACCTACATCAACGACCAAGCCACCTTTTACAATGTCTTTAACAGTTGCTTCAAAAACTTCACCTGAGGCATGCTTTGCTTCAAGATCATCCCAAGATTTCTCGCTATCAACTGCACGTTTTGATAAAATCGCGCTACCTTCGTCATCAATTTTAACAATTTTTAACGTTAATTCATCATCCATATTAACAATCTCACGAGGTGATTCAATTGGTAGACTTGATAGTTCTTTTAACGGTACCCGACCGTCGTCTTTTGAACCGAAAGCAACAAGTACTTCCTTATCTTCAATTGCTACAACCTTACCTGTAACAATTTCTCCTACCTCAAATGTTCTGAAATTTTCTAACTCATTTGTCATTTCATCCATCAAAAAATCCTCCTTCATCTACAACAAAAAAATAATCTATCCTTGTTCTAAGTTCTAACATTTCGACGCATTTGTCAAGTGATATCAGGTAATTTTACTGATTATTCTCAATTAACTGTTTGATTGACGCCATAATATGTTGTGTCACTTCTTTTACATCCTTTTTTTCTTCGCGTAGGTGCGTTAAATCAAGAGGCTGCCCGTATACAATCCTTACTTTTTTGCCTATCTTGTATGGCCCGATAATAGCGCAAGGTACAACCGTCGCTTTTGAGCGAAGTGCAAAGAAACCAACACCACTCAATCCTTTACCTAATTGTCCCGTCTTACTTCTCGTACCTTCAGGAAAAATGACAAGTCCCCGATCATCTTTTAACAAGCCAAGTGCTTTGCGAATGGCTTGGCGGTCACTCATACCTCGCTTAATAGGAAAGACATTAATACGAGATAACAAACGAGCCAACCACTTTTTTTCAAACAACTCTTCTTTTGCAATAAAAAACATTTCGCGTTTAATTGACCCTCCAACAAGTGGGGGATCTAAATTTGAAATATGGTTAGCACAAACAATAACAGGACCTTCGCTTGGGATATTCTCTTGCCCTGATACTTCCATACGATAAAGCGGCTTGAGGACATACCAAACTACGGTTTTTGCAAAATGATATAAAGACATTTACATCACCTTCTTCGATACAATTGCTAAAATTTCCTCTGTAACGTCATCAATTGACAACCCGGTTGTATCCATCTCAATAGCATCATGTGCTTTTACTAATGGAGAGGCTTTTCTTTCTTGATCAATTTTATCACGGGTTCGAATATCTTCTTTGATGACTTCTAAGTTTGCCTCAAAACCTTTGTTTACATTTTCTTTATAACGCCTTTGTGCCCGCTCTTCTACTGATGCCATCATAAAAATCTTCACTTCTGCATTTGGTATTACATGGGTACCAATGTCACGCCCATCCATAACAACACCTGATTGTTTAATCATATCACGTTGAATTTTAACCATTTCTTCACGAACAATGGCATGCGTTGCTACGATTGATACGTGATTTGTCACATCATCTGTACGAATCAGTTCTGTCACATCTTTATTTCCGATAAAAACGTGCTGACCTTTTTCTGTATAAGATAAGGTGATTGGCTCAGTTTTTAGCCATTCTAAAATAGCGTGAGCATCTTCTAAGTCCACCCCATGTTCTAGCGCTAAATATGTGGCAGCTCGATACATAGCACCCGTATCAATATAAGTGTAATGCAGCGCTTCGGCCACTTTTTTAGCTACTGTACTTTTCCCAGCTGCAGCTGGTCCGTCGATGGCGATATTTATTTTTTTAGTCATACATCATTACCCCTTTTATTCTTAATTACCTCGTCGTTGACGTAACTGTTCTTCAAAACAGTATTGAATGATTTTTTCTCGATCACGTTCGTCTATTGATACAAACTTCAATGACATAATATGATGGTGGTCTACCTCTTCCTTCATTCGAATAACTTCAGCCTGAACAAAGATGTACTGGTAACCGCCTTGATTAACTTGAAAGACAAGTAATGTATCAAACACAGTACCCGCGTCGTACGTCATACCTTTTGGAACATGAACAGCCATTCCACCCCCGCTAATATCAGCGGTAAGTGTTACGACAGTTGTATTGATTTGTTGATCCTTTAAAGACACATCCATGGTTGTATCTATTCTGACATATTCCCGTCGCTGAATTTTTTTTACAGACGTATGATCGTAACTTAGTTTTAACATGGGCACATTCCCTCTTATTCGACCACTAATCTCGGCAACAAAGCGATAAGCCATTTGATTATCATCTACATAAAACACACGAAAGCTCGTCCCAACAGGAAAAATATCTGTTCGATTAGTCGCTGTATTAATTGGATAATCAATATACAACTGTTGATCTTTCTGTTCGACGACCCGACACTTAAAACGTTTAATGTCATTATCCATATCATCAATTTCTAGCGTTAAGTTTGTTCCTATCTTCACCATCCGTCTCACCTCAGTATACGATTAACGCTCTAATATTTCTTCAATGCGCTCATATTTATAGCCTGCTTCTAATAACGCCATAAGTTTTATTCTTGCTTTTGGACCTGAAAGACGTTTAGCAAAGATTAACCCTTTGTCCTTCAAATCCCTTCCTCCACCTGGATAACCATAAGTCGGTTGAACAACGCCTTTAAAACTTCGCGAGACAATCACAACGGGAATGTTCTTTTCTACAAGGTTTTGAAGCGTCTTGACAGTTTGAGGCGGAAGGTTCCCTTGACCAAACCCTTCAATCACTAGACCGTCCAGCGGCTGTTCGGCGATGCCTACTATAAAGCGCTCATCCATACCTGCAAATGCTTTTATCAAAGGCACATAAGTGTCTACAGTCTGAAAAGCGATTTTTTCTTGTTCAATCCATTTATGATAAAAGTACACTTCTTGTTTAGTTAAAATCCCAACAGGGCCAAACTGTGGGCTTTGAAATGTTGCCACAGAACTAGACGATGTTTTGATACAATAAGCACTGCTATGAATCTCATCGTTCATCACGACCAATACACCTTTGTCCATGGATTCTTTTTCACTTGCCACGCGAACAGCGCCTATCAAATTATATAAGCCGTCAGCACCAACTTCATTACTTGAACGCATGGCGCCAGTAATAACAACAGGGGTAGATGTTTGCAAATAGAGATCCAAAAAATAAGCCGTCTCTTCTAACGTATCTGTTCCATGCGTCACAACAATGCCTGCATAAGCTTTTTCTTTTAATCGTGTTTCTATGTGTTTACCTAACTGCAACATTTCTTTTGGTGTCACATGAGGTGATGGTAAATCAAATAAATAATCTTCCTCAATGATCGCCAATTGATTGAGCTCATCTCTATATTTCTTTAATGGGTGTTCTTTTGAGACAATGGTCCCTAATGTGACGTCGTCCATCATCGCAATAGTTCCACCGGTATGTATAACTAATACGTTTTCCACGAAAGCATCTCCTTACGTTAAGCCATTTTATTATAGCATAAATACCTGAAAAAGTTAGTGGCATTTAGCGTCCTCTTAAAAAACACCGATTATTTCTAAGTCTTTATGCTTATACTTATTTATCTTCATTCAAACAAAGAGACGCCTAAAGACGTCTCATATTCTTAACTATTATAACTCACATCAACTAAGAAAATCCGGGTATTTACTGGTAATGGTTCATGTTCATTCATAATGGCATTGATTTCTTTAACTATAGCTAACTTTTTTTGCGAGCCATAAAATCGGTCTAATATCTGACTTAGCGATTCGTCATTTAGCGTCATATAATAACGCCCTTTGTATGCTATGTCATTACCGTATCCATCATCAAATGACCGTTCGATCTCTTTTGATAATAAAAAGCGTTCATCTCTTAGTTCTAATGTCTGTTCAACTGTTTGAGCACCTACCATTGACTCATTTTGTGCATCGATAAAAACATGACGCCAATAGGGATACGTTAAAATTAACACGACGAGAACAATAAAAATAATCACAAGTAATCGAATCATTGCATAACTAATTTTCAATCGTACTTTTTGTTTTTTCTCTTCATGGAGTTGACTTCTCGGCGGTAAACTTAGGACATCCACAGCATGTTCTGAAATCGACGTGTGCTGGTTAATTTGCCTTAAATCGCCATCTTTCATAGAATCTTTCGCTTTTTCTTTTGTTATTTGACCTAATCTTTCACGCAATTCTTTTGCTTGATCTTCATTTAAATCATGCATACTCATCATCCTTCCCATAACACGCTTAGCGATGTGGACATAGTTTCTGTTTTAATTTTTCTTCCCACAATGCATGGTGTTTTGGCGTTTCTATTTGTATCGGTAAGAACGTCTCCAATATAAAGCCGCAGTATGAACAACAACCAAAGCGAGAAGATTTCGTCGTTGTTTGAAACGGCTGGTAAACTGCCTGTCTAATACAAGACGAGTTATTTAGCGCTTGCATGAGTTCGATAAGTTTTTTTCGTTTGAATTGTTGCCGCAACTGAAGTGTCGCTTTCCATTCAAGCTTAAATGTCGTTGAGAGCTTACTTTGTACAATACTATTATTATCAGCGATAATCTGATGATTATCAAGATAGTTTTTAATGTACCGCATAAGAATATCATTTAAATCATGTCGCGCAAAAAAAACCTCTTCATCAAACACCGCTTGATGAGCTAGCGTTTGAAATAGATCATCCAATACATGTTCTTCAATCATCTCGCTCTCAATCAATCGTTCCGTTATCAACCAATCATTCTCTGACATTAACACGATACTCACACTATGAAGTTGATCACGTCCCGCTCGACCTACCTCTTGAACAAAACTTTCTATTTGCGTCGGTAGATGATAATGAATGACCAGACGAACATCTTTTTTATTAACACCCATACCAAAAGCGCTCGTCGCACAAATCACATCCAAATCACCTGCTAAGAACTGTTGCTGAATCAGCATCCGCTCTTTATTTTCTAAGTCACCATGATAATAGGCGACGCGATGGCCAGTTAAGGCAACGTGTAACATCTCTGTCACCCGCTCTACTTCCTTTTTGCTGGAGAAATAAATGATTGTTGGGACATGATAAGTGGTTAGACATTTTACCAAATAACGATCTTTTTCATAAGCAGAAGCGAGCTTTTCAACAACAAAACTAATGTTGTCGCGATCAATGACATGTAAGTGCTCTACCAATGTTCTTGAACTAAAATGCCTAAGAATATCCCGCTTCACGTCTGATGTAAGTGTGGCTGTAACGAGTAACAATGTGGGGTGACTTAGTGACTGGAGCACGTCTTCTAACCGCATATAGTCTGGTCTGAATTCGTGTCCCCACTGAGAAATACAATGCGCTTCGTCTACAACAAAAAAGCTAATGGGTAAAGCTCTTAATCGTTTTAATATCCACTGTTGCTGAAGCAATTCTGGTGATACATATAATATTTTTAGCGTCGCTAATTTCTTTAGGACATACTGCCGCTCTTCCTTCGTATTAAAACTATTTAATGCCGCAACAGACTTAATACCAAATGAACGAAGTTGCCGAACTTGATCTTCCATCAGTGAAAGTAGCGGTGTTACCACAATTGTTAAACCCTCATTCATTAAGGCCGGTAGTTGATAACAAATAGATTTACCAGCACCTGTTGGTAAAGTTAAAAGCACATCGCGCCCTTGATTTAGATCATCAATAACGGCTTCTTGCCCTAATTGAAAGTGATCATAATGGAAAAAATAGTTTAACGCTTCTGATGCATTCATAATGTCAGCCCTTCTTTTGATTTAACTAAAACAAGCCTTACATGAAAGTATGGAATATCTTCCGGTAACGCCTTCTTGATTAGGGTCAGTTTGTGTGTATTTAACTCACTAATCACCCGCATCACCTTCTTGATTGTCAATGGATCAACGTACGAATCAATCCGAAATTCCGGATCCAAAATACAAATTTCAACCAAATGATCTTCGATTGTTCCCCTTTTTAACTGACGCATCTCGACTAACTCCTCTAATGTACACCCCTTTTTTACGAGTTGATACGTTTTGATGGCAGAGCGCGTCATAAAGCGTTCAATAGCTGTTTGATTAACTGATCTTGGTAACAGCTCTGTTAGGATGGTTTGATTTTCTATGCTAAGTTTCATTAGATGCGTCTCAATCATTGCCAAGGTCAATAATATGTCAGACACTGTCATGTTGTACTGCACCTTTAATTGTTGTAATGACGCGCCACTGCCACTATAAGTCGACAGACGATCCAAATAAATATGACGCATATTATCGGGGTACTGTTCTAGAACCTCACGTAAAAAACGGTAACAGTCCTCTAACCAATCTATTAGTTGATGGTTGTAACGTTTGTATATTTGTTTAACAAAAGCTTGTATCGTTACATCTTCTTCTACAGGCATAAACCCTTTTTGTTGCATCACACGATAAGTGAACGTTTGGATTGTTAGATAAAACCTTGCTGTGAAGATTTGTCTGTCTTTATTGGAATTACTTACCGTAAAAACATTGAAAAAACGTGCCATTTCATGTTGATCCAAGTAAGCGATACCCTCTTTCGTGACTCGCGTCATTTTTTCGTTTAAAACTTCTAGGTAGCCCTTACTGACCAAAAAAGCAATATCATGATTGAAATCTAACCTTTCATAGTTCGGAAGGATATTTAAAAAAGGTTCTAAGTTAAACAAATTGGTATCTTGTACGATTTGCGATGACTTTTTCCCAGTCAATATGTGAAAAGCAGCGGCTGGTGAACGGTCGCCGTCAAGTTTCCTTAAAATATACAAAAGTAAGTAGTTAATCACATTTATCACCTTCTTATGAAATAATCATAGCAGTCTCTTAGTAAAATTACGACCCTATTTTAATTGATTGCCAACTAAAGGTTGTGTAATCTTATAAATCGTCTTAAAATAAAAGAAGTGTAAGTGAATGAAGTGTTGGAGGGTATACTATGTGTTTTTATACGAAAGTTGATAAAAGCTTGTGCATTGCTTGTGGTTCATGTGGGGCACTTGCACCAGATATTTATGATTATGACGAAGAAGGTCTCGCCTATAATGTATTAGATGATAACACCGGCGTGGCACAAATACCGGCATTATTTGAAGATGATTTAATTGATGCTAAAGAGGCATGTCCAACGGAAGCTATTACTGTTCAAAAAACGCCCCACTAAAGGCATATCACACATCAGAAAAGGTACGTCAATAGCTATTGACGTACCTTTTCTTATCTATCAACGTTCATTTACTCTATTACTTGTAGTGGATTGATACCGATTGGCACGTCGAGTGCCTTATTTAATTCATAAGGGCCAACACGGTCTTCTGTCATGCCTTCAATCATAATCATCACTTCATCAAAGTAAAAGCTCTTAGCTGTAATTAAGATAGCTTCTATCATTTCCTGAGTTGTAGTATTATCTCCAAGTACTTCATGCTGATCAAAAGACAACCGGACTTGTTTTTCTTGGGATAAATCTAACGTATAAGAAACCCCTTCAGGAATGGACGATTGAATATCGGTTGCTGGAACAGGTTCCTGCATATCCACAAGAGCCTCATCAATTGTAATAAATCGCTCACCATTTACTGTTCGCTCTATCGGTACAATAAGTTTATGACCTGTAGACGTCTCTAAGTACTTGTAACTTAGACCTTGAACCGGTGATAAGTCAAAACGATCCATCACTCCAAACGGACCTAAATCAACAGAATCGCCCACTTCATCCTGTATCACAAGCGATTCATACGCATCTGCAAACATAAAGCGTAACGTTTGATCAAATATCGCTGCCTGATCCGAGCTGCCTACTGAACGATTCATCTCATCTAAGTCATTAATAGTTAAGACAAGTTCCGCTTGCGTTTGGGTAAATGTACCAAACTCAAAAGCTTCTCCTGTTAGGCCTAAGAAGGGAAACTGAAAAGATGATAACTGTTCATTATAGTAATCCAATGAATGCTCTTTTGCTGTGATCACGGTAAGAGGAACGGGATACATGGCATCATCGCTCATACCAACAACCGTCACTAAATGACGTTCTAAAAGGTCATCTGTAGCGTTAACTATATAACGACCAGTTATACCTGGAATATTTTCTGTTTGATAAGGGTTCATTTGAGATAAATCAATATCACTTTTTGGCATTATGATATCTTCTTGTTCACTAAATTCAACAACATCTGCTTCGCCTCTGTTTTCTCTCGCCATATCAAAGGCATAGTCAGAAACGGTTGTTTCGGATGCCTGATCTGTAAACAGCTGATTTTGCACTAATATCACAACAAACACCACTAGAATGATGGTTGCTAGGGCTGGAAAGATGGTTGCATACTTGCTTCTCGGTTGTTTTTGTTCCGGTTGAAGCTGCGTTTCAATTTTTTTGTATAATGATTCTTTAGCCTGTGGCGATTTGATAGGAGGTAAGGCATTCAACCGTGTCATTATTTTCTCTTGCTCATCTTTCTTTTTCATAGCTGTCACCCCTTTTCATTATCTCCCATAAGCTGTTGCAGTTTCTTGATTGCCCGATGCTGTGTTGTTTTTACTTTACTTTCAGTCCATTCAAGTATGCGCGCGGTATCATGTATCGACATGGCTTGAATAAACCGCAAAATAATCACATTTTTTTGATCAAGTGTCAGTTTATCTAATTGCGCATAGAGTAATTGTTGTTCTTCACTTAATACAAGAATCTCTTCTGGTAGTGGTGCTGTCGATTGGACAGTTAACCAATCATCTTCTTTATTAAATAAGCCAAACCACTTATTCTTTTCGCGTTGTTGCTTTCTGAAAAAGTCCATCACCGTATGACGCGCAATAGAGAAAAGCCATGTCTTTTCGCTGCTCTCCCCACGAAAGTGTTGGTGAGACTTTAGAACCTTTATATAGGTTTCTTGAATGAGGTCTTCAGCTGCTTGATGATTTTTCACTAAGTAAAAAATATATTGATAAACGTCTTGATGATAAGTGTCATATAAATAATCAAATGTGGTCTTCATTAGCTAAGACCCCCTGTTTCCCTAAATTAGTCGTTCTATTTCAAAAAACGTTACACCGTGTGTATGTTTTTTTATTTGCGTTGGTTAAATCCCGTTAATTCTCGATTAAATAACAGTAAAAACGGACGATAAAGTAACATAATAAATAAAACATTGCTGATTGCATGATAAAAATCGAAGGGTAATCCAAGTATATAGTAGCCCAAAAACTTGCCAGAAACTAAGTAATTAATGAATGCAAAAAAGAAACCAAATAAAAAACCACTAAAGAAACCAAAAACACTTAACGTTAAACGCACATGTCGACGCACAAACTTACCTAAAAAACCAGCAATCACACCGATAAGTGACCAAGCAAGGATTTGCCATAATGTCCAAATACCCATACCAAGCGCTAAGTTTGTCAAGTAAGTCGTAATGGTAGCTAACATAAAGCCTGATAGTGGCCCTAAAAAAAAAGCCGATAAAATAATAATCGCCGTCACAGGTTGAACATTAGGTATATGCTGCATAAAAAAGCGACCAACGGTCGCCATCGCCGCTAACACAGCGATGAGCGTTAGTCGATACGTGGACATTCTCATTAACCTTCCCACTCATGTAAATCAAAATGAATCTCGTCACCATCTGATAGCTCAACATCAGCTGCACCAACCGGGCTTGGTTCTCCGTTCACATCAAAAAACCAGTAACGAGGCGCATCTTGAGAATGGCCTTCAAGTCCTTCAATGAAGCCATCACTTGTTTTTTCTACATCGTAACGTTCCGTTAACACATCCATTAACATAGCCCCATCATTTACAGTGAGGACTTCATCAACGATGCGTTCACTATCATTATCTAAACTGATAATCATTGTCACATCAATAGGATCTGTGATCTCTTCATTTGAATTTGTCGCATCTGCACCACAACCTGTAAGTAATCCAACAACAAGCAATAGGCTCAATAACCATTTTTTCATTTTCTTTTCCTCCATTATTTGGAGAATCAAACGCCTAGAATTATCCTAGGTTAAACGCTCAATCCTCGAAGCATTATCTATGATTAAATAAATGGGTAGGTCTACTGACTTGTAGCTTGCTACTAAGAACCCTTCCCATCAATAAGACAGTGGTATTGTTCTTTTCGATACTACTTACAGTTGCGAGGACAGTATTAGACTTTCACCAATTTCCCTGTTATACACCCGTTTATGAAATTTTAGTCATACAATTCTACATCTGGTAACACAATAGTAAATGTCGTTCCTTTACCTACATGGCTAGTTACGGAAATCGTACCGCCATGAGCCTCAACAATTTCCTTTGCAATCGCCAAGCCAAGTCCTGTGCCACTTTTATTACGTGTTCTTGATTTGTCCGCTTTATAAAAACGCTCAAATAGAAAAGGTAAATCCGCCTCTTTGATACCTTCACCTGTATCAATCACATAAAAATAAAAGCGTTTTTTTTCCTTATACACACGTAAGGTAATGGTTCCCTTTTTTGTATAGCGTAATGCGTTATCAATCAAGTTCGTAAAGACTTGTTCAAGACGATCATAATCAAACGTCAATACCTGTGCGTCTTCGTGCACATCTGCTACAACTTCAACTTGATTAAGGCTTGCTTTATGTTGAAATTTAGCTATTAGCCGATGAACAAAATCACGCACCGGATAACGCTCCCTTTGGAGTACCATGTGCCCTGATGTTAGTTTAGCAAGGTCTAATAAATCATTAACTAAGCGACCCATTCGCTTAGATTCCTCTAAAATCACTTGAGCCAATGCTCGTTGGTCTTCCAACGATGTAGCTACACCATCAACAATAGCTTCACTATATCCCTGTAATAAGGATATAGGTGTCCGCAATTCATGTGAAACATTAGCAACAAACATTTCACGTAATTGATTTAAATTCTCTTCTTCCGTTACATCACGCGAAATAATGACAACACCAAAAATATGGTTTTCACGGATAAGTGGTGAAAACAGCAAAATAAATGTGCGCCCTTGTACTTTGACATACGTTAGACAATTTTCGAGATTTTTCATTGTCATGCTAATGTCTTCTTCCCATTCTACTGGGATCATGTTAGTTGTTCGACTTGAATCTTTATGCAGTAAAGCTAATAAATTCTCTGCGTGGATATTGGACAAAAGCATATCATGATCAACATTTATCGCAATAACACCATCGTTCATCGCATTTAAAACATGATTAAGTATATCATCACGTTGCAATAATTGGTTAAATTGTTGCTCTAACTGTCGAGCCATTCTATTGAAACTTAGCATTAATTCGTCCGTTAATGACGATTGACTCACTACCCGTTCAGAAAAATCTGCCATAGCATAATTGAGTGCTTGTTGACGAAAAGGTACAAGCGCTTTTTTCATTCGCTTCACATTGTACCAATGAACCGACATCAACACAAGGTAAAAAAAGGCTAAAAAAAGGCGAAGTTGTGTCTTGATTGCAATCAGTTGATCATCTAGAATCTCATATGGTTGGAGAGCAATAAGGCTCGTTAAGTCAGACGCTGTATAATACAAATACTTTGTTTCATTGATTATTAGTACTTCATCAGACAAATACTCTGGTCCCTTATCGTTAAAAACTTCTTGGCTCATAAGTACAACATCTTGATTAAGATTAAGTGGTATGTCTACTGCATCGTTTTGTTCGACTAAACGTCGTAAATCCGACAAATAATCATGCGCTAATCGTGGCGCCATTATAGGCTCAACAAACAAAGGCACCAAAATAAAGGACATCACGACAATGACCAAAAACCAACGTGTTCGCCTAGAAAATACCCGTGCAATCATTAGTGATCATCCACTTCAAACTTATAACCTACACCCCAAACCGTCACAATCATCTGTGCGGCTTCTTTAGATACTTTACTCAATTTTTCACGCAACCGCTTTACGTGAGTATCGACTGTTCGTAAATCACCAAAAAATTCATACTTCCACACTTCTTTAAGCAATTGTTCTCGGTCATAGACACGTTCCTCATGACTAGCAAGAAAATATAACAACTCATACTCCTTTGGCGTAAGGGTTAATTCTTGACCTTCAACAGTCACCTTATGCGCATCATGGTCAATCACCATATACTTAAATTCTAGGACATTTTTCGTTGGTGTATCAGTAATTGTCACATCAACATGCGGAGAGCGACGCAAGAGTGCCTTGACACGTAAAACAACTTCCCGTGGACTAAATGGTTTTACGACATAATCATCAGCGCCTGCCTCAAAACCTTCAATGCGATGGTTTTCTTCCCCTTTGGCCGTCAGCATTAAAACAGGTGTTGTTTTTTCTTTTCTTAAAGCTTTGCATAAATCAATACCATTCATTTCAGGCAACATCAAATCTAATATAATTAAGGCATAATCGTTTTCTAGTGCCAATTGTAAGCCTTCATGACCATCAGCTGCTTCAGCTGTTTGAAACCCCTCACGACCGAGATACATCGTGATTAGCTTACGAATCCGGTCCTCATCCTCTACAACAAGTATGGTTTGTTGTTGTTCCATCTCTATTACCCCTTTCGTGCGTCTCCCATCCAGCTTTATGTGTCTTTTTTATTTATGAACACAAAAGTATTGCAAATAGTGAAAGATAGAACGTGTACAAGACACGTTTATTTATGTTGATCTAGTGCATGAGCTCTTAATTGTTTTACTTCATGTGGTGATAATTCTCTGTAATCGCCTGAGGTCATGCCTCGTAAATTAAGAAACCCGTATCGTTCACGCTTTAATTTCATAACAGGATAGTTTAACGCTTCAAACATGCGTCTTACTTGTCTATTTTTCCCCTCATGCAACGTGAGTTCAATAATTGATTGTCCCTTTTCTTTATTAACTGAAATAATCGTCGCTTCTGTCGCTTTTAATACATCACCTTCTGATTTTATTCCGCGCTTAAATTGTTGAAGCTCAGATTTAGTAGGTACACCTTTTATCTTCGCCACGTAGACTTTATCCATTTCATAACTCGGATGCATCATCAACTGTGCTAATTCACCGTCATTTGTTAGTAACAGTAAACCAGATGTATCATAATCTAATCGACCGACTGGGTAGACACGCTCTTGGACAAACGGCAATATATCCGTGACGACCTTTCTCCCTTTATCATCACTGACAGCCGAAATCACTCCACGCGGTTTATAAAGTAAAAAATACACACGTGATTCTTTTGTTAATTGGACACCGTCTACCTCCACGCGGTCGTTAGGTGTGACTTTTACTCCTAAGGTTGTCACTGTTTTACCATTAACTTTTACTCGACCTTCTTCAATCATCGTTTCTGCTTTTCTTCTAGATGTCACACCACTGTGGGCAATGACCTTTTGTAATCGTTCTGCATGTTGTTCCATATTTTCACCCTTCATCGTTCTAACATTTTAAACGCATTATTTTCTTTTACCACACTATTATGTTCTATTCTCTCAAATTATCGACATCTTCACAACTATTTCATCAAAAGAAAAACCATTTAGCGACTAAAACCGCCGTTATTATACCAATAAAATCGGCCGCAAGTCCAATACTTAATGCTTCTTTGGTCCTTTTAATACCAATTGCCCCAAAGTAAACGGTAACGATGTATAAGGTTGTATCTGTTGAGCCTTGAATAACCGAGGCCATTAAGCCAACAGCCGTATCCGGGCCATACAATTGATAAATTTCTTCTGTAACAGCTAATGACGCGGCACCCGAGACGGGACGCAGGAGTATTAATGGCCATAATTCAGCTGGAATAGCCCCCTTACCAATCATCGCTATTTTATCACTTAATACGTGGAAAATATGCGCATTTAATAATAGCTTCACAGAAAAAACGAGCGCTAATAAACGAATAAATAACATCGACATGCATTTAATCGCTTCTGTCGCTCCTTCAATAAATAAATCAATCGCTGGTAACCGCTTCACAAAAGCTGTTGCCGTGATTAATAAAATTATTATCGGCAATATATATTCACCAAGTGCCGCCATGACTAACGATCCCCACAATGACTTTTTGTATAGATTTTAACAAATCCCACCGCAACGATCGTAGTAATTGCTGACGTTAATATAACTGCCACTATAATACGACTAGGCATTGAAGAATGCGCAGCTGTTCTTAATGCAATGATCGATGTTGGGTATAAAGCCAAGCTTGAGGTATTAAGCACAATTAATGTCAGCATAGATTTTGACGGGCGCTCATTATTTCCATTAAACGCATGCATCAGTTGCATCGCTTTTAAGCCCAGGGGTGTTGCTGCATTCCCCAATCCGAGCAGATTAAATGTTATGTTGCTTGCGAGATAACCATAGGCTGGGTTCTCAGGTGTCACTTCAGGAAATAACCATTTTAACGGACGTCTTAACATATACGTTAAAGCAGCCAATAAGCCAGCGCTCTCTGCTATTTTCATAAACCCCAGCCAAAACACCATCATGACGAGCAAATGAAAACTAATGACAACCGTATCCTCAACACTTTCAATCATAAGCGGAACAATCACCGAGGCATTTGACGTTATAATAAGTGATAACATACCGGTAAAGACAAACGATAGCCAAATCATCGACATATTCTCACTCCTAACAATGGGTGAGGGACTATTTCGTTTGTCTCTTTTGATACATTCACCGTAGCCAATAACTGTTGATGGTCCAGCCAATCATTTGGGGCATTTAAAGTAACGACAATAATTGGTCGTTGATTTTTTTCAAACACTGTCATAAGTGTTCGACCAGCTGACTTTGTGTAACCTGTCTTTCCGAGTACACTAGGCGCCACATGATACTTCACTAACTTATGTTTATGAATCCAGGGGTAATCAACTGCTTGCGACTGATAAGCCCTGGCACCAGAAATATCAATAAACGCATTAAAACCTAAAGCGACTTGTGTCATCACCGCAAGATCATAAGCACTAGAATAGTGATTGTCACTATCAAGACCGTGCGCATTTTTAAAGCACGTATCATAAAGTCCTAACATGCGCGCCTTCTCGTTCATTAAAAAGACAAAACCCGCTTCACTACCACCAATCATTTCAGCAATGGCCACACTCGCATCATTACCACTTCGGAGCATCAAGGCATAGAGTAAGTCCCGTAATGATATGCGTGTACCTGGTTTTAGATAGACACTCGAACCTTCCATTTTACTCGCACGTTCTGATACAATCGTTTCATCATCCAATTGACCATACTCAAGTGCCACAATAGCTGTCATAATCTTCGTTAAGCTTGCTACATTCGCACGTTCTCTCCCCAGATGATCATAAAGAACCTCACCCGTCACACCATCAACTACAACCGCCTTTTCAAACGAAAAAGCTCTCACATCAGTTTGTCTCATCATTAAAAACATAAAAGAAACCAATACTAAATAAGTGAGCCATTTAAAACAACTATTCCCATGAGCCAATAACCTTCACCTCTTTTTGACATCTCATTTATATCTATGTCTAAAGAGGCGCATTCATACCATTACTCACTTAAGTCTGTTTTTTCATGATTAAAAAACAGATCTAATTCGTCATTAAAGTCCAAATCTGCCATTTGTTCCGTTAAAGGTGGTAACTCATCAATTGACTGCAAACCAAAATAAGTAAGAAAGTCGATCGTTGTTTTATATAAATGTGGTCGTCCTATCGTATCTTTTTTACCCGCTTCTTCAATTAAACCTCGTGACAATAACGTTTGCACGGGACGGTCACTTTTCACACCTCTTACCTCTTCGATTTCTAAGCGTGTGATTGGCTGATTGTAAGCCACAATGGCTAGTGTTTCAAGACTTGCTTGCGATAACTTATGTTGTTTATTTCCAACCACCAGTGTTTGCAAGTAATCGGTATGTTCTTTTTTAGTCGTCAAATAATAATGATCGTCAGCTTCAATAAGTTGAATACCTCGGCTCAACTGTTGATAATCCTTTTTTAATTCCAACAAAATATCTTTGGCTTTTTCTTCGTTAACTTCAAGAATAGATATGACTTGTTTCAGTGATAAACCATCTGATCCTGAAACAAAGAGTAAACTTTCAAGAATCCCCTTTAAATGACAATCACTCATCTACTTCCCTCCAACGATATAGAATTAATCGGTCAAACGTCTCTTTTTGCACACAATATATTTGCTTTTCTTTCATTAATTCAAGCATCGCCATAAATGTCACCACCATATGGCTTTTGGATGGATAAGGAAACAACGATTCAAAGTCAACGCCATCAGGTGCCTTATCTAGTGCGTGTAATACTTGATCCATTCGTTCTTTTATCGGCACATCCATTTTTTCAATCGTACGCGTCATTGGTTGCGTCCATTTTTTTCTGTCAAAAACTTTTTGCATCGCCTTTAACATATCATAAATAGACCCTTTATTATTCATGTCTACTTTTTTATGAGCAACAGCTAGCTTTAACGGTGGACGTGTGTATGTTTCATTCGCTTCTACTTGTCTATCATGCAGGTTCTCAGCCACTTCTTTATATTTTCTATATTCGATTAATCGTTCAATCAATGCTTCCTTTGGATCTTCCCCGTCATCATACACATATTCTTCTATTTCTGGATTTGGTAATAGCATAGAACTTTTAATCTGAAGCAAGGTGGCAGCCATGACCAAATATTCACTTGCGATATTTAATTCCAATTCTTGCATCGTATGAATGAAAGTCATATATTGACGCGTCACTTCACTCACGGGCAGTTCATAAATATCAATTTCTAGCTTGTTAATTAAATGCAACAGTAAATCTAGGGGACCTTCAAATAGATCCGTTTCTATTTTATATTCTAAGGACATTTAGCCACCTCATTTCCTTATTACTTACTGATATATGTACACGTAAATGAAATACACATGAAGCTTAAGATGTTTCGGCGTTTTTCCCATCATCATAATCCTAGTTAAACAGTAAAATACCACAGTACATGCTGTGGTATTTTACATATCTATTTACATTTACTTAGAAAGTCATCTGTTAGTTGATTCCCAACAACTTCGTAGGCATCGTATCTCTGACACAAAGCTTGCACCATTTGTTGGCCTATCCCGTTATCACGATGTGAAGGGTTTACACTTACATGTTGAATCGTTAACCGTTTTAAGTCATCATCCACATGTATTCCAATGGCGCCAATCATGTCTTCATGCTCTTTCCAAAGAAATAGCACATCCTCTTGATTTTCACTGTAGATTTTAATCGTCTCTTGAAGCTTTTTAATATCCTTTTCTTCCGTCGTAAACGATAATAGTCCCATTGCGATTTTTTCCATTGTTTTTTTAAACCTTATTAACATAATAACTCCTTACTAGACCAAAAGGTCATTTAAGTCTTTCGCGCACGGGTTGTGTTAAATTACCTCTACAATAACTTTCTCCATAACATCGCCTTGCTTAATACGTAATACAACATCCATACCTTCTATAACTTGACCAAATACCGTATGCACACCATCTAAATGTGGTTGTGGTTCATGTACTAAGAAGAATTGGCTGCCACCTGTATCTTTTCCAGCATGTGCCATAGAAAGAGAGCCAGCTACGTGCTTATGAGGATTCCCTTCTGTCTCACATTTAATTGTATAACCAGGTCCACCCATACCAGTACCTGTAGGGTCACCACCTTGAGCAACGAAGCCAGGAATTACACGGTGAAAAATAACCCCATCATAAAACCCTTTATTTGCTAAGGTTTCAAAGTTTTCAACTGTTTTGGGTGCTGCCTCTTCAAATAATTCGATGATGATTTTCTCACCATTCTCAAATGTGATTGTTGCTTGTTTTGTCATCTTTTATTCCTCCATTATTCATAGCTTAAATCATTTTGTGTCACATCAACGTACGTTTCCCGTTTCACGACTAATGTTGCTTTGTTGTTTTCAACAAACACCACCGCTGGTTTAGGAAATCTATTATAATGGCTTGCCATTGAATAGCCGTACGCCCCTGTACTAAATACTGCTAGTATATCACCTGGCTCAACTTCTGGCAATAAAGTATCATAAATCAACATATCCCCTGACTCACAACATTTACCCGCAATTGAACAAGGATACGTTTTAGGATGATTGGCTTTATTAGCAATCACAGCATCATATTTCGCTTGATAAAGCGCTGGTCTAATATTATCCGTCATTCCCCCGTCAATCGCCACATAATTCCTTACATGAGGAATCTCTTTCTTCGAGCCTATTTCATACAAAGTAATCGCTGCATCTCCAACGATTGCTCGACCAGGTTCTATCCATATTTCAGGTAAGGATAGCCCATATTTATGTGCCTCTAGTGTGACTTCATCGACCAATGCCCCGACATAATTTTCTAATGGGAGGGGCTCATCTTCATCTGTATACCGAATACCAAAACCACCACCGAGATTAAGGACGCTTGCTTGAAAACCATCTGCTTTGTACCAATCCGCAAGCACTTCGTATAAGCGTTTAATCGCCATGATAAAGCCATCTGTTTCAAAAATTTGCGACCCAATATGACAATGCAAACCTTTTAACCTGAGACCTTTAATCTGTTTAATTTCTTCATACGCTTGTTTTGCTTGATTTTTCAAATCAAAACCAAATTTCGAATCTTCATTACCTGTAAGAATATAATCGTGTGTATGTGCTTCAATTCCTGGTGTTACACGAATAAGTACATCCATCGTTTCATCAGCATCTACAAGCAACTCTTTTAACAACGCGATATCATGAAAATTATCAATAACTATACACCCAATTTTATGTTCGAGAGCCATGCGGAGTTCATCACGACTTTTATTGTTTCCATGTAAATGGACTTTATCCATTGGAAAATCGGCCTTAATTGCTGTGTATAACTCTCCTTGAGAGACAACGTCTAGGCTTAACCCTTCTTGCTTAGCTACTTGTAACATCGCAACAGAACTAAATGCTTTACTCGCGTAAGCAACTTGCGCTTTAATACCTAAACGTTTAAAACCTTCTACAAATGCTTGTGCATTTTTTCGAATTTTCTCAACATTATAAACAAATAAAGGCGTTTGAAATTCTTTTGTTAATGACACAACATCAAGACCAGCAAACACCATGTGACCTTTTTCATTTACCGTACTTAATTCACTCACCCGATTGCCTCCTTTAATCCCACTCTTATTTCGACATTGACTAAAGCACTTTGTCTTCGTCAAACTTATTTAGAATAGCATTAATTTATCATATCTTAAGTGAGTAATCAATAAAAAGCGCATGAATCTTATTTCTTGCTTCTACTGATTGATCGTTTTATCGACTTCAGTCGACTATGTTGATTTGATTTGCTTGTTCGAAATATAAGCCGTTTGAACATCTCCCAATCAAAGGGAATTACCGGCCATAAGTAAGGCACATGGAACGTTTTCGTTGTAACAAGAAAGAGAAATAAACCCACAATACCACCAATTAAACCCACCAAGTTAAGCCAAGCCGTTAACATAAGAAGTATTAGCCTTGTCACTTTATTGGCAATACTAAGTTCATAACTTGGTGTTAAATAGGAGCCAATCGACGCAATGGAAATGTAAAGAATTACTTCCGGAACGAATAAACCGACATCAATAGCAATTTGTCCAATAAGTACAGCCGCTATTAAACCCATCGCCGTCGTTAATGGTGTTGGTGTGTGAATGGCGGCCATGCGTAAAAACTCAATACCCATATCTGCTAAAAAAAGTTGGATAAATAAACTAAGTGTTGCTTCTTCTTGCGGACCAATAAAGCTTAAAAATGCTGGTGTATATTGCGGATTTTCCGCAAAAAAATACCACACTGGAACGAGAAACAACGATAGAAATACCCCAACGAAACGAATCCAACGAATAAACGTACCAATAAAAGGCGATTGCCGATACTCCTCTGCATGTTGCAGGTGATGAAAATATGTCGTTGGGGCGATCATCACGCTCGGTGAAGTATCCACAATAATGAGTAGGTGCCCTTCAAACAAATGTGCCGAGCACACATCCGGTCGCTCTGAATAGCGGACCAATGGGAATGGGTTATATCCTTGTTTTACTAGATATGTTTCCAATGTTTTATCAGCCATTGGCAGCGCATCAACTTCAATCATATGAAGTTCTTTTTTTATTATGTCTATTAAATCCGGGTCACATAACCCCTCTATATAAGATAAGCAAATATCTGTTTTCGATCTTTTACCAACTTTAATTATCTCATGTCTTAAATGTGGGTCGCGAATGCGTCGTCTGATTAAGGCTGTATTCTCGATTATGTTCTCAGTAAACCCGTCCCTGGAGCCTCTTACGACTCTTTCGGTATCAGGTTCTTCTGAATTTCTCCCAGGGTATTGCCTCACATCAATGAGGATAAACCGTTGATCATTATCGACAACTAAACAAATAAGTCCAGATAACACGTCTGTCATGGCTTTTGAAAAGTCATGACAGATAGTAACTTGTTGATGCGTAAGGCGATCATACAACAAGTCAAATACCGGTGATTTTCTCATTTGTTGCTGGATTTCCAAATTACCTAGTAAGCGAATTATTTGTTCTGTATCAGCTAATCCATTCACAAAATATAAATTAATTTCTACTCCATGCAGATGAAGTGTTCTTAAACCTAAATCAAACGACTGACCAAGCCCCATTTCTCTTGTCATCTTCTTTTTTATTTTCTCGCATTGCGCGTCCGTGTCATAAAGCATCTATATGCCCCTCCTTTTCACCCCAGTATAGGCGAAAAAGGCGCTTGCTATACACCCTGAGTCAAATACTGTTTCAATAGCTGTAAGCTCTTTTTTTCGAGTCTTGATACTTGCACTTGAGAAATAGCTAAACGTTTAGCTACTTCCATTTGGGTATAATCTTTAAAATAACGTAAATAAATAATAATTTTTTCTCGCTCAGCTAGACGATTAACACCATCTGTTAACATTAAATGCTGAATAATATCTTTTGGCTCACTCGTTAGTTTATCTAAACAAACAATAGCCTGACCATCACTCTCGTAAATCGACTCATAGATCGATTGTGGGCGCCTCACAGCTTCTTCGGCTTCCATTATGTGTTCAACACTTACCTCTAACACCTCCGCAAGTTCACTGAATGTAGGAGCTTCACCTTTTTCTTTGATTATTTTCTCTCGAGCATGGTGGGATTTAAGCGCTAGTTCTTTTAAAGAGCGACTTACTTTTATAGCACCATCATCACGTAAAAAACGTTGTATTTCCCCAATGATCATCGGAACAGCATATGTAGAAAATTTCACGTCATAGGATAAATCGAACTTATCAATAGCTTTAATCAAGCCAATTGATCCCATCTGAAATAAATCTTCACTTTCATAGCCCCGATGTTTATAGCGATTAACAATCGACCAAACGAGACGTTTATTCTTCTCTACCAAATAACTACGTGCATGTTGGTCATCGTGCTGAGCTTTAATAATCAGCGCTTTAACTTCCTCATCTTTCAATAAGTCCGTCGCCATACTATACACCTACTGAGACGTGTGAAAGCATTTTTTCTAGCGTAACTGTTGTGCCTTTTGATAGCGTAGATTCTATATGACAACCATCCATAAACTGTTCCATAATTGTAAAACCCATACCTGAGCGTTCAGATTCAGGTTTTGTGGTGAAAAGAGGAACCTTAACCTGTTCAATATCTTCAATGCCTTTTCCTTCATCCTTAATAACAATTATCAAGCGATCGTTATTTACGTGTAACTTGAGCTCTACGATGCCATCCTCATGTTCATAACCATGTATAATCGCATTAGTGACCGCTTCTGAGACTACGGTCTTTATGTCTGCTAATTCATCTATTGTCGGGTCATAAGGCATCATAAAACTTGTGACAATCATTCTAGCCAATCGCTCATACTCACTTAAACTCGGAAACTGAACAACGACTTCATTTTTCATCACGATACCCCCAGCCACTCACGTGCATCATACTCATCTTCAGTAAATGTAATAATTTTGAATAGACCCGATAAATCAAATAAACGTTTCACTTGCCTAGAAATAGAACAAATAACTAAACTGCCGCCATAACTTTTTAATACTTTATAGCGTCCTAGAATAACACCTAAACCTGAGCTATCAATGAACTCTACACCTGCAAGTGACAAAATAACATGATTAATAGGATAGGCTGTTAGATAGTGCATCCATTCCTCTCGTAAAAGATCGGTCTCATGGTGATCTAAATCTCCTATCAGGCGAACGATTAAACAATCATCTCGCACTTCAAACTCTTTTATTAATGACATAGTTTCTCTTCCTCTCTTGGATCAGTTTCCTCTGTTTTCGGGAAAGACCCGCCGATTTCCTGCCGGTACAGAAAACAAGTCACAGAGCGCTAAAAGAGGTAAAATCTCGACATGGCTATCACATGCATTACGACAAATAACCCTGAAAAAGTGGTTATACACTTCTTCAGGGCGTAAATCAAAAAAACATCCGAGACATGACTACTCATGCTCTCGGATGATACGTTTTATAAATTGATGCTAGACGCGTATTGGTCACATGTGTGTATATCTGGGTCGTAGAAATATCACTATGACCTAACATCTCCTGAACAGACCGTAAATCCGCACCGCATTCTAATAAGTGTGTGGCAAATGAATGACGCAATTTGTGTGGTGAAATATCTTCATTGATCCCGACCTCTATGGCACGTTGTTTAATCAATTTAAAAAAACCTTGCCTTGACAATGGATTCCCGTGATGATTAACAAATAGGATTTCATGATTTTTATTCTTCATAAGTGCTGGGCGATAATACACTAAATAATCTTTGACCGCTTCGCTCGCCTCTTCACCAAGTGGGACAATCCGTTCTTTGTTACCTTTACCGAATAAACGAATAAACCCAATATCTAAATGTAAGTCTGCCAGTTGAACACCAATACACTCAGATACTCTCAAACCAGTCGCATACATTAACTCGAGCATCGCTTTTGTTCGTGCTTCTAGTGGGGATCGAACTTGTATATCTAGCAACAAGGCCACCTCATTGACTGATAAGACATTCGGTAATGTTTGCTTCTTTTTAGGCGTGTCAATATGTAAACTTGCATCGTGTTTTGTCTTTTTTTCGCGTTTTAGAAATTGATGAAAAGAGCGCAGTGTAGACAACACCCGTTGGATTGTCGCTTCACTTTGCCCTCGGTCTTTAAGGGTATATAAATAATTAACTACGTGCACACGTTCTACAGTTTCCCAATCTGATATATCATGTTCTACTAAATAGCGATGGTATTTTTTAAGGTCGCGCGTATATGATTCAATCGTATTTTCGCTAAGACCACGTTCGATCTTTATATAATGGATAAAATCTCTCATATCGTGTTCCATCTTATCCCTCGTTTCTAATTGTAAAAGACAAAAAACCACAGGGACACTGTGATTTTAATTGTTAGCATTGTTTTTTTGTTGGCACTTACGGCAAATGCCGTGAAAGGTTAGACGATGATCTTTGACTTGGAATTGCCACTCATCTTCAATTTTCTTTTCGACGTCCTCTAATAAATCTTCAACAATTTCTTCAACAGCACCGCACTCCATACATACTAAATGATGGTGAAAATGTGCTGCACCTTCTTTTCTTAAGTCATAACGTGACACGCCATCACCAAAATTAATCTTATCAACAACTTTCAATTCCGATAACAGCTCAAGTGTGCGGTAGACTGTCGCTAGACCAATTTCAGGTGCTTTTTCCTTTACGAGCAAATAGATATCCTCTGCACTTAAATGATCTTCTTCTCGCTCAAGTAACACGCGTACGGTCGCTTCCCGTTGTGGGGTCAACTTATAACTTTGAGCATGTAATTGCTTTTTAATACGTTCTATACGATGTTCCATCCCGGAAACCTCCCTACTTTCTCAATTATAGTCAGCTACCGTCAGGCTGTCAATTAAAATAATTATTATTTGTTAATGATTATCATTAGTTTTTTTTAGAATAACTATCAACTAAAAACTGACATGATATAGGGGTATATATACGTATAGTAACTACTTTCAAGTACTGAAAGTAAAGCGACGACAATAAGATACACGATGAACCGGTAGTGATATTGCCTAAGTTTTGTTGATAGTTGCGCCGCAACAGCCGGGGCGTGTTTAAAAAATAACTGTCGGTGAATCAAAAGGGCATAAACACCGAAACAACAGGTTAATGGTAGCAAGATGAGTTGATCAATGATTAATACACTAAAAGCAATGCCTACACCCCTTAGTTGAAATGTTGAGATACAAATAGCAACAGTGTATCCAATGCGCATGCCTAGTACAAGCCACCCAAAATATATCAGTGGCACACCAATAAAAGATAAACTACCAATATAAATGACGATAAAAACCCATGCATTTTCAAGTAAAATGAGGCCATACATCTTCAATGTCCAGGCACTCACATGTGTATTAGGGAGCGTCAGCGTTAAATGGTCTGTTAAATAGGTGACCGATAAATAGCTACCAAGAAGAATACCAAGAAATAATGCGACGAGTAATGAGATGACGATTCGTTTGTGCTGGCTAACGTGATAAAAGAGCTGAGTTTGGTTCAATCGTTGTCCCTCCATAGATTAACATCATAGATTATACACCTTTTTTTAATCTATGAGTGGACGAAGAAAAACATGTTAGCGTATCTATAGAAATTAGCTAACAGCAGGCGGTTGATCAATCAAAACCACGTAACTTTAAGTATTGTACCGCATACATCGTTTTAAGGTCATGAATGCGCTCCCTTTTAATCAAGTCGTCCAATTCAGCCATGGTGTAACTTTGACATTCCAAAAACTCATCTTCATCTAACGCTTTTTCTTCGGTTAAAGGAATAAGTTTATCTGTATAATAGAGATATATTAGTTCATCACAAAATCCTGGCGTCGTATAAAAAGAGGTGACATACTCTAAATGCTCTGTTGTAAATCCTGTTTCTTCTTCTAATTCTCTAATCGCAGTTACTTCTGGAGCTTCATTTGGTTCTAGCTTACCAGCAGGAACTTCAACGAGGGCTTTTTCTAACGGTTTACGGTATTGCTCAACCATAATAAACCGTTTATCTTCCGTCACAGCGATCACGGCCACAGCACCTTGATGTTTAACAAGCTCCCGAATAGAAGTTTCTCCATTGGGTAGTCGCACGTCATCCACACTCACTTTAATAATTTTACCGTTAAAAATTTCTTTAGTCTTTATTGTTTTTTCTTCAAATTTACTCATGTCCGAACGCCTCCTGTTTATGTAGAAACTATTTGTATCGCTGCCAATCCATGTCACTTTCATTTAACGAACTTAGGCAAGAAGTCTCCCTCCTCAAGCTCCGTCAGGAGCTAGGTGGGAGATGAATTGCCAATTGTTGTTATGATTTTTCACTGT
>NZ_FOWN01000023.1 GCF_900115465.1 Halolactibacillus alkaliphilus
GTAATGTTAATGGCTTATGAAGACCACCAATAGACTCGACTGTTTGGTCGAAATACGCATGAACCTTTCTTGTACGTGCTTTACACTTCGGACATTTTTGTGTTTTTACCTTCGTTGTTATCCATGCTTGTAACTTTGACTTTGATTCATCCACATCCCATAATTCCACATGCTTATCTTCAATTCCTAACAATTTTATGATAAACTTGTCTTGCACTTATACCCCTCATTTCTCTATTTTTTTCGTCGATTATAGTTTAACAAATGAGGGTGTATAAGTGTGTTTTTTTGATATAAGCTAAGGGCATGTCAGATCAAGGGGTACCACCACATTTAGTATAGAGCCCTTATAGACTGCTCGATACAGACTGAAAAGTAAAAAAGAGCCTTTCGGCTCTTTTTTGAATTAGGCATATTGATTAATACGTGCTTCTAAAGCTTCTTTTGGTTGGAAACCAACAACTTGGTCAACAACTTCACCATCTTTAAAGAAAAGAAGGGTTGGAATACTCATAACGCCATATTGCCCAGCTGTTTGTTGATTTTCGTCGACGTTCAATTTAGCGATAGTTACTTTGTCTGCCATTTCATCAGAAAGTTCTTCCAACACAGGTCCAATCATTTTACAAGGACCACACCATGGTGCCCAAAAATCTACAACGACTAAACCTTTTGCTGTTTGGTCTTTAAATGATTGATCTGTTACTTTTACAGTTGCCATTATATAATTCCTCCTAAAAAATATTATCAATGATTTCTATAATGCCAAGTATACCACCCTGGGGTTTTTATTGGCTAGTGTTCTGCTCACAATTAGTTAAACTCAAAAATAGTAACACCACTACCGCCTTCTTGAGCACTTCCAGTTGTAGCAGATTTAATATGGCGATGGCGCTTCGCAAATGCTTGGACCCCCTGGCGTAAAGCGCCAGTTCCCTTACCATGAATGATTGTAACTCGCGGATAACCTTGGAGTAATGCATCATCAATATATTTATCTAGTTGTTGTAACGCATCTTCATAGCGTTCACCGCGCAAGTCTAGTTCTGGTTTAGTTCCAGTTACTTTGTTTTTCACTGTAGCTACTGGTCGCGTTGCATTTTCTTTTTTCGGCTTTAGTTTTTCTAACTGATTTTTTTTGACTTTCATTTTCATCATACCTACTTGTACCTGGTACTCTTTTTCAGAGATTTTTTCCATAATCGTACCTGTTTGGTTAAGGGTGATAAGAAGAACATCGTCTCCAACGTTAAGCGTTTCGTTCTTTACCTGTTGTCTTACTTGTTTTTCTTCTTTTTTCATTAAGTTTGGCTTCGCATCATCGAAGAGTTTTCTTGCTTCTATCCATTCATGCTCTTTAAGTTCGTGGTTTGTCTTCATTTCTCTCATCGCTTGAACGACCGCTTCCGCTTCTTGGCGTGCTTGTTCTACAGCTTTTTCAGCTTTTCGTTCTGCCTTTTCAAACAAACGTTCACGTTCTTGTTCAAACTCCTGCCATTTACGCTCCAAATCACGTTTGAGCATAGCTGCTTCATTTAAATAAGCTTCAGCTTCTGCGTAATCATCTTCCGCTCGTCGTCTCGCAGTATCAAGTGAGGCAATCATATGATCAACACTCTTTGTATCGGTACCAATTAATTCTTTTGCTGAGGAAATAAGCGTTTCATCTAAACCGAGACGACGTGAAATATCAAAGGCATTACTCCGCCCTGGAACACCAATAAGAAGACGGTACGTTGGTCTAAGTGTTTCAACATTAAATTCAACGGACGCATTAATGACACCTTTACGGTTATAGCCATATGCTTTTAACTCCGGATAGTGTGTTGTGGCGATAACACGCGCTTGTTTCCCCACAACCTCATCAAGTATAGCCATTGCTAGTGCTGCGCCTTCTTGAGGATCGGTTCCTGCGCCTAACTCATCAAATAAAACCAACGTTCTATCATTAACATGCGATAAAATCTTAACAATATTCGTCATATGTGAAGAAAATGTACTGAGACTCTGTTCGATAGATTGTTCATCGCCTATATCAGCGAAGACATCTTCAAAGACAGCGAGCTCACAGCCATCTTGTGCGGGGACTTGTAAACCAGATTGTGCCATTAATGTTAGTAAGCCTACGAGTTTTAGTGTCACCGTTTTACCACCCGTATTCGGTCCAGTAATAACAATCGCATGAAAATCTTTACCAAGTATAATGTCATTGGCAACAACCTCATCGTCAGTTAACAGTGGGTGACGCGCCTGTTTCATTTCTATAAAGCCTTGATCATTCATCTTAGGCATAGCCGCATGCATGACTTGTGATAATTTCCCCCGAGCGAATATGAAATCAAGCGCACTTAATACATCAACATTATGCCTTAACGCCATATGCTCGACGGCAATTTTCATTGACAGTTCTTTTAAGATTTTGTCTATTTCAATTTGTTCTTTCACTCTTGCTTCTGATAATTGATTATTTACTTCAACCACACTTTGTGGTTCCATAAAAAGCGTTTGACCAGAAGCTGATTGATCATGAACAATACCACCAATGGCTTGACGATATTCTTGTTTTACAGGCAAAACATAGCGGTCATTTCTTATTGTCACAATAGCATCAGACAACATATTAGCTTTCGTTCGTGTTAAGTTTTCTAAGCGTTCTCGAATCCTTGTCTCACTTGTTCTAATCTTCGAACGAATTTGACGTAAGGCATCCGATGCTTGATCCATCACATGACCATGATCATCAATACACGCCTTTATTTCGCGTTCAAGTGACGATAAGGGTTCTAATTCTTCCGTAAGCGCTCGGATCAATGGGGCATCTGGCTCTTCCATTTGATCGATATAACGTTTAATGTTCTTTGTACCATATAATGTGCTTTGAATGTGTAAACATTCAGAAGCACTTAACACCCCACCAATCTCTGCACGTTTAATGCTCGGACGAATATCACTGATACCACCAAATGGCAATGTTTGATTTAAACGTAAAATTTGAACCGCTTGGTCTGTTTCATCTTGTAGCTTAAGAACGGATTCAATGTCTGTTTGAGGTTTTGTTTGTTTTGCGAGCTCTTTACCTAACGACGTATCTGCTTGTTCAACTAATCGAGTAATGATCTTGTTAAACTCTAATACGCGATATATTCTTTCGTTCATCGTATCACCTTATTCTTGTTTTTTCTTCCAATACGCCTCTAACTCTGCTAGTGGCCATGTATTAACGACCGTATCTTTCAAAAGCCAACCACGTCTAGCAACACCCACACCCTCAGCCATAAAATCTAGCGTATCCTTGCTATGGGCATCTGTGTTGATCGTTACTTTTACACCATGCTCTTGACAGACTTTTAGCCACTCACTACTTAAGTCAAAACGCTTTGGATTTGCATTAAGTTCTAAAATAGTGTGCGTTTCTTTTGCTTTTTTTATCAACTTTTCCATGTTTACATGATAGCCTTTACGCTTACCGATAATTCGACCCGTTGGATGCGCGATATGTTTGATATACGGGTTTTCCATCGCCGTAAACAGACGTGTCATTATTTCTTCTTCTGTTTGATTAAAGGAAGAATGAATAGCACCAATAACGTAATCAAGTTCTTGCAAGAAGGCGTTATCAAAATCTAAGCTACCATCAGGTAAAATATCCATTTCAACCCCGGCTAATATCTTAAGGTTAGGAAAATGGTTTTGCACCCGCTCGATTTCTTGCCTTTGTTCTCTTAAACGCTTTTCATTCAAACCATTGGCGACGCGTAAAAACTTAGAATGATCGGTAATTGCAATATACTCATACCCTTTTGCCTCGGCAAATCGAGCCATCTCTTCGATCGATTGTGCCCCATCACTCCAGGTGGTGTGCATGTGTAAGTCACCTTTAATATCAGACAACGTCACAAGGCGATTGAAGGTACTTGAATGTTCAAATTCCCCTTTAGCTTCCCTCACTTCAGGCGGAATAAAATATAAATCAAAATGGTTGAAAAAATCTTCTTCTGACTTAAATGTTTTAGTCTCACCTGTTGCTAAATTTTCTACACCGTATTCGCTAATCTTTTCTCCGCGCGATTTAGCTAACTGTCTCAGCATCACATTATGATCTTTAGATCCAGTAAAATGATGCAATGTGGTCGCAAAAGCTTCATCCGCTACCATTCTAAAATCTACACTCACATCAAACTGGTCTTCAATCACGACCGATACTTTTGTTTCACCACTAGCAATCACGTCTTTGACATGATCTAGTTTTATCAGTTGCTCTTTTACCTTGTTGGGTGCGGATGTTGAAATAATAAAATCTAAATCCTTCACTGTTTCCCGCATCCGTCGCATACTACCAGCAATGCTAAATCGTTCAACAAAAGCCATATTAGCTAATGCTGTTTCAATGGATCGTCTCACACCTCTCACCGCATCAAATGGCAACCTATCTGGTTGTTCATTTAAACTCAGTAGACCAGTCAAAATTTTTTCTTCTGACTTTTTCCCGAAACCTTTAAGTTCTGCAACTTTATGATTTTCACAGGCCAGTTTTAAATCTGCTTTATTCTCAATGCCTAATTCTTGATATAATCGGGCAAGTTTCTTTCCACCTAAACCTTGTATATCTAAAAGTTGTATCAAACCTTCTGGGACCTCTTCTTGTAACTGTCTCAGCGTTTCTGATGTTCCTGACTCAAGAAAATCAGTAATGACACTTTGGGTGCCTTTTCCAATACCTTTAATCGTTGACCAGTCATCGATTTCACTTAGCGAACGTGGATCTGTTTCTAAAGCTTGAGCCGCTTTTCTATAGGCCGATATTTTAAAGGGATTTTCCCCTTGTAACTCTAAATAAATCGCGATTTTTTCTAGTAAATAGATGATATCTTTTTTATTTACTGCATCATCTTTAGTATTAACCATATATATCACTCCTTTTTTATGAAGGAAAGGCCCTTGTACACACAATACAAGGGCCTTTGTTTAACATTCTTGAATCTGTTAAAAAACCATATCTGGCTTCTCGACTAACACTATAACTATCTAAACAACAAAGACATAATCCTATCAGAGAAGACCGGCGTTTGTTCGATCATAAACCGCGCAATATTAGAATCACTAATCAATGATTGTATTTGCTCAACCGGCATTAAAGATAACACAAATACGATAATAAATAAGACTAAATATTGTTCAAGGAAACCAAATACAGCCCCAAGTCCTTTATTAACCATATTAAGCAGGGGTAATTCTGCGACAAAATCAAGCATCGCTGTAATGATTGATAAAACAACTTTTGTTGCAAAAAACAAGAGAACAAAAGCAATCATATAGTAATAAGCGGCTTCTAAATTAAAGGTCGTTTCAAAGAAGGCCCATGTATTGCCTCGAAGAGGTGGGTAAGGAATATACATTTCTAAAAAATCCCCAAATCCTTTATAAAACTGAGAAGCAACCATAAAGGCAATAAAGAAACTTACAAAATGAAATACTTGGACGATTAAACCTCTTTTTAAACCACGTAATATCCCGAAAATCAGTAACAACATTAAAATTAAATCCATCATTTTAGTCTTGGTCCTCTTTCTTATGCAATTTTTGTTCTAGCGCATCGTACGCCTCTTTTAATTTCAAATAATCATTCATCGTATTCACAGCCGTAAGAACGGCTAATCGTGTCGTATCTAAACTTTTATTCGCTTGATAAATTTCGCGCATTTTATCATCCACAACACTTGCCACCATACGCATGTGATGAAGGTCTTCCTCCCCCACAAGGGTGTAGTGCTTTCCATATATATCAACATTAGCACGTGTTTTTTTCGCCTGGGTCACCTGTATACCCCCTTTAATAAAATCCTAATATTTATCTTAACATGAACTTGACGATTTAGGAAACTATTCTATTCCTATTTTGTTTGATATAATGACCCTATACTAAAGAAAGAGGAGTGCTTATGGGACATATTATCCACCACGTATCAGACGATACGCTAAAAGAAATGACGGATTACTACCAAACCTATCAAACTAAAACACCTCAACACGCTGCATTTCAAGCGAAAAAAAACGGAGTCACTATTACCGCTTACAGGTCGAAAAAAGTGATGTTTCAAGGCCAGTCACCAGAAGTGGAAGCGAGCCGTTGGACAACTGACGCTCAGCAGACGAAGACATCTAGTCAAGTGAATACGCATCAATATATGCCGGACACCACGCTTTATACTAAAAGCACCATCGGTTCTGATGAAACTGGTACGGGCGATTATTTTGGTCCAATAACTGTATGTAGCTGTTATGTAAAAGACACACACATTCCTTTATTAAAAGAACTAGGTGTGAAAGATTCAAAAAACTTAACGGATGAAACGATTAAAACATTAGCAAAAACAATCCTTCAATTGGACATTCCTTACTCCCTCGTTATCTTGCATAATGAAAAGTATAACCAGTTGCAACAAAAAGGTTGGTCTCAAGGGAAGATGAAAACGATGCTCCATCACACAGCGATTACTAAATTACTGAAAAAAATAGCGCCTACAGTTCCTGACGGTATAATCATTGATCAGTTTGCTACACCTAAAGTCTACATCAATCATTTAAAGACTGAAGGAAAAACACTACCCAACAACTCCTTTTTTGTAACAAAAGCCGAATCACACGCCATCAGCGTAGCATGCGCATCCATTCTCGCACGGTTTAGTTTTGTGAAAGAAATGGATAAGTTAAGTGAAAAAGTTGGCTTCACCCTACCTAAAGGTGCTTCTAAAAAAGTTGATCAGGCCGCCAGTTATTTAATCAAAAAAAAGGGCAAAGAATGCCTCACACACTATGCGAAAGTACATTTTAAAAACACAGAAAAAGCAGCGGCTTACTTAAATAAATAAGCCTCTGCTTTTTAGTTTTTTAAGCTCTTAAGACAGCACCGTGCCTTGCTTTTACTGCTTCTAACACATGCATATAGCTCGCTTCTACTTCTTCATCTGTGAGTGTTCGCGTTGGATCAAGGTAGCGTAAATTAAAGGCGAGTGATTTTTTACCTTCAGGCAAGTTGTCACCTTGATAGACATCAAAAACATGAACGCTATACAGGTGCTCACCAGCTGCGCTTTTTATTGTTGATAACACCTCTCCACTTGGTGTCACTCCGTCCATTACTAAAGCAATGTCTCTTGACATGGATGGGAAGCGCGGAATTTGGACGAATCTCGGCTCAACATCGACCGCATCATAGAGGTATTCTAAATCAAGATCAAAGACGTAAATCTCTTTTAAATCATACGTTTTTGCTAAAGTTGGATGCACTTGTCCAATAAAACCAATGGATTGATTGTTTGCAAAGATTTCTGCTGTTCTGCCCGGATGCATACCATCTATATCAGCTTTAGTGAATTGAACGTCTACACCTAGTCGTTCAATTAATGTTTCCACAATCCCTTTCGCAACGTAAAAGTCGACTGATTTTTGCTCTTGTTGGAATGGATGTGATAGCCACGCACCTTGCATCACACCAGATAAACGGTTGAGTTCTTTAGGTTGTTTCGTTACTTCTTTTTCATCGGAAACAAACACTGTACCTATTTCATAGAGGGCAATATCTTTCTCTTTTCGTGCTTGATTGTAACTCGCAACCGCTAATAGTTCTGGTAAGATACTTAAGCGCAGAGTCGAATGTTCTTCACTCATAGGCATAGCTAATCGAACAGGTGAGACAGCTTTTACTTTAATATCCGGGGCAACCAAACGGGTCGCTCGCTCTGTCGTTGTTAATGAATAAGTAATGGCTTCAGACAAACCTGCCCCCTCCATTACTTGCTTAACAAAGCGTTTAAGGGCTTGACGCTCTGTTAACTTACCAGCAAATTGCCCACCTTCAGGAAGAGTATAATCAAGATGATCGTAGCCATAAATACGTGCTACTTCCTCTAACATGTCTTCAAAAATAGTAATATCTTGGCGACGCGTCGGTACATGTACCGTAAAACTAGAACCTGATTGAGTATAATTGAACTGTAGTTTATTTAAAATAACGATAATCTCATCATCGCTAATCGTTGTACCAAGACGTTCGTTAATACGTTCTGTTGTTATAACAACATCTTTTTCTTCATAATCCAATGCATCGTATTCACTGACACCTTGGCAAATCGTCGCATCTGCATATTTCTCTAATAAGTGAAGCGCTCGGAATCCTGCTTTTTTAACACGGTTTGGATCAACACCTTTTTCAAAACGCGTACTTGATTCGCTTCTTAGACCATGATCTTTTACAGCTTGACGCACACGCTTTCCATCAAAATAAGCCGCTTCCAGTAATATGGTACGCGTCGTTTCTGATACTTCCGATTCAAAACCACCCATCACACCTGCAAGTGCATGTGGTCTTTCACCATTTGTAATCACTAAATGCTCGGCATTTAACGTGCGAACTTCTTCATCTAAAGTTTTGAATTTTTCTTCTGCTTCTGCTCGTCTTACAACGATTTGATTTGAACCAAATTTGTCTAAGTCAAATGCATGTAATGGTTGACCATATTCTAACAAAACATAATTTGTAATATCAACGACATTGTTAATAGGACGAATACCTGCAGCCATTAAGTAATTACGCATCCAAAGCGGAGAAGCTTTAATGGTGATGTTTTTCGCAACAAATGCACCGTAGTAAGGATTATCTTCTTTAGCCTCTACCTCTACATTAACTAACTCAGACGCTCGTTTGGTTGATGTATTGTATGAAACATTAGGTAGCTGCACTTTTTCATTAAGAATTGCCGCAACTTCATAAGCAACACCTAACATACTTAATGCATCAGAGCGATTTGGCGTAAGACCCAGCTCTAAAATCGCATCATCCAAGTTTAAATATGACGTCACATCACGACCAACTTCTACCTCTTCATCAAAGACAAAAATACCGTCCGCTAAGTCTTTCGGGACAAATTGCTCCTTTACACCGAGTTCTTGTAAAGAGCAAATCATGCCGTTAGATTCAACACCACGTAATTTAGCTTTTTTAATCTTAAAGTTACCCGGAAGTACTGCGCCGACTTTTGCGACAATAACGTGTTGACCCGCTTTGACATTTGGTGCGCCACAAACGATTTGTATTGTCTCTGTGCCAACATTAACGATTGTTACGTTTAATTTATCGGCATCAGGGTGTTTCTCACATGATTCTACATAGCCGACGACCACATGATTTAGTTTTTCTGAGACGTATTCAATCCCCTCAACTTCAATACCTGTCTTAGTAATTTTATCTGCAAGTGACTCGGGTGTTTCACTACCCAAATCAACATATTGTTTTAACCAATTTAATGAAACTAGCACTGTTTATTCCTCCTCTAAAATCTTAAGCTTTATGATACTGTGTTAAGAACCGTTGATCATTTGTATAGAAGTGGCGAATATCATCGACACCGTATTTCAACATCGCAATCCGCTCTGGTCCCATACCAAATGCAAATCCACTATAAATTTCCGGATCATACCCTGCCATTTTCAGTACATCTGGGTGAACCATACCGCCACCTAAAATTTCAATCCAACCTGTTTGCTTACAAACAGAACAGCCTTTACCATGACAAACCTTACATGAAATATCCATTTCGACAGACGGTTCAGTAAACGGGAAGAAGCTTGGACGTAATCGAATTTCACGTTCTTCACCGAAAAACTGTTTCGCAAACTGATTGAGTACACCTTTTAAATCACTCATGCGTACGTTCTTATCCACATACAAACCTTCTACTTGAGTAAATTGATGTGAGTGTGTGGCATCATCTGTATCTCGTCGATAAACCTTACCTGGACAAATCATTTTCACTGGCTTATTTCCTCTATACTCACCCATCGTTCGTGCTTGAACTGGTGAAGTATGGGTACGAAGTAGTAGCTCTTCTGTAATATAAAAAGAGTCTTGCATATCCCGTGCCGGATGATCTTTCGGTAAGTTTAATGCCTCGAAGTTATAGTAATCCGTCTCAACTTCTGGTCCTTCCTTAATATCAAAGCCCATGCCAATAAAGAGATCTTCAATCTCCGTAACAATGGATGTTAGTAAGTGTGGGCCACCTAAGTTAACAGGACGTCCTGGAAGCGTAACATCAATCGTTTCAGTTTTTAATTGAGTATTTAACACGTCTGCCTCAAACCGTTGTTTTTTCTCTTCAAGTGCTGTTGTAATAGCTTCGCGCACTTTGTTTGCTAATTCACCAACAACGGGGCGTTCTTCGGGTGATAGTTTACCCATACCTCTTAATACTTCTGTCATCGGTCCTTTTTTTCCTAAATAGCCCACTCGAACCGCTTCTAACGCTTTTAAATCCTCTGCTTGCGCTACTTTGGTTAGCGCTTCTTCTTTTAGTGCATGTAATTTCTCTTGCATTATGATCTCCTCCTTCAAATGATTAACTTTTAGACAATATAAAAAACCCCTCCCAAAAAGGGACGAGGCTATCGATCGCGGTACCACCCTTGTTGACAAAGTCTTGCTTTGCCCACTCTCATTTGTTAACGAACGGTTATGTCCGGTATCATTTTACTTTTTTAAATTATAAAAAAGGTCCCATGAACAGCTCCCGAGTGAATTCTGTCTATGCTCCACGTGTTTTGCTTTCAGTCTCGGCAAAACATCCCTAATCAATGGCTTATGCATTAAACGTACTTGGCTCGTTCTTTGCTTTTTATATCGTCATATAATTTCAGTTTACATCTATCCTTTAGTATAGTGAAAAAAAACAAATCTCGCAATGGTTGAATTGAAAATAATTTCATCATCACGTTATTAGTAAAGATCTTGCCTACCTTAGTCTACTTATTGACAGTGGTACATTACTATTGCTGCGGCAATACTCACATTTAACGATTCTGCCTGACCTGGGATAGGGATTTTCACACGAATATCGCTCAGTTCCTGAATATCTTGAGCGATACCACTGCCCTCGTTACCAACAATGATCGCAAAGTTATCCATCGGGTCAATATGATTTAATGGCACAGATTCTTCTAATGTTGAGGCAATAACAGTAAGGCCGTTCTGTTTTAGTTCAGGCAATAGGGTACGTAGATCTCTTTTTATTACGGGTATATGAAACAAAGACCCCTGCGTCGCTCGTATGACTTTATCATTAAACAGATCGACGGTGCCTTTCCCAAGAATGACGCCATCATAATTAAATGCATCAGCTGTGCGAATCATTGTTCCAACATTACCTGGGTCTTGGACATTGTCGAGCACAAGAAGTTTCTTTAACGTGTTTATTACGTTATCTTTCATATTAATCACCGCCATTACCCCTTGCGGTGCTGGCGTTTCTGTAAGTGCTTGAAATACTTGGTGGTTTACGACTGTGATACGGTAGTCATTTTGCCATGTATGTATATCTCGGTCTTCTCGGATAATCAATTCAGACACTTCCCAGTCACTCTTTATAGCCTCTTCTACAAGATGGTCACCTTCTAATAAAAACTGGCCATATCGTTCACGATATTTTTTCTTATGCAATTTCATCCAGCGTTTAACTGTTTCATTTTTTATTGATGTTATCAAAAAACTCACCCTTTTTCCGTTCTATTTAAAAATGTCTTCTCTATCATACATAATGAAGTCAATAGTGGTCAAACTATTTATATCAATAGGTAAAGGAGATGGAACATGAATCTTAACATTCGGATGGCGCTAAAAGAAAAACTAATGAATGTCACACCAAGTGAATTAGAGGCAACCATTCGTGATGCTCTTAAATCACACGAAGAACAACTCTTACCTGGTTTAGGCTATTTATTTGAATTACATTGGCAACAGGCATCAGCTGAACATAAACAGGCAATGTTAGAAGAATTATCAAAGACGCTTCAAGCATCTTAACTCTTTGCCGGCACCGCGTAGTTTGTGCCGGCAAATCCATTTAAAACTTCTTTACTTTCAAATAAACTTTAGCTAAACTAAGACTAGGAGTGAAATTACGAGTGCGTTCATTTAAAACATAATCTATACTGAGGGGTTACTATAATGGCTATACAAATGATGCGTGAGATGATGCAATTGCAATCAATCGCTAACTTTCAAAATAATTTAAATAACACTGCTGTAACAGGCTCACTTGACTTTGAAGCAATTTTATCAGAGGCGACATCACAGCCGGAGATGAGAATCAGAGATATCATTGAAAACCGATTACAAACAACGCCCACTTTCCAGACAATGCCAGTTAATATTCAGTATACACCTACTGGCTTAGATGATATTATTCAACAGGCAAGTGAAACTTACGGAGTGAATACGCAGTTGATTCGCGCAGTTATTCAAACAGAATCAAACTTTAAGGCTGATGCTGTAAGTCGTGCAGGGGCGGTTGGCTTAATGCAACTGATGCCAAAAACAGCAGAAGGTTTAGGTGTAACAGATCGTTTTGATCCATACCAAAACGTCATGGGTGGCACTAAATATTTAGCCCAAATGCTGGAGCGTTATAATGGCAGCGAAACACTTGCACTTGCCGCCTATAATGCAGGGCCAGGGAATGTTGATCGCTACGGAGGCATACCACCTTTTAACGAAACAACACAATATGTTAAGAAAATACAACATTTGCTCAGTTAATGACTTGATACATCTGTCAAACGATATAAAAAACGGATGGCCTACTAAACTGGTCATCCGTTTTTTTGGTACTGAATCATTAAACCTTAACCAAAAGTGATGGTTTTAACCATTTCCTCATCTAGCTGCTTGATAACTTCAACAATTAACTTCACAGCATTATCCAAATCATCTTGATGAATAATCGCAGCATGTGAGTGAATATACCTTGTGGCAACCCCAATTGATAACGCCGGTACACCATTAGCTGTCAAATGAATAGAACCACTGTCCGTTCCCCCCATAGCAATCGTCGCATACTGATAGGGAATATCATGCTTCTCCGCCGTATCAACAACGAGGTCTCTAACACCTTTATGCGAAATCATTGAAGCATCATAAATGATAATTTGAGGCCCGTCTCCTATTTTACTATCAGCTTCATTCGCTGAAATGCCCGGCGTGTCTCCAGCAATACCAGTATCCACCGCAAAAGCAATATCAGGTTGAATAGCATTTGCGGCAGTTTTTGCTCCGCGAAGCCCCACTTCTTCTTGTACAGTTCCAACACCATATACTACGTTTGGATGATCAACGTCTTTTAGTGCTTTCAGCACTTCAATTGCTATAGCGCAACCAACACGGTTATCCCAGGCTTTTGCCAGTAACAATTTTTCGTTTTTCATCGGCTGAAATTCGAAATAGGGTACAACTGAGTCTCCAGGTTTAACACCAAATGCTTTAGCTTCTTCCATACTGGACGCACCAATATCAATAAACATATCTTTAATTTCATACGGTTTCTTACGAGCCTCTGCAGGCATAATATGGGGCGGCTTTGAACCAATGATTCCTGTGATATCACCTTGAGACGACATAATTGTCACTCTTTGCGCCAACATCACTTGTGACCACCAACCGCCAATTGTCTGAAAGTAGACAAAGCCTGAATCATCAATTCGTGTGACCATAAGACCAATTTCATCTAAGTGTCCGGCGACCATGACTTTTGGCCCGCCTGCCTTTCCCACTTTCTTTGCAATTAAACTCCCAATACGGTCAGTCGTCATCTCTGTTGCATAAGGTTTAATATAGCGTGCCATAACTTCACGTGCTTCTTTCTCATGACCGGATATCCCTTTTGCTTCAGTAAGCTCTTTTAACATCATCAATTTCTCATTCATCTATTTTTTCTCCTTTTTTAATTCAATGTCATTAATAATTGTTATCTTGTCGTTTAAAGTTTACATTATTCTTGTCATGATAAGCGTTTAAGATATCATTATCGGTGAACCCAAGTTGACGCGCTAACTTTAAGTATAGCTCAAAGACAATTAAGAATGTCTGCTCATCTTGTTGATCTTTAAAATAATCAATGGCGCGATACATTTGATTAAATAGAGCTGTTGTTGTGATTTCTTGTTCAAAGGGCTCTGCTTTTTCTGGTGTTAGATTTCTTGATAATCCTAAAGAAAGCAAGAAGTGAATCCCATCAACATACTCTTCTAAAATCACTTGCTTAGGACTCGGTTCTTTCAAACTCCAAAATTTAAAACAGCGCGTTTCGTTAGCTAATTCACTAATTTCAACAAAGAGTGCTAAGATTTTCTCATCAAATAAATCTCGTGATTTTAAATCGTGTTTTTGTTCAATATAATCATCTAATTCTTTCTGTCGTTTAAATAAAGTCGTCAGTTCCATAAGTAACCCCCTAAATAATATGTATCATTTATACCTTTTACTTTACAAGCTCCAATCAAAATAAGCAAATATAAATACAATGACGATAAGTTCTAACAAAGATAAAACCGGCAATCCAAATTTGAATAGCTTATGCTTTGTTTTATGACGGAAAAATCGCATCCCAAAATACGTGCCTGGCGCGCCAAATATGGAGCTGACGAACCATAGTTGTTTTTCCGGTAGTCGCCACTTATTGTACTGTGCTTTTCTCTTATCAACCGCCATTTGAATAAATCCAATGACATTTACGATGACGAGATAGAAAATAAACCATTCCATCTTATTTCCCTCACATTCATTTATACATAACGAAAAGAGCTGTCTTCTGTTAAGAAAACAACTCTTTAATCATGTGTTAATTATTTGTTTAATGCTGTTTTTGCTTGCTCAGTTAATTGAGCAAAAGCTTTTTCGTCTGATATAGCAAGTTCTGCTAACATTTTACGGTTAACTTCAATACCTGCTAATTTTAGACCGTGCATTAGACGGCTGTATGAAAGATCGTTCATACGTGCTGCAGCATTGATACGTGCAATCCATAATTTACGGAAGTCACGTTTCTTTTGCTTACGGTCACGGTATGCATACTGACCTGATTTCCAAACTTGTTGCTTTGCTACTTTAAATAGGGCATGTTTTGAACCGTAGTACCCTTTTGCTAATTTTAATATGCGTTTACGACGCTTACGTGTGACTGTTCCACCTTTAACACGTGCCATAATAATTCCCTCCTATATATCTTACCGAATGTCTTGTGTTTAGTTATCTTGGTAACATTTGATCAATACGTTTTTGGTCCCCTGCAGATACAAGGCCACCTTTACGCAACTTACGTTTTTGCTTCGTTGATTTGTTAGCTGCTAAGTGACTTGTGTAACCACTACCGCGCTTTAGTTTACCTGAAGCAGTTCTTTTGAAACGTTTTTGAGTGCCTTTATGTGTTTTCATTTTTGGCATGAGTAGTTCCTCCTTAAAAGCATATAAATTAAAGCTTATTTTTCATTGATCGGCGCAAGCATTAAGAACATGCTACGGCCTTCCATTTTAGCTTTTTGCTCAACTGTTGATAAATCTTTACATTCTTCAGCCATTTGTTCGAGAACTTTACGACCTAAATCTTTGTGCGTAATGGCACGACCACGGAAACGAATAGACACTTTTACTTTGTCTCCTTTTTCCAAAAACTTGCGTGCATTACGAAGCTTTGTATTAAAGTCATGCTCTTCGATACCCGGGCTAAGACGGATTTCTTTGACATTAATGATTTTTTGCTTCTTGCGTGCTTCTTTATCTTTTTTCTGTTGCTCAAAACGAAACTTACCGTAATCCATAATACGACATACTGGCGGTTTGGCATTTGGTGCAACAAGGACTAAATCTAAGTTACGTGTTGCGGCAATTTCAAGCGCCTCAGTACGTGATTTAACACCAAGTTGATCTCCATTAGAATCAATAAGACGAACTTCACGTGCGCGAATATTCTCATTGACATTCATATCTTTGCTAATAATCATCCACCTCCGAGTTTTTTTAACAGCGGCATGAACTATGACCGGCCTTTGTAAGAACCTGACCTTTATCGTGGTCATTGACAAGTGTATAAAAACTTAGCCATTAAAGACAATAAAAAAAGTGTCGGTACTTGGAAGCACCCACACATATCCTGTCATCTTCAAAAATTCAGAATGTGATAACCTGGCAACTACATTGATTGTGTCGATCAGGCGAGAAGCGGGTGCCTCTACTTGTCTAAAGATCATATTCAATTTCACTTTTATTATCATAGCATCCCTGTAGTTGATTGTCAACGTTATTTAACAACTTTTTTATGAACAAGGTGGCTTGATGCGCGCTACTTTAATAAACAGCATGTTTTAAAAATGGAACTATAAAGTCTTATCAAAGAGCAACGATTTCAAACAAGAAATCGTTGCTCTTTGTTTTATATAACTCAAAAGTAAGCCAACCACTCAACCATTGGCCCTCCAGCTTTTTATACGTCTTTTCTTGATTTTTTCTCTATATCTTGCTTCATTAAAGCGATAAAATCATCTTGCGCAAGTGTTTTTTGGTCTTGTTCACCATAACGGCGAACATTAACTGCTATGTCTTCTACCTCTTTATCCCCAACAACAAGGGCAAAAGGTATCTTCTCTGTTTGCGCTTCACGAATCTTGTAACCTAATTTTTCTTCACGTACATCAAGTTCAACACGGAAGCCTTCCATTCTCAGACGATCTTCTAATTTCTTCGCATAGTCTTGATGAACATCATTAGATACCGGGATAATACGCGCTTGAACTGGCGCTAACCACGTTGGGAACGCACCTTTATATTCTTCGATTAAGAAGGCAACAAAACGTTCCATTGTAGATACAACCCCACGGTGAATAACAACTGGACGGTGATCCTTACCATCTTCACCAACATACGTTAAATCAAATTGTTCTGGTAAGTGAAAGTCTAATTGTACCGTTGATAATGTTTCTTCTTTTCCAAGCGCTGTCTTCACTTGAACGTCTAGCTTAGGACCATAAAAAGCGGCTTCACCTTCTGCCTCAACATAATCCAGGTTCATTTCTTCCATTGTTTCCTTTAGGAGTGCTTGTGCTTTCTCCCACATTTCATCGTTATCTACGTACTTTTCTGTATTGTCTTTATCACGATAAGATAGGCGGAATGAGTAATCTTCAAATCCAAAATCACGGTACACATGTTGAATCAACTCAACGACGCGAATAAATTCATCTTTTAGCTGATCTGGTCGCGCAAAAATATGCGCATCATTCAACGTCATAGCACGAACACGCTGTAACCCAGCGAGAGCACCAGACATTTCATGACGGTGCATCATACCAAGTTCAGCAATACGTACAGGTAAATGACGATAGCTATATAGTTGGTTTTTATATACCATCATATGGTGAGGACAGTTCATTGGGCGAAGAACTAAATCTTCATTATCCATTTCCAGTGTTGGGAACATGTCGTCTTTATAATGATCCCAGTGTCCACTTGTCTTGTATAGTTCAACACTGCCAAGTACAGGTGTATATACATGGTCATAACCGAGACGTTCTTCTAAATCAACAATGTATCGTTCAACCATTCGACGGATTGTTGCCCCTTTAGGCAACCAAAGCGGTAAGCCTTGACCAACTTTTTGTGAAACAGTAAAAAGATCAAGTTCCTTTCCTAGTTTACGGTGATCACGCTCTTTACGTTCCTCAAGCACGTGTAAATGATGTGTCAGTTCTTCTTTTTTAAAGAACGCCGTTCCATAAATACGTTGTAACATCTTATTATTGCTGTCTCCGCGCCAGTAAGCACCTGAAATACTTAACAACTTGAATACTTTTAATTTACTTGTCTGTGGTACGTGAACACCACGACAAAGGTCAAAAAATTCCCCTTGTTCATAAATAGTGACTGTCTCATCAGCTGGAATCGCCTCTAATAATTCAAGCTTCAAATCATCTCCAATAGCCTTGAATCGATCAGATGCTTCCTGACGCGAAACTTCGACACGTTTAATTTCAATGTTCTCATCAACGATACGTTGCATCTCTTTTTCAATTTTAGGTAAATCTTCTGGTGTAAGTTGGTGGTCCATATCAATGTCGTAATAAAAGCCTTCTTCAATTGTCGGACCAACCCCCAACTTAACGTCATCACCGAAAAGGCGCTTGACTGCTTGAGCCATTAAATGTGCTGTCGAGTGACGTAAAATCTCAAGGCCCGCTTCATCACGTGAGGTAACAATGGCAATTTCTCCATCATGTGGTAACGGTCGACGTAAATCGATTAATTCACCATCTAATTTAATCGCAACCGCTTGTTTTCTAAGGCCTGGTGAGATGGATTGTGCAACATCTTCACCTGTTGTTCCTTGGTTAAAGTGTTTTTCGTTCCCATCTGGGAATATTAATTTAATTTGTTCTACCATGTTTTTCACTCCTTAAAATAGTTAGTTTGTCATCACAAAGGATAATATAAAAACGCCTATCCCTCTGCGATTACAGCAAAGGGACAAGCGTTAGCTCGTGGTTCCACCCTAATTCCCAAACAGTTCTGTTTGGCTCATTAAACTCTATAACGGAGAGTTACCGCCATTTCCTACTGATAACATGACGTTCAGAAGTGGAGTTCAGAGGTGGTAATTAAATGAATGTGCAAAGAAAACTTTCAGCTCTAGGTTTTCCTCTCTAGTTGCACAGAGTCACTCATCGTGTCCTCATCAATACTTTTGTTTTTTTGAATTATGACTTGTATTATAGTCTTGATTTTTAAAAAAATCAAGACCATTAGCAAAAATCACTCTAGCTTTCTCGTCGATTATTCGCATGAATAAGAATAGGGTTACTCACTTGTTTTATACGTTCGATAATTCGACCTGCTTTGAGTACTTCAATATCTCCTCGCGATGTTTGTGATAAATGCGACTCTAATTGAGTTAAATCATAATTCGAACTAAAGAAAACAGGTAAGCGTTCCATCATTCGGTATTGCAGAATAGACCCAAGCACTTCGTCTCTAAACCAACTCGAAAGAGATTCTGCGCCGATATCATCTATCATTAGCACTGGCACTTGTTTAAAAGCTTCAATTTTATCAGAAGTAGAATCATCTTTAAAAGATGATTTAATTTCTCTCACAAACTCTGGCATGTAAATGAGCATCGTTTCAATTTCACGATCAGCAAATTCATTTGCGAGTGCACCTAAGAAGTATGTTTTACCTACACCAAATGGGCCGTGGAAATAGAACCCTTTTTCCGGCAAACCATTATCTAATTGATGAACATATTTTAACAGTGCTTTAATCGCTTGGTGACGATCAGCATTTTCACTATCAATTGTTTCGATACGCGCCTCTAAAATATCTTTTGGCATGTATAAACTCTTAATTTTAGCTTGACGCTGTTTTTGTTTTTCTTCTATTTTAGTATAGTCGCACTTTTCATATGTTAAGTGAAACGTATCTCCCTTAACATTTAAAATAGGCTTATAACCTGGTAGAACATTATTTATGCAACCATTATCCGGACAATTGATGCAGTCTCTATTTTGAGAGTAATACTCATACAATGTCATGAGTTGTCGGTCAATAGCTTTACTATCTATCTCATCATTCGCATCAATAATTCTCTTTATTTCAGCATCTTGTAGAATTTCCCGCTTCATTTTCTGATATGTTTCTTGAAAGGATTGATTTTTTTTCATCCATTTTTTTAACGGCACATTGATCGGTTCCATCATTTCACCACCTTGTTTTTTTGCTCACATGATCATTAAATCGCGTTTATTACCCACATTAATAATTATTTATTTTTCTTTGCTTGAAAAGATTTTAAAAGCGCATCAATTTCCTCATTACTTTCCTTTGTCGCTTCATTTGATAGTTGCTGATTTATTTGATTTGATTTTTGCTTTTTAAACCAATCAGGTACCACAGCTTCACGTCCAGTTTTTCTTTTCGGATAATTCTTTTTAAAATCATTTGATTGATATTTCGTATGCTCTTCTTTAGCTAATGCCATTGCATCTTTCACCGTAGTGACTTTCTTTCTCGACCAGTGACTCGCGATTTTTTCTAAATATGCACGCGATAGCTTCATATCTGATTTTAGCATAACATAATGAATCAGCACATTCATAACCCCTGGCTTTAATTGTTGCTTTTCCATAATATCAGCGATCATTTTTATGTCTTGTGCGGAAGCTTTAGCACCGCCTGATAAATCCTCAAGAAATTCTTTCGGACTAATTGTTTCCATGCGATCAATAAACTGGGCTTTTTTCGATAACGGCTTCGTTGATGTTTGATTTGTTGATCCTTGTGTCTTTATACGTTCCCGTTGTACAATCACTTGTTGCTTAGACGGCTGGACATCCATTGCATCAAGACACGCTTCTTTAAATGCCTCTTTATCTAACCTGTGTTCTGAATCAATCGACCACAAAAGAAGTTTGTCTACTTCACTATTTGATAACCCATATAAAACAGCCATCTGATTAATAAATTGTTGGTGTTCTCTTGTTAAAATAACGTCAACATCTAACATGCGCGCCTGTAAATTTTGACTGAGCCAGTCAAAATCAATAACCGTATCTTCAATCCAGTTCATTTTAGATTGGGCTGATATTTTTAGCTCTTTATCCTCTGTCTCCTGTTGATTCCCTATATCAACAGGTTGATGTAAAAACACATCCGAAAACGTTTTTGTCACATTTTCACCTGAGGTTTCAAATGCCGTCCGTTCTAAAATCTTTGTTTTTAACGAATGAAATTTTTGTTTACCAATTTGATGATACAACATTTGACCAAGGATATCATCGGACATAAAGCCAACCGGTGTCATCGGTGCTTTTAAATAAAAATCATATAATGTTTGGTTATCATCTTCATAACGAAATGTCTCTAATAAACCAATCGCTTCAATTTTCTGTCGTGCATCATAAATTGATGTCAGTGATTGATTTAATAATTGCATTAAATAATGATGCGAGTGACGATCATGAAACGCAATCTGATGATACAATGTCATATATAAACTGAGTGCTTCGATTCCGATAACCGGTTGATATAACTGATACAACGCTTGATATTGTTCATCTGATAAATCAAACATTTTCGTTGTGCGATAGCCATCCGCAGGTAATACCTTTCCAATGGATTGATGCATCAAATTCGTCCTTTCTCATATTAATCTTTCTTTAGTGCTTGCGTTCTATCCTAATGAAAAATGAGCCGAGCGGCTCATTACTAGTGTTGGAACATATAGTGTGAAAATAAGTAAGTTTAAAACCTTGACTACCTTATGATTCTTTATCATCTTGAATAAGCTCTTTTAATTCATCTAAAAAGACATTAATATCCTTAAATTGTCGATACACAGAAGCAAATCTTACATAGGCCACTTCGTCAATTTGACTTAAACCTTCCATGACAAGTTCACCGATATCATTACTCTCTACTTCTGACTGTCCTCGTCCACGCAGGGTTCTTTCAACATCTAAAGCCAATGTTTCTAGTTGTTCAAGTGCTACCGGTCGTTTCTCACAAGCTTTCATTAAGCCTCGCACAAGTTTTTCGCGACTAAACGTCTCTCGTACACCCTCTTTTTTCACAACAATAAGCGGCATTTCTTCAATGCGCTCAAAGGTTGTAAAACGATGCGAACAAGCTTCACATTCGCGTCGACGTCTGATAGCTTGATTATCTTCAATGGGTCGGGAATCTAATACCCGAGTATGCTTATCTTGGCAGTTAGGACATCGCATCGTTAAACCCCTCCTTATAAATATTTGTTATGTTTTGCTAATTAATCAACAAGTTCCATTTCCTGCTTTAAGTCATCGTATAATGTTGAAATTAAGTTGTGGCTAAAACCTAAATCAAATAGACCGCCTTCAGTCGTAACTGAAAAATCGACCGATGTCCTGAATGGTTTCACCATAATAATGGTTGCCACCACAAAGGCACGACGTTTCCCTTTATAATTAACTGTAATTTCCCCACGCTCTTGTGACGAAGCTTTAACTTCACAATTGGGGTTCTTTTTAAAGTACGCCATCACCGCATCAAATCCACGATCTTTTGTCGTTTTGAAGTATTTACTCTTTAATTTTGGATCCCAATGCTTTTCACTTGTTTCTGAATGATTATTAAAATACTTATTGAATGATTCTTTAAATCCCATGTTTACACCTCATCATTTACTATTATACATGTACGCACCATATATTTTAACATGTTTATGAGGAGAAAACGATACCAAGTTCTATATTTCCATGTTCTTTACACAAAAACAATCAAAAATACCATATTTATTTCATTCACGTAAAAACTCCTCTCAGATCGTATTCACTGAGAGGAGTTATCTATTTAAAGTGCTTCTGATTTTGGAACTTGAATTGGACCAAGACCTCTTGGTACTTCCACGCGCTCAAGACGTTTGGATTCTAAACTTTCCGCAATATAATCACAGGCAACATTTGGATCAATAATATCTCCACATGTATACACGTCAATACTTGCGTAACCATGTTCTGGAAAACTATGGATTGTTAAATGTGATTCAGAAATAATTACCACACCACTTACACCTTGTGGTGCAAATTTATGAAAAGCTACTTCGCGAATTTCAGCACCTGACTTTAGTGCGGCATCAACAAAAATTTGTTCAATCTTACCCATGTCATTTAAAATATCAATATTACAATCCCACATTTCTGCAATTACGTGTCTTCCCATTGTGTCCATTATAAACACTCCCCCTAAATTCTTTTTTGTAAAATGTAAGCATAATTGCCACGGGGGAAAGTTAGTCCAAAGAGGTCCTAACCCTTTAAGCAATCAACTGCACATTTTCATATTGTTGTACATCATATCAAAATGCACGCGCAGGAAAATTATATATCGAAATGTTACTTAACGCAACTGTTTTTTAAAAAAACAATAATTTTCTATCTCTAACAGCATATTTTCTCATACAGCATAAATTCAAATCAAGCATTCACTTGAGATCCTATCCTCTCATAGTCATGAAATAGAACGTCACATTGTTTGATTGTCGATTCTAACGTCCCGTTGTTATCAATCACATCATCAGCCCATCGTTTTTTTTCTTCTATTGAAATTTGTGACTGAATTCTTTTTAGCGCTGCTTTTTTTGTTAGTTGATCTCGTTTCATCAAGCGTTTAAGCTGAAGTGTTTCATTAGTATATGCCACAACAATCCGATCAACTAAGTAGGCTAAATCACCTTCAAATAATAGCGGCACATCCAGTATAATGATTGGTTCATGGCGCGCTACTAACTCATCCCGAAGTTCTATCATTCGTTTAACAATAGCTGGATGCATAATATCATTTAACTGTTTTCTCTGGGTAGGTTCATCAAAAATCAACTCACCAAGCTTTGCGCGATCAAGCGTGCCGTCGGCTTTAATAAGATCTGAACCGAATGTCAATTCAATTTGTTTTAATGCGGGCTGGTTGGGCTCAACAATTTCTCGTGCAATATAATCTGCATCAATGACAGGAACGCCTTTACTCTTGAAATAACTTAGGACGGTACTTTTACCAGTCGCGATACTACCTGTTAAACCGATAATCAGTGACATACGTAAAATCGCCCCCCTATGCATTCATTATCTGACAGACCGGGCAATAATGCGTTCCGCGACCAGATACTTTGGTTTTTTCAATAGCCGTAGAACAAACAGAACAAGGTACCCCTGTTTGACCGTAGACATAAAGCGTTTGTTGAAACATCCCCATCTCACCACGACCATTTGTATAGCTACGAATGGTCGTGCCACCATGTTTAACGGCTTGATGAATGACTTTCTCCGCTTCTATTAATAGACGATAAACTTCATCATATGTTAACAGATGTCCGCGCGTCATTGGGTGTACTTTAGCTCGAAATAGTGTTTCATCAACATAAATATTACCAAGACCTGCAATCAGTTGCTGATCGAGTAAGATATTTTTAATGGCACGCGTAGACTTATTTATTTTAGGATACAGCCTTTCAATGTCAACTGCATCGAGATATAAATCTACACCAATCTGCTTCATTGGTAACCTATCTAACGCTTCACCTTTTTTAAAAAGATGCATTGTACCAAACTTTCTTACATCGTTGTATTGTAAACTGGTACCGTCAGTAAAAGAGAAAATGACATGCGTATGTTTATTTAGTGGTGTTTGATCATCGTACACCCCAAATTTACCTTCCATACGTAAATGCGAGACAAATTCCAAATCATCTAATATAAACAACAAAAACTTCCCACGTCGTTTAATCTCTCTGAACGTCTGGTTTTCTAAAAATGCAGAAAAAACAAGCGCATCATCTGGTTTTTTAATCATTTTAGGGTAGCGGACGGTAACGTTTTTTATTTTTTTATTGATAATTAGTGGTTCTAGCGTCCTTCTGACTGTTTCTACTTCCGGTAACTCTGGCATAATTCATTCTCCATTCTTATTTCGCATCATACCATGTCGGGCCATGTGAATATTCTACTTTTAATGGCACAGTTAAAGCAACGGTTTGTTCCATCACTTCTGGTACCAGCACTTCCAATTGCGCAATTTCTTCTTTCGGTGCTTCTAGAATAAGCTCATCATGTACTTGAAGCAACACATTTGCTTGAAGATTTTCTTCTTTCAAGCGCTTAGCTAAGTCAATCATTGCTTTCTTGATAATATCAGCGGCACTTCCTTGAATAGGTGTGTTCATAGCTGTACGCTCTGCAAAACTACGTTGATTAAAGTTACGGCTCGTAATATCTGGCAAATAACGTCGACGTTGCATCAATGTCGTTACGTAACCAAGCTGCTTCGCCTCTTTAACTATATTATCCATATATTTTTTCACACCAGGATAACTCTCAAAATAGCGGTCGATAAATGCCTTCGCTTCTTTACGTGTGATACCTAAATTTTGCGATAAGCCATAATCACTAATGCCATAAACAATACCAAAATTAACTGCCTTCGCCTGGCGACGCATTAAACTATCTACTTCTTCTTCTGACACGTGAAAAACATCCATTGCTGTCTGTGTATGAACATCTCTTCCTTCTTTGAAAGCTTGAATAAGTTTTTCATCGCCAGCGATATGTGCAAGTACGCGCAGTTCAATCTGAGAATAGTCACAAGCGAATATTTCCCAGTTATCTTGACTCGGGACAAATGCTTGTCGAATACGTCGCCCCTCTTCAAGCCTTATCGGAATGTTTTGTAAGTTAGGGTCTGTCGACGACAATCGACCTGTTTGTGTTAGAGCTTGATTGAATCGTGTATGGATTTTACCATCTGGATGAATAACCTTTAGTAAGCCTTCTAAATAGGTTGATTGAAGTTTTTGAAGCTGACGATACAACAAAATATCTTCAATAATAGGATGGTATTTCTTTAGCTGTTCTAACACATCCGCAGATGTTGAATAGCCTGTCTTCGTTTTTTTTATCACAGGCAACTCAAGATTTTCAAATAACACCACACCTAGTTGCTTCGGTGAATTTAAATTAAAGGTTTCCCCTGCGGTGTCGTAAATATTTTCTTCCAATGTTTTAATGCGCCCTGCGAGCTCGATTTGCATTGATTCTAGTTTTTCTTGGTCAACTTTTACGCCACGTTGTTCCATCTCAGCTAAAATTTGGCTAAGAGGTAATTCTAATGTTTCTAATAACGCCATTTGGGCATTTTCATTTAGCCCGAGCTCAATCGGTTCTTTCAATGAATAGACAACATGCGCTTTTCTTGTGATATGGTCTTGTAATGTCTCATTATCCGGTACAGCTAATTTTTTCCCTTTTCCATATACATCTTCATCTTCTCTGACACCTATTGATTCATAGCGTTTAGCGATAGACGGAATATCATGATTGTTTTCTGACGGATTCACTAAGTAAGAACCTAGCAACAAATCAAATGTCACACCCCTTACTTCAATACCCATTCGTTTAAAAGCTACCCACATTTTTTTTGCGTCAAAAGTATATTTTTCCATCTGAAGATCTTCAAGATATGCATGAAACGCCTTATCTTTTTCGACTGTTTCTTTTGTGAGGAAATAATGATGATGCTCGTTACTGATCCCTACACCTAAAAGTGTATCTATATGATACTGTTCTGTCAGAAAATCAACAACAACACTTTCTTTTCCCGTTAATTCTATTGACTGAAAATCTTCAACAACTTCAACAGTCATATCTTTTAATGTTGTTGTTTCTTCGACTTGATCAGGATCGATAATTGACATAAGCGACTTAAACTCCAAAGTTGCGAAGAGTGCGCGCATTTGCGTCATATCATAACCTTTATACTCAGTCTCATCTAATGAAACTTCAATCGGAGATGACCGATCAATTGTCGCCAGTTGATAGGACATAAATGCATCATTTTTATAGTTGATTAGGTTTTCTTTTAGTTTTTTTCCACTTACCTGATCGAGCGATTCATAGACTTGTGATAATGTTCCAAATTGCTTAAGCAATTTGATGGCTGTCTTTTCACCAACACCTGGCACACCAGGAATATTATCTGAAGCATCTCCCATAAGTGCTTTCATATCAATGATTTGTTCAGGACGAATATCTAATTGTTGACTTAAGTAATCCGGTGTATAACTTTCCGTTTCACTGATGCCTTTTTTCGTTAGCTGCACAGCTATATTTGCCGAAGCTAATTGCAGCATATCCTTATCTCCAGTAATGATGGCAACATCAAAACCTTTTGTTTCAGCTTGTTTAGAGAGCGTACCAATAATATCGTCAGCCTCATAATTTTCAAGTTCATAATGTTTGATTTGAAAGGCCTCTAGCAATTCACGTGCTATATTAAATTGTTCTGATAACTCAGGTGGCGTTTTTTGTCTACCACCTTTATATTCTTTATACGTTTCATGACGGAATGTTGTCTTGCCTGCATCAAATGCAACAAGAACATGCGTAGGTGATTCTTGCTCTAAAATTTTAAGCAGCATCTTCGTAAACCCAAAGACAGCATTGGTATGTACTCCTTTGTTATTGGATAATAACGGCAAAGCAAAAAATGCTCTATATAACACACTATTTCCATCAATTAATACTAATTTTTTATCTGACATACTCTCACTCCTCTAAATTATTCATCCTTTAACAGTATATACTATTCCTATCTTATCACGTTTTCATAATTTAAAAAACGAAACTGATTATACCTATATTGTCGCGTCATTATATAATGACCACAGTAAAAAGAACAGACCTTTTATGCCTGTTCTTTCGGTAATACAATCGTAAATATTGAACCTTTGTCTACTTCACTGTGAACATCAATACGCCCTTGGTGCGCTTCAATAATATGTTTAGCAATCGATAAACCTAGACCGGTCCCACCGGTGTTTCGACTTCTCGCTTTATCGACACGATAGAAGCGTTCAAAAATTCTTGGAATAGATGCAGCATCAATACCCATTCCATTATCTGAGACATCAACCTTAATATAACCTAACGCGTCAGTAATGCTAATCGTGACTATACCTTCGCTTGGTGTATAATTAATCGCATTATAGATCAAATTGAGTATGACTTGTTTTAAACGATCATAATCTGCTAATAGTGTTAGGTTTGTATCGCCTTCAATTACTAGGCGAATGTCTTTCTCTTTTGCCTGAACTTTTGCCATTTCCACAGACTCTTGTATTAAATGATCCATATTTACAGTTTGATAATTCAGTTGAAATGCAGATTTTTCAAGTTTTGAAAGATCTAGTAAGTCTTGAATCAATAATTGGAGACGGTGACTTTCTTTGTAGATAATCGATAAAAAGCGCACTCTTAAATCTTTGTCTAAATCATCTTCAAGCATCGTTTCTGCGAAACCTTTGATTGATGTGATTGGTGTTCTTAATTCATGCGATACATTAGCCACAAAGTCCTTGCGCATTTGCTCTAAGCGCTTAAATTCAGTCACATCATGGAAGACAAGTACAGCTCCTCTTAAATCATGTGAACGATTAAAATAAGGCGCTCCAATAACTTCTAAGTGGTACGTAGTTAGATCTTTCGTTAGTGTCATTTCATTCTTAATCGGCTGTTCATATAAAAATACTTCCTGGATCGTTTCGTGAATTTGTTCCTGGTCTAAAACGTCGTAATATAAAGCTTCTGTATATCGTTCGCGCTCAAGACCAAATAAATCCACGAAGCGCTTATTTACTAAATGTACATAGCCTTGTTGATCAATCAACATAACCCCACTCGCCATATTTTCAATGACACTGTTAAGTTGCCGTGCATGCATTTTTTCTTGTCGATTTAAGTCTTGTAGGTGGCGAGCTAACTTGTTGATAGCCCCTTGTAAGCGTCCAGTATCAATATGATAGTCCTCGTATACGCGTACATTGTAATTCCCGTTCACGAGAGATTCAATCGTATGACTTAAATATCTTACTGGGCGAACATAATTTTTATACACTTGATAAAATAGTAAAATGATCGCAAAATACGCTCCTGTCAGTAAAAAGAAAACAATATACTGCTCACTCCCAGAGACTAAAGGTACAATGGCATAAACAAGCAAAACAAATAATCCACTCACAGCCATCAATTGAGACAAAAAGAGACGACGGTTTGGTGTCATATTTTAGGTTCCTCCATTTTATAACCTAACCCTCGAACGGTTTTTATATAGATAGGTTGTTTAGTGTCGGGTTCGATTTTTTCACGTAAATGACTGATATGAACGTCAACGATACGCGTATCTCCGGCAAAATCATAATTCCACACAGCCGTCAGTAATTGATCACGTGATAAGACTTTCCCTTTATGTTTAGCGAGATAAAATAACAACTCAAATTCTTTTCGCGTAAACGTTAATGGTTCTCCCTCAAGCATCGCTTCATACTGTTCTGGATAAATAGTCAAGTTACCAAGGGACAAGTAGACGGATTCCTCTTCTTTAGGTTTATTAGTCCGACGTAAAATAGCTTTAATTCTTGCAACAACCTCTTTTGGACTAAACGGCTTTGTTAAATAATCATCCGCACCTAGCTCTAACCCTAGAATTTTATCAAATTCATCATCTTTTGCGGTTAGCATTAGAATAGGACTATCTATTTTTTCACGTCGTAACGCTTTAGTAACTTCCGTTCCCTCCATACCTGGTAACATTAAATCAAGCACAATAAGCTCATAGTCATGCTTCATCGCTTTGGCGAGCGCCTCAGTACCTGAGTATGCCACATCTGTTTTAAAACCCGCTTTTTCTATATGATATTGTAACAAGGTAACAATTGATTCTTCATCATCAACAATCAATATTTTTTTACTCAACCTTCATACCTCCTTCACGTTTCGTTCACATTTATCATAGCCTGTTTAGTCAATAAATGAAAGTCAGACTATTAAAACAATCCGTTAAATTTACTTTACAAAGTAAAGTTTATGTAAATTTTTGAATTCAAATGAAGATGAGTGATTATATAAGGACATCTATTTTTTCTATTAATATATTTCTTTTTTAAACTGACCTGATTTTGATCCTTCTTTTACTAACAAAAAAACGCATAATAACTAAAACACTAGTCATTATGCGTTCGAACAAATATTATGCCATATTACTAATTAAAGCATCAGCGAATTCGCTTGTTTTAACTTCTGTTGCACCGTCCATCAGGCGAGCAAAATCATATGTTACCACCTTTGAACCAATTGTCCGATCCATTGCTTTAGTAATTAAGTCCGCTGCTTCATTCCATCCTAAGTGTTCTAACATTAATACACCTGATAGAATAACAGATGATGGATTAACTTTATCTAGCCCTGCATATTTAGGTGCTGTACCGTGAGTCGCCTCAAAAATAGCATGACCTGTCTCATAGTTAATATTGGCACCAGGAGCAATACCAATACCTCCTACCTGTGCTGCAAGTGCGTCTGAAATGTAGTCGCCATTTAAGTTCATCGTAGCAACCACATCAAACTCTTTGGGACGCGTTAAAATTTGTTGAAGGAAGATATCCGCAATCGCATCTTTAACAATAATTTTCCCAGCAGCCTCTGCTTCTTTTTGTGCACGATCGGCTGCTTCTTTTCCATCTTCTTCAACAATTTTGTCATACGTTGCCCAAGTAAAGACGTGCTCTTTAAATTCTGTATCGGCTAATTCATATCCCCAGTTTTTAAAGGCTCCTTCAGTAAACTTCATAATGTTACCTTTGTGGACGAGGGTGACACTCTTACGGCCTTCTTTAATCGCATAATCAATCGCTGCACGCACAATACGCTTTGTTCCTTCTTCTGAAACTGGCTTTACACCAAGACCAGAAGTTTCCGGGAAGCGAATATTTGTAACACCCATTTCATTTTGTAAGAAATCAATCACTTTTTTCACTTCATCAGAACCTTCGGCCCATTCGATCCCCGCATAAATGTCTTCTGTATTTTCACGGAAAATGACCATATCAGTATCTTCAGGACGCTTAACAGGTGATGGTACACCATCAAAATAACGCACCGGACGTAAGCAAGTAAATAAATCTAATTTTTGACGTAATGCGACGTTTAATGAGCGAATACCGCCACCAATTGGTGTTGTAAGTGGCCCTTTGATCGCAATTTTATATTCACGAATGGCATCAAGTGTTGCTTCTGGAAGCCATTCACCTGTTTCATTAAAGGCTTTTTCACCTGCTAATACTTCTTTCCAAACAATAGATTTTTTCCCATCATAAGCTTTTTGAACAGCAGCTTGTAATACGCGACTTGCAGCGTTCCAAATATCAGGACCCGTTCCATCCCCTTCAATAAATGGGATAATAGCATGATTTGGTGTTATAACTTCCCCTTGTTCTACCGTAATTTTTTCACCTTGAGTCATCTAGATTTCCTCCTTGAGATTTTATATATAGGTAAACGTTTTTTAACGTTCATTCACAGGTTGATATGTTTGATTTTCTTTCCCTACGTATTCTGCACGCGGACGAATCAATCGATTATTGGCATATTGCTCAAGCATGTGCGCCACCCACCCTGATGTTCTGCTCATCGCAAAAATAGGTGTAAATAAATCATGTGGAATGCCTAGTGCATGATACATTGACGCTGAATAAAAGTCAACGTTCGCTGGCAATCCTTTTTCTTCTTTTACAAAAGCTTCAATCTTTTCAGACATTTCATACCACTCTGGCATTCCTTTTAGTTGCGTAATTTGTTTAGACATGTTTTTTAAATGTTTTGCCCGAGGATCGCCTTGTTTATAGACACGATGTCCCATCCCCATAATCTTCTCTTTATTGGCCATTTTTTCTTTCACATACGGAATGGCAGACTCTACCTCTTTAATATCCATCAACATCTTAATGACTTGTTCATTAGCACCACCATGCAGTGGTCCTTTTAGTGCACTAATGGCCGCTGTAAGGCCTGAGTATAAGTCTGACAAAGTAGCGACACAAACACGCGCAGTGAATGTAGAGGCATTAAGCTCGTGGTCTGCGTGAAGCACTAACGCCTTATTAAACGCTTCACTTTCAAGAGGCTCTACTTCATTTCCGTGTAACATGTACAAAAAGTTCTCAGCATAGCTAAGGTTTGACATTGGTTTTACGAGCGGCTGATTGTTTCTTAATCGATTAAACGATGTAATAATCATGGCTAACTTCGCCTGTATTCTAATAGCACGATTTATGTTCGCTACCGTATCTTCAGGGTCATGTATTGAATCATATAAACTAAGTAACGATACCGCTGTTCTTAGCACATCCATCGGATGCGCTTCATCGACAACCATATAACGAAGCTGTTCAATAAATGATGACTCTAATGTCATCTCTTCAAAAAGTTGCGTCTTTAATTTATGTAATTCCTCTTCACTTGGCAACTGTTTATGCCATAGTAAATAGATGACCTCTTCAAAAGTCGCAAAATCTGCTAAATCATCAATATTATAGCCTACATAACTCAATTTACCTTCTTCAATTGAGGTAATATCTGTTTCGGCAACGATGATACCTTCTAATCCTTTAGATGTCGACATTACATATCCTCCCCTGTCTGTTAAAGTAATTTCATGACATAATCAACGATGTTCATTATCATATAAGCAATGCCTGCACCAATCAATGGTCCCACCGCAACCCCTTGTAAAAATACTACGGCTAATATCGTTCCCATGACGAGTGCTGTCGTTAAATGCGGATCGTTGGCTAGTAAACCAAGTCCTCCTCTTGCCACAATAGAAACAAATAAACCTGATCCTAAAGCAATCCAACCATAATAGTTCCTTATACTTTCTAGTAGCTCGGTAAACCCTATCTCACCTGTGGCAATAGGAATGAGTACAGATAAAGTGATGATGGTAACACCAATACTCATCCCTCGCTCTTGAATAAAAGGAAACAATTTCGCATCAAATTTAAACAATTGAAGACCTAATAAAATATAAACAGATATGATAATGGATTGGTTTTTACCAAAATAACCGAGTAATAGTAATATGATTAAAAATAATGTTGATTGATTAAACATAACTTCCCTCAATCTCCCTGTTCGCCATTTGCTCTTAATTAATATGAATCGATAACATATTAAGATGCATTTCCCGAATAATCTTAACATAAATCGTATAAAAAATACAGTCTTCAAGCATGAATTCATTTGAATATAACGAAATATCTGAATCTTCACTCTGGAAAAATACACATGTTATGCATATTTTATATTGACATTATCAATCGATAAACATATTAAAAGCGACGAAAAGTCATAACTTGACCGTTTTGTACCATTTGTTCTATTTGATGCTTAAGTATTCTCTTTAACGGGCCTCTTGTTATTGGCAAGAGAAGACTAAAACCGATCGTATCGGTAATAAAGCCTGGCGTAAGAAGTAATAGCCCACCAACTAGAATACATATTCCATCAAAAATTTGCTCACCAGGCATATGACCAACTTGCATCCGCATATTGGCACGTTGCAATGTCTCTGTTCCCTGTTGTTTAGCAAGAATGGCACCGATAAAACCCGTAAATAAAATAAACCCAAAAACAGACCAACCACCGATGATTGAACCTGCCCATAAAATCACACCAAGCTCAAGTGCGGGCATGATCATAATCGTTAACACAAGCCACTTCCACATAGTATCTTACCTCTCTTAATCAAAATAACTTCACAACTTCTCGATTTTCATTATATGTGAAAAAAAGAAGAGACCGAAGTCTCCTCTTATTATAACAAAGATATAGGTTATTTGGCGAATTATAGAATGCTTGCGCGCCCTGCGTAAATATCGCCTTTTTTAGCATCAATGGTAATTTCTTTTCCTTCTTCAATAACTTCCATTGCATTGTCAACACCAACAATAACTGGAATTGCAAGATCAAGACCTACAACAGCAGCATGTGAAGTTAAACCACCCTCAACAGTAATAATGGCACTTACTTTTTCAAGTGCAGGCATCATATCTTTATCTGTACCTAAAGTAACCAAGATGTCGCCTACTTTTGCTTTTTCGTTTGCTTCTTGTGCGTTTTTAGCAAACACAGCACGGCCGATTGTTGAACCTTTACCTACACCTTGGCCATGTGTTAATACATCTCCAATGATGTGTACTTTCATCATGTTTGTTGTTCCGCGTTCACCAACAGGTACACCTGCTGTAATAATAACACGGTCACCACGATGGAATTTCTCTGTTTCAAGACCACGTTCAATCGCAAGATCTAACACTTCATCAGTTGTATAAGCAAATTCACCTGTAATGGCATTAACACCCCATGAAAGAGCTAAACGACGGCTTACTTTTTCATCAAAAGTAACGGCAACGATTGGCGCTTTAGGACGGTACTTAGAAATCATGCGCGCTGTTTGACCACTGTTTGTCGGCGTAAGAATCGCATCAACATCAAGATTCATTGCTGTATGGTTAACAGACTGACTGATCGCATCTGTCATTGTCATTTCACTTGTTTTAGAACGACGGTCTAAGATGGCTTTGTGATCCAATACTGATTCTGTTTTAAGGGCAATGCGGTGCATTGTTTGAACAGCCTCAACAGGGTAATCACCCGCAGCAGTTTCACCTGAAAGCATAATGGCATCTGTGCCATCAAAGATAGCGTTGGCAACGTCAGATGCTTCAGCACGCGTTGGGCGTGGGTTACGTTGCATAGAGTCTAACATCTGTGTTGCTGTAATAACTGGCTTACCTGCAATGTTACATTTTTGAATCATATCTTTTTGCACAACTGGCACATCTTCTGGTGGAATTTCAACACCTAAATCCCCACGTGCAACCATTAAACCGTCAGCTACTTGAAGAATCGCGTCTAAGTTATCGACACCTTCTTGGTTTTCGATTTTAGGGATAATGTGAATATCTTTACCACCGTTGTTATCTAAGTGATCACGAATCATTAACACGTCAGATGCGCGACGGATAAATGATGCCGCAACAAAATCAACGCCTTGTTCAATACCGAACAAAATGTCTTGCGCGTCTTTTTCAGTCATACCTGGTAAGTTGACACTTACATTTGGTACGTTTACACCTTTTTTATTTTTAAGTAAACCTGAGTTTAAAGCTTTTGTTTTTAATTCTTTTTGATCTTCAAGAATTTCAACAACTTCAAGTTCGATAAGGCCATCATCTAGTAAGATTTTTGAACCAACATGTACGTCGTTAATTAATTCTGGATAAGTAACGGCAAATTTGTCAGTTGTCCCTAGGAAATCTTCGTCCATTGTGATGTTAATGAATTGATTTTTGACGATGTCTACCTGACCGTCTTTCATCGTACCTGTACGGATTTCTGGTCCCTTCGTATCTAAAAGAATTGCAACAGTTTTACCTAATTTAGCTGCTGCCTCTCTAATATTTTTAATACGAGCACCATGCTCATCAAAATCACCGTGTGAAAAATTCAGACGTGCAACGTTCATTCCCGCTTCGATTAACTGTTCTAACTTTTCAGTTGATTCTGAAGCTGGTCCAATTGTACAAACAATTTTAGTTCTTCTCATTTGATAAATTCCTCCTTGAAATTTTACAACACATTTATCTATTTATATTTAGATAGATATTTCAGTCATAAGTTGATATAGAGACATATCGACATTGTGCTTTTGATTTAACGCTTCGATAATGTCATGATCAACCAGTTGGTTGTTTTGAATACCAACCATACGTCCACCCTTACCATCGAGTAATAAATCGACGGCTTTTCCAGCTAGGCGACTTGCAAGTACACGATCCGCACCTGTAGGACGTCCTCCACGCTGAATATGCCCAAGGACTGTTACGCGTGTTTCAAAGTTGGTTGCTTCTTCAATCTTTTTACCATACTCAAAACCACTACCTACACCTTCAGCAAGAATAATAATACTATGCTTTTTGCCACGCTCAGAGCCGCGTTTTAGACGATCAACGACGTTTTCAAATGGTTCGTCTTTTTCAGGAATTAGCACTGATTCGGCACCGTTGGCTAGACCTGCCCATAATGCTAAGTCTCCTGCATCACGCCCCATAACTTCGATGACATACGTACGCTCATGTGACGTCGCTGTGTCTCTGATTTTATCAACAGCTTCTATAATCGTATTAAGCGCTGTATCAAAACCGATCGTGTAATCAGTCCCTGCGATATCATTATCAATCGTTCCAGGAATACCAATACACGGGAACCCTTTAGCTGTTAATTTTGCAGCACCTTGGAATGAACCATCCCCGCCGATAACGATGAGGCCCTCAATTCCTAATTTCTTCAGCTGTTCAATCCCTTTATTCTGACCTTCATCTGTTTTAAATTCTTCACAACGCGCAGAATAAAGTATCGTACCACCTCTTTGGATGATGTCACCAACTGAACCTACATTCAACTGCTCGATTTTACCGTCCATAAGGCCTTGGTATCCATTATAGATGCCATAAACCTCCATGTCATGATAAATCGCTTTACGAACAACAGCACGAATCGCTGCGTTCATACCTGGAGCATCGCCCCCACTAGTTAAAACTCCAATTCTTTTCATGCTTTCACCTCAATTAGCTTCTTTCTCTTTTAAAACTCACTCATTATAACATACATTATCGATGAATGTAATTTCATCTATGATTATACATGAAAGCCGACAAAATCTCACCCCTAAATCAAGAGAATTAGGGGTGTTTTCAAGATAATTTAATATTTTAACTAAGTTTTAAGATTTTTTCATACTTTTTGCCATACACTTACGATTTTTATTCGATAACTCCTCCTAATTTCTTGTATTTACTCCATCTTAATTCCGGTAACTGTTCTGCGGGAATTTTAGCTAAATACTGCATCGTTTTTTCTAAGTAAGCATCCAGATATGCAACTTGCATTGTGACATCTCTATGGGCCCCACCTCTTACTTCAGGGATAATTTCATCAATAATTCCAAGCTTTTTTAGGTCTTTCGCTGTAATCTTTAAAGATTCTGCTGCTTGTTCAGCTTTCGTTGCATCTTTCCATAAGATACTAGCCGCACCTTCTGGCGAAATAACAGAATACGTCGCATTTTCTAGCATATGCACTTGATCAGCCAACCCAATACCTAAAGCACCACCACTGCCACCTTCTCCGATGACAATCGCAATAATCGGTACTGTTAAGTGTGCCATTTCCATTAAATTTCGAGCAATTGCTTCACCTTGACCTCGTTCTTCTGCGCCTTTACCTGGATGCGCCCCCTTTGTATCAATCAAGCTAATGATTGGACGATTAAATTTTTCTGCTAACTTCATTTGACGTAAAGCTTTTCGATAACCTTCAGGATGCGGACTGGCAAAATTTCTATATAAATTTTCTTTTGTGTTCTTCCCGCGTTGCTGGGCAACAATCGTTACAGGCACATCTTTATATTTAGCTATGCCTGTAATAATCGCCGGATCATCTCGGAACAATCGATCACCATGTAGTTCAATAAAGCCAGTAAATAAGCGATCGATATAATCAAGTGCTGTAGGTCTTTCTGGATGTCTCGCTATCTGAACGCGATCCCAAATAGATAAATGATCATAAACATCTTGCTCTAAACGTTCCAGTCTTTGTTCCATCGTTTTAATTTCATCATCTAGTGTTAAATCATTCTCTTCTGCCAGCTTTTTTAGTTCTTTTATTTTATCTTTTAACTCTACAATAGGTTTTTCGAATGCCAATGCTTGTCTCACTATCTCTCACGCCCTTTCACTTGGTGCATGTCAAGGACAGTTGTTAATACCGTCTTTAGTTCATGGCGGTGTATCACTTTATCCACTTGACCATGTTCAAGTTGAAACTCCGCTGTTTGAAAATCTTCTGGCAACTTCTCGCGGATTGTTTGCTCAATAATGCGTCGTCCCGCAAAACCAATCAATGCTTTCGGTTCAGCAAAATGATAATCACCAATCGAAGCAAAACTTGCGGTTACACCGCCCGTTGTTGGATGAGTAAATACATTAATTAAACAACCACCACTTCGACTGAAGCGATCAACGGCCATTGACGTCTTTGCCATCTGCATCAAACTAATCATTCCTTCTTGCATGCGAGCACCGCCTGAGGCAGTAAAGATAATAACAGGCAATTGCTCAACACGAGCATTTTCAAGCGTACGTGTGATTTTTTCACCAACAACGGCGCCCATACTCGCCATTCGGAAGAAAGGATCCATCACGACGATCGCTGTCTGGAAACCGTTAATGGTTCCTTTACCTGTGACAACCGCATCCTTTAAACCCGTTTTTTGTTGATCTTTTTTTAATTTCTCTTGGTAGTCGGGGAAGTTTAGTGGATTTGTTGTCTCCATCTGTTGATCCCATTCGATGAATGTATTGTCATCTAGTAATGACTGAATCCGTTCATATGCCGTTAATCTATGATGTGTCCCACAATTCGGGCATACTTTTAACTGTTGAGACCATTCTTTTTCGTAAAAAATCTTTCCGCATGAGCTACACTTTTCTACAAGTCCTTCTGGAATATCTTGCTTTGCTTTTTCTGTTGGAATTGACGCATACTTTTTCTTTTTATGAAAGATATTCTTAAACTGCATCAATGACTCCCCCTTTATTGTTCAGCTTTAATTTCTACATCAAATAACTTAAATAAATCCTTTACTGTTCTTATATGTTGCTTATCTTCAATTGATAAATAAAAAGCGTAAAGTAAATACCATATTTTTTCTAACAACTGATTATCCATCACATCTAAAATGACCTCAAATGTTGCTTTGTAGCCGCGACGACACCAATAACTGTAACCGTGGCCCGACCACTTATGTTGTATTTTGCTCAGACCTCGACAGCGACCTAAATCGACAATTAGATTTTCAATCATGACCAGTGTCTCATCAACATTTTCTTTCGTTTTGGCATCTTGAAAAATAAAACCAGCTAATAATGATAACGTCTGATAGGATTGATAAGGACGTAAAAACGTCCCTTCTCCTCTTCTTGTTTCAATTAACCCTAAAAGTTCAATGGCTCTTAGACCTTCTCGGACAGTAGAGCGGCTTAACTTTAAATCTTCAGCCATCTCTCGCTCTGAAGGTAACCGATCCCCTGGCTTAAGCTGATCAATCTGAATATAATCTTTTATTTTCTCTAACACATTTTGGTAAGCTTTAGTGCGAGGCTTATTGTTGATCAATGCATTCACCTTGACTTACACCACTCCTAATAGCCGCCTTACTAACAGCTTCCGCTACCGCTAAAGCTACTTGTGGGTTAAATGGATCTGGGATGACATACTCTTCATGTAAATCTTTCTTATCAATAATTTCTGCGATAGCATGTACAGCAGCGACTTTCATTTCTTCATTTATATCTGTTGCATTAACTGCTAAAGCACCTTTAAAAATACCCGGAAACGCAAGAACATTGTTTACTTGATTAGGATAATCACTCCGGCCTGTACCAATCACACGGGCACCTGCTTTTTTAGCACGCTCTGGTGTAATCTCCGGGTCTGGATTGGCCATTGCGAAAATAACCGGATCACGTTTCATTGAGCGGATCATATCTTCATCAACTAAATCTTTCAGCGAAACACCAATAAAGACATCTGCATCTTTCATAACTTCTCGCAAGCTACCTGTTTGGTTGTCTTTATTTGTGTAAGCCAGTACAGCTTCTTTCTCTTTATTCATACTTGTCTCTCGCCCTTTATAAACAGCACCTTTAGAATCGCACAAAATCATATCTTTTACACCAAAGTAGTGTAATAGCTTAACGATGGCGATACCGGCAGCACCTGCACCATTTATGACAACCTTAATCTCAGCAAATGTTTTCTTAACAAGATGTAATGCATTAACTAATCCTGCAAGTGTTACAATAGCCGTCCCATGTTGGTCATCATGAAAGACGGGAATATTAAGACGTTCTTTTAATGTTTGTTCAATATAAAAGCACTCAGGTGCCTTTATATCTTCAAGATTAATGCCACCAAATGTAGGTGCCATTAATTCAACTGTTTTAATAACCTCATCTGGGTCAGTTGTATTTAAGCAAATGGGAAAAGCATCCACATCAGCAAAGTTTTTAAATAACACAGCTTTACCTTCCATGACAGGTAAAGAAGCTTGGGCGCCAATTGCACCAAGACCTAAGACAGCTGTTCCGTTAGTAACAACCCCTACCATATTTGACTTCATTGTGTACATATACGCTTTTGTTTCATCTTTTTCTATTTCAAGACACGGTTCTGCAACTCCAGGTGAGTATGCCAGGCTAAGGTCGCGCTTATCGTTAATCGCAACTTTTGATTTGACGGCTAACTTACCACGATTTTCTTTATGCATGTTCAAAGCTTCTTCTCTTAATGTCATCAACAATGTCCACCCTTTTTATTTTTTCTACTGGTCTGACCACTCTAAAAACTATCTTACACCAAATTAGTACCTAGTGTAAATAACAACCCCTCTTATTCGGAAAATATCGAACTTTCTAACGAGTTTGAAGCAAAAAACCCTTCAAATACTCACGCAACATGTTTAATGTCGATTTGAAGGGGCGATAATTGCTATATATTTTTTTGTTTAACGTTGGCCTCACCAAACATTATGATTAACTGTTTTTTTACAGCATAATGATCTTTTAAATAATATTCCGCTTTAAGTTTATACAGTTGCTTATCTCTCGCTTGATAAAGCATAACAGGGCAGGCACCTGGATACTTTCTCATAAGTGGTTGCAGTTTTTCTAAGACATCATTTAATGAGGATTCTAAGACCTGAATATAGTAGGCTAGACCCGTTACATTCTCCTCTTGCATCTTATCAAAACTAAAAGTCGACACCGTTTGTAAAATTGCCTGTCTCCTTCCTTGACGTTCTTCCAATTTACATTCAATTTGAACAAATTGCCCTTCTTCTAGTCGCGCTTTATATTCCCGATATTGTTCAGGGAATATAACCATATCAAATTCGGCATCTTCATCAGATAACTGTAAAAAAGCCATTGATTCCCCGCGCTTGGTTCTAATCGCGCGTAATGCTTCAGTATAGGCCACTATATGATAGACTTCCTTAACCACGCCATCATCCGCTAAGAAACTTAAACTTACAATCCCGTGTTGCCTAATCTGTTGTCGATAATGCCTTAAAGGGTGCTCAGAAACATACATACCGACAAGCGCCTTTTCAAAACTAAGCTTTTCCATTAATGGCATCGGTTCGACGTCTGGATATTGTTCTTCCATCTGATAAAAACCGTCTAACCAGTCAATATCACCCCTAATATCACCAAATAGCGTACCGTTTTCAATCGCAGCATCAATGGATTGTAAGAGGGCTGCACGTTCTATATTAAAAATATCAAACGCACCTGCAAGCACCAGTGTTTCAATATCTTTTCTTTTGACAATATCTAAAGGCACACGCAAACAAAAGTCATATAAGCTCTGATATGGCGCTATGCGGCGTTCTTTGACTATAGCGTCAATGACTGGATAACTTAGCCCTTTTATTGCTCTCAACCCCATACGGATACCGTATTTTTCTGAAGTAAACGCATGCAGGCTTTGATTTACATTTGGTGCAAGCAATTTAATACCCGTTCGTTTCACTTCATGACCATACTGCATCAACTTCTCTTGTGATCCGTAAGCATCATTTAATAAAGCCGTATAAAAACTTTTAGGGTAATGAGCTTTCAAAAAAGCCAGTTGATATGAAATCATACTGTAACTAACCGCATGACTACGGTTAAAACCATAATTAGCAAAGTTTAAAATCCAAGAAAAAACTTCTTCAACAATCGCTGGCTTATAACCTTTTTGTAAACATCCGTATGAAAATCTTACTTTCGCTTTCTCGATAGCTTCTTTGTTTTTCTTACTAACAGCACGACGTAATAAATCGGCTTCGCCCAAAGTAAGGCCAGCAAATTGATGCGCCACTTGAATGATTTGTTCTTGATATATTAATACACCATAACTGTCCGACAAAATCGGCGCTAAATCAGTGTGTAGATACTGAACCTGTTCACGTCCTTCTTTACGTTTAATATACGTGTCAATAAAGGCCATCGGACCTGGACGATACAAAGCATTTACGGCAACAATATCTTCAAAATGTGTTGGCTTTAACCGTGTCAATGTCTCTTGCATCCCTTTTGATTCTAACTGAAAAACCCCTAATGTATGACCTTTGGTCAATAAATCATATGTTTTCACATCATCTAGTAAGACGTCCTCAATCTTAAAATCGGGCGCATGTTTTTTCCTCACATCTTTAACAATCTGTTCAATAATGGTTAAGTTTTTCAGTCCTAAAAAGTCGATTTTAAGTAGGCCAATTGACTCTAAATCAGTCATATTATACTGTGTTAAATAATGCCCTTCACTATCTAACGTTAATGGCGTGTGCTTTGTTAGACAATCATGATAGATAACGAGTCCTGCTGCATGCGTTGATAAATTCCTCGGCAAATCCTCTATTGTGTGGGCAATTTTAAAGAAGCGCTGTAATTCATCCGACTGCTTAATATAACTTAGCAAGTCTGGCGACTCTTTGACCGCTCGCGCAATGGTTAGCGAGGGGTCATGAGGCAATAATTTAAGAATATACTGTAAAGTATCATCAGGCAGATGATATACTTTTGCCAGTTCACGGATTGTTGATCGTACTTTAAATGTTCCAAACGTGCCAATTTGAGCTACGTGTTCTCGCCCATATTTATCCTTGACGTAATGAATTACTTTTTCTCGCCCGTAATCTGAAAAATCAATGTCAATATCAGGCATCGTTACTCGCTCTGGGTTCAAAAACCGCTCAAATAACAAGCCGTATTTCAGCGGATCAATTAGCGTAATGTTGAGTAAGTAACTTACAATGGACCCCGCAGCCGATCCACGTCCTGGTCCCACCATAATTTGATTTTCTCGTGCATAGCGAATGAAGTCTGAAACAATTAAAAAATAATCACTGAAACCCATTTTATTAATGACAGCAAGTTCGTATTTGAGGCGTTCTTTTGCTACTTCATGAGCACCGTAGCGCTTCTCTAGCGCTTCTTCACATAGTTTAGTTAAATAACGATGAGGTGATTGATTCTCAGGTAACGGAAATTTCGGTAAGAGTTTTTCCTTTGGCGGCATATCAAACGTACACGCTTGTGTAAATTGATTCGTTCGGTTAATTAAGGTTTCTGGCACTTGATTGATAAGTTCTTCTTGAGTTAAGTAATGGTGACCAGCGTCGGCGCTGTCTTGATTATTTTGCTTGTCCATTTTGCGTAATGCTTGATACGCTTCCTTTTCTTCCAGTCTTAAATAGCAGACATCCGTCAACAAAACTGTCTTTTCATGTTGTAAAACAGCTTCAGATACCGTTAACTTTGAAAGGCCTATATGTGTTTCTTTTGGCCACTCAGCTAAGCACTGATCGATTATAGCTAAAGTTAACATCTCTTGATCTGCTTTGCGTAAGAGAAACTTGTCTGGCACAATAATTTTTATATCTTCATCATAATCTTTTAATTGAGCCATTGAAATCGGTTCTTTATTAAGCTGGGTATATGAACTTAGCTCCATCAATGCCTGATAACCTTGGTAATTTTTACAATAGATTAGCACACGCTCTGTTAAGTCATCGGATTTAACTTTAATTGACATACCAATAACAGGTGTCACTTGGTGTTTTAAACACAGTTCGTAGAAGTTATACGCTCCGAATAAGGTATCATCATCTGTCAAAACAAGTCTATTTAATTGATGTTCTTTTGCGAAGGTTATGTAGTTGGTCAATTTCACTGTGCTCTGCATAAAGCTATAACCACTTCTTACCCTTAAATGTATCACGTTAAATTCCACCTCCAGGAAACGTACGTTCTTCTCCCTAGTTTATTACATATAGTCGTTCAAATCAATATGCAGCGATAATCAAATCACATATATCGACATACCTCTAGTGTAGCATATTTCCTATCTTTCATCCGTCTTTAAGCGAAAATGCCTTACCCAGCATCATTGCCCTAAAAAACACTCGACTCAACCCGTTAAATTCTAATTGAACTATCCCCACCTAACATTCTAATGAACATTTGAGGAAGATGATTCCAAAAGGGGACGACAAAGGTGCCCCCTGCTCGTTCAACTAAGCAGGGGGTTTTCTAGCCGCAAACCTATTTTCTCAACATCTGTTAAAGCCTCTTGGGGAAATAGTGCACAACTTGCTTTGGTTAAATCGTTCTGTCTTATAGAACACCTGCGTTCTGACAAAAAACGGGGTGCACGTCATAAACGTCCATTGCATCCAATCATGCCGGTTGATGTTGAGGCATTCACATAGGGTACAGGCGACACGTCAATCAAACATTTAACGTTGTAGTAGTCACCATGGTCCTCAAGTGACCATCCAATGGGCTTTCCGTACTTTTCCTTATCTTTTAGATGCATTTGTATCAAAACGGCATGCGTGACATAATCTTGACCATAAGGGAAAACAACGTCAGAGAGGCTAATCACACACTAAGCGATTATCTTAAAGGTGAGGGTGTGACTCTCTGCCCGATAATGAAATACAAAGTTACCCAATTGGGCATCTTCTCGTCCAGAAGTGGTTATCTAACCGTAACGCTCTGTTACCCACTCCTTCACTGTGTTATGACGGTGACAGGTATCTTCTTACTCTAAAATGATCAACCCATTTAACCACAGAAAAACAACCCCACAATTTTTTATAACAACTGTAGGGCTGTTTTTCATTCATCTTTTTTAACTATTTAATATGAACTCTTAAATTCAGTGTTTTTGCATGTAATCTTTTAGTAAAAAGTCTCGTTCTAAAGTTTCGTATTCCCCATTTTTCTTGTATTGAATGACCACCTTAAGAGAGTCATCTTTAGTGAACTACTCCCACCACTTACCACCCTTACGGGTTGCTTGAAGTGGGGGCTTCTTGGGTAATCGCCACTTTTGATAGCTGACGAAATTGACCAAGCTAACCCTCTTGTTCCAAGAGTTTATATTTTCATTAGGCACTTGCTAATAAGTGAATACCTTCTTTTTTGATATTGAGTGCTGAATTATAATCTCTATCAAGGTTTAATCCACAATCACATCGATAAGTGCGCTCTGATAATTTGATTTCTTTTACAAAACCACAGTTAGAGCAAGTTTTTGTAGAGGGGAACCATTTGTCTATTTTGACAAGCTG
>NZ_FOWN01000038.1 GCF_900115465.1 Halolactibacillus alkaliphilus
TCTAAGAATTCTCTATCAACCCTAATTTCAAAAAATAAACGAATTTATATTTGTTAGGCGCATATATTATCCCCAAAATTGCGTAAGAACCAATTATACCTTGACTTAAATATCTTATAAAATGCGAAAAAAAAAGAGGGGGATGTCCCTCTTTTTATTCATCTTCTGGTAATAAGTCGTCCATTTCTTGATTCGCTTCTACAGGCGCCTCACTAGGAGCCGTCCCATCGAAATTATAATGCGCACGAACCGCTTGATATATTTCATCTTTAACTTCTCGATTTTCCTTCAAGAATTGTTTTGAATTTTCACGCCCTTGACCGAGTCGTTCACCCTTATAACTATACCATGCACCACTTTTTTGAACGATGTCTAGGTCTGAAGCAATGTCTAACATTTCACCTTCTCGTGATATACCTTCGCCGTACATAATATCTACTTCCGCTTGTTTAAATGGCGGTGCTACTTTGTTTTTTACAACCTTTACTCGCGTGCGGTTACCAACCATGTCATTACCTTGTTTAATTGTTTCTGCCCTACGTACTTCTAAACGGATCGAAGAATAGAATTTTAACGCACGACCACCAGGTGTCGTCTCAGGATTACCAAACATAATACCAATCTTTTCACGAATCTGGTTAATAAAGATAGCTGTTGTTTTTGACTTGTTGATTGCACCGGATAGTTTACGTAATGCTTGTGACATAAGGCGAGCTTGTAAACCAACATGTGAATCACCCATCTCACCTTCAATTTCCGCTTTAGGTACAAGCGCAGCCACTGAGTCAATAACAACAATATCAACAGCGCCACTTCGCACCAATGCTTCAGCGATTTCTAATGCTTGTTCTCCTGTGTCTGGTTGTGAAAGTAATAACTCATCTGTATTAACACCGAGAGCTTTAGCGTAAACCGGATCAAGCGCATGCTCTGCATCGATAAATGCAGCCGTTCCACCTTGTCTTTGCGCTTCAGCAATCGCATGTAAGGAGACCGTTGTTTTACCTGAAGATTCTGGTCCGTATATTTCAATAATCCGTCCTCTTGGATAACCACCAACACCTAAAGCGATATCAATAGCGAGCGAACCACTTGAAACCGTTGGGATTTTTTGTTCTGCTCGCTCACCTAGTTTCATTATTGACCCTTTACCAAATTGCTTTTCTATTGATTTAAGCGCCATATCCAACGCTTTTTTACGATCATCACTCATATATATTTCCTCCTTCATACTTATCATGAAATTTTTATCACTCTTTTTATATCATAACGTTTTTTTGAAAAATAAACAAGCAAAAAACGAATAAACGTTCTGTCTGTTTACCTAATAAAAAGTGGGAGAAAATAGCTCATCCCACTTTTTTTTACTTGTTTCACGTATTATTTGACTGCAAGAAAATATGCAACCATTCCAACGCTTTTTTAACCGCACGCGCACGTATCAGTTCACGATGGTTAACAAATTCAAACTTCTCTAATCGGTAGTGTTCATCACTTTGATACAAGCAGATGTACACAGTGCCAGGTGCGTGACCTTCTAAGTGATCGGGCCCGGCTACACCAGTAAAACTAACACTGACATCTGTATTAAGTAAATGTTTCACTTGTCGTGCCATCTCAAGAGCCGTTTGCTCACTCACCGCTCCATGTTGCATGATTGTCTCTTTTTTTACACCGAGCGCCTCAATTTTAACGTTATTACTATAACTAACCACGCCACCTTTAAACACATGACTAGCTCCAGGCACAGAGATCATCGCATCACTAAATTTACCACCTGTTAAACTTTCAGCGGCACTCAGTGTTAGTTCTTGGTCTTTCAAACCTTGTACAACAATCTCAGCAATTGTCTCTTGGTTGTAGCCATAGATATACTGACCGACACGTAAATAAAGGGCATCCTCGATTTGCTTATTTAATTGTTGCGCTTTATGAGCGGTCTTTGCTTTGGCCGTTATTCGCAACGCCACCTCACCATCACTTGCTAGCGGAGCGATTGTTGGATTCGTCTGTGCATCAATTAAATCTTTTACTTCCATTTCTAATTGTGATTCCCCAATACCGATAAAGCGTATCATTTTAGAGAGAATCACATCTTCTAAGTCAAAAGTCTCGCGTAAATACGGAAGAACCGTATCTTCCATCATTTTTTTCATTTCATTAGGCACACCAGGCATAATAATAAATGTCGTCTGTTGATGGCGTACGATCATCCCCGGTGCCGTACCAGCCTCATTGGGAATAAGTGTCGCACCTTCAATGACATTGGCTTGTTTCATATTATTTAAAGACATTCCCCGTCCACGTTTTTTAAAAAACACTTCGAGTTGTTCAACAACATGGGCGTCTTGATACAATGTTTTTCCTGTAAAATCGCTCAAAACATCTCGTGTAAGGTCATCATCTGTTGGGCCGAGTCCTCCAGTGACAAATACAAGATTTGACCGATTAGCAGCAAGTGAGAAAGTATCGAAAAGACGTTTTTCGTTATCACCAACGACTTGGTGGTAATATACACTGATTCCCTGATTAGCTAACACCTCTGAAATCCACTGTGCATTTGTATTCGCGATTTGTCCAAGTAACAGTTCTGTTCCAACGCCAATAATCTCTGCTTTAAGCTGCGCCATCTATTTAGACTCCTTCATTACATGCCAATTTTTAATGAAATAATCCAGACCAGAGATGACTGTTAAGATTAAGGCAATGTATAAGAGAATCGTTCCGACTGAGAAACCTAGATCAAGATAGGAGAATGGAAAATCGTGTAGTAACAAAAACGAAATGGAAACAAGTTGGAAAGTCGTTTTCCATTTGCCCATTTGGCCCGCAGCCAATACAATACCTTCTCCTGCAGCAACAAGACGTAAGCCCGTAACGGCAAATTCACGTGATAATATAATAATGACTAGCCATGCGGGTGCCATACCAAGCTCTACTAGTAAAACAAAAGCAGCAGAAACTAACAATTTATCAGCCATCGGGTCAAGAAATTTTCCTAAATTAGTCACTAAGTTATATTTACGCGCATAGTAACCATCTACCCAATCAGTACCTGAAGCAATAATAAATATTAAGGCACTAACGAGATGGACCATGGGTATAGAATTAGAGCCAATAGAGACACTTCCCCAATCCAGAGGTAGCGTCAAAAGCAAAATGAATACAGGGATAAGGAGAATACGTGAAATAGTAATACGATTAGGTATGTTCATAAATAAACCTCTTTCTATAATAGACTGACCCTTCTTAGAAGTAAGCTACTTTTAAGAAGGGTCGTGATTTACTGTGCGTCATTTGGATCAGCTTCGTTCAAATAAATCCATACTCTTTGAACGGTACTCATATTCATATCTTCTGAGAAAGTCAAAGCTTCACCATTGATTTCAATCGAAATAACACCAGGTTCACCGAACCTTAAATAAACAAATTCATAATCTGTGATATCAATCTCAACTGGTCCGTTGCTCGTCGTAAGCATAGCTTCATACAATGATTGGCCAGCATCATCTTCAATCTGTAACCAGTTCTGATTAGTCGTATCAACTGTTAGTATCGTTGTTTCTTCATTTGATACAAAACGATAACGAGATTCTGCATTCTCATAGCTCGTTAAATCTAGTGAGGGTTCTTGTTGATCAGACGCATCATCCTCGTCTACGCTATCACTCGGCACGTCTTCAGAATCATTGTCTTCATCTGTAGGCGTGTCAGGTGCTGTTTCATCCTCTGGTGGAATAGTTACAGGATCTGCGACAGACGATGGGTTTTCTTCTGCAATATCTTCACTTATTGGGGCTTCATTTGTTAAGACAAACTCATAAATAATAAAACCAATCAAGAAGATAAATAGTAAAACAAAGATGGTAGGTAACAACATTTGAAAAGGTGATTTTTCTGAAGGTGTTGCTTTTGTTCTCGATCGCTTTAACCTCGTAAAATCACGTGTATCATCGTTTACTGTTGCGGGCAATTCTGCTTGATGCTCTGCTATTAGGGCTTCAACATCTAATCCAACAGCTTGGGCATACTCTCTAATAAAGGCGCGCACGTAAAAGTCGCCTGGAATAAGAGAAAAATCGTTTCTTTCAATTGCTTTAATATGTCGCGCTTGTATTTTTGTTTGATTTTGTATATCATCAATCGTTAAGCCTTTTTCAAGGCGCCGTTCTTTTAATCGTTCACCAATCAGCATATTTAACACCATCCATTTAGTAAAATCCGTACATCTAACATACTACCTTCTATAATAAAGGATTTCTGACAAATATGAAAGAGAAGAAAGTGAATTTAGGACATTTACACGTATTATATGTGCCAACCGCCACTGACACGCATGACCTCTCCTGTCACATAACTTGACTCATCAGCTAATAAGAAGCGCACAAGGTGGCTAACGTCCCTTACTTCACCTAAGCGTCCTAATGGAATATCTTCCAACAGCCCTAACCTTTCATCGTTGGAGAGTTGTTGGTTCATCGTTGTATCAATAAAACCGGGTGTCACTGCATTGACGCGCACACGACTAGGTCCTACTTCCTTAGCTAAAGCTTTCACAAAGGCGATTTGTGCGCCTTTAACTGTTGAATAAGCGACCTCATAGCTCGCACCACACTCACCCCATATCGAAGATATAACAACAATTTCTCCGTGTCTTTTTTTAATCATAGCTGGTAGGAAGTGCTGAGTGATCCGCCATAAAGATTCTACATGAACCGATAATAACGCCGTCATATCTTGTGAAGTTAAATCTGTCAATAGGCCATAACTCGCTTGGCCTTGAGCAAACACAATCGCGTCAGGCGTGAATGTTATCTGTTTAATAAACGAGGCAATACCAGTTGGCGTTGATAAATCACCCTGAACGACCTCAAAGACTGATTCTTTTGGTAATGAAGCGAGCTGATGTGTTAATCGTTCAATACCTTTGTGATAATGCAGAGAAAAACTGTAGTCTTTTTCACTAAGGTCTTTAACAATTTGTTGGCCAATAGCCCCGCTGGCTCCAATAATTAACACATGTTTTTTACTCATCACTGGTCGCTTTTTTTATAAAGAATGAAGCAACATTATCAGATTTAATCCATTGGTGCATAAAGGACTCTACATCTTCTTTTGTAATAGCCTCAAGCGTCGGTAATAATGTAAAATAATCGATCCCTAACATGTGATATTGGCTTACTGAATTAGCAATATTCGACGTACTATTCATCTCTCTCATGAGACCACCAATCATTTTACGCTTCATTCTCTTAAATTCAATGTCACTAAAGCTATACGTTCTAAATGTATCTAATTGTCTCAACACAACATTTTTAAACATCTCTACATCTGTTGAATTGGCGCCAATTAAAGAAAAAGCAAAGGATAGCTGACGTTCGGTTTCAAACCCTAAGCTACCATCTATTAAATCTAAATCATATAGTTCTTGATAGTAAGCACCTGATTTCGAATAGAAATAATCAAGAATCATTTCACTGATTAATTCTTCTTTAATAAATTGCGTTGGATTACTTGTCGGTGTTTCTTTTATACCAATCATACATTTTTCCGTGACAACAGGCATTTTAAGTTCGTGATGTACTAAATCTACATGAGTAGGTTCTATAAGTATATCACGCTTAATGTCCTCTGCCGGTTCAAACGACTTATTCGCTTGGTTTTCACGAATGACAGCCAGCATCTCTTCTGCGTCAAAAGCACCCACCAAACAAAACGTCATGTTGGACGGATGGTAAAACGTGTGATAACAAGTATAAAGGTCTTCTTCTGTAATGTGTTGAATGGACTCAACCGTACCGGCAATATCAATTTTTACAGGGTGATTTTGATACATAGCTTCAATAATCCCAAAGAATGCACGCCAGTCCGCTTGATCATCATACATTTGGATTTCTTGTGAAATAATCCCCTTCTCTTTTTCAACAGAAGCTTTCGAAAAATATGGATCCTGAACAAAATCAAGCAAAATTTCAGTGTTTTTCTTTATATTTGATGTAGCAGAAAATAAGTAAGCTGTTTTAGTAAATGAGGTGAAAGCATTGGCGGAAGAACCTAGAGCTGTAAATTCTTGAAAGACATCATGGTCTTCTTTTTCAAATAACTTATGTTCTAAAAAGTGCGCAATACCATCAGGGACTTTGATCATATCTTTTTCACCTAACGGAACAAATTGATTATCAATCGACCCGTAATTGGTTGTGAAAACCCCATACGTTTGCTCAAGTTCCGGTTTTGGCACGAGCATGACCTCTAAACCATTGGATAAGGTTTCACGGTATATTGTTTCATTAATTTGTTTATGAATCGTTTTCTCCATAACTTAAGCCTCCTCATTCTGCGTTAAGAAATAGGTTGTATCTAATTCCATGCGATTGGCCACACGAATGATCGCATCTTTCGTAACGTTTTCTATACTCGCTACAAAATCCGATATTTGACGTGTACCACCCAATTGCTGGTTGTATAACATTTCAATCATGCCATAGGCTTCATCAAGGTTTTCTTTGTATTGATTAATGATTAATGACTGTGCTTCCTTGATCTGTTCATCAGAGAAGTCACCCTTTTTCATCGCTTCTAACTGTTCTAGAATAATCGTTTTTGCTTTATTGAAGTCCGCCGGGGCAATACCACTAAAAACAAACAATAAGCCTTTATGGCTTTCAAATCGAGAAGCCGCATAATATGCTAGGCTATTTTTTTCTCTGACGTTAATAAATAATTTAGAACTCGGAAACCCACCAAAGATGGCATTAAATACATGCAGGGCGGGATAATCACTATCTTGATAACGCGTATGTGTTCTAAAACCAAAATGTAACTTACCTTGTTGAATAGGTTCTTTTTCAATAATCTCTTTAGGTGATGTAACCTGTTTATCTTCTGCTGAAATAACAGGCATCGGTTGATTCGCCGAACGCTTAATCACCTTATCAAATAATTGCTCAAAATCAAGACCTGTTAAATCACCAATAACATAAATATCCATTGGTTCATCACGTATCACCGTTTGATAATAGGTATAAAGAGATTCTGGTGTAATAGCATCAAAATCAGCTGGATAACCATGGACGTGAGTTTGATAAGGTTCGCCTTCACACATCTCTTCAATGAGACGCATATTGGCCAATTGCATTTTGTTGTCTTTGATACTGTCAATCTTTTGTCCGAGTGCTAATTTTTCTCGCGCAACTATTTTAGGGTCAAAACCATCCCCAACCACTTTTGGTTTAAAGAGTGTCTCACTAAAAAATGTGATTGCCTCTTCTAGAATAGGTTCATTGGAGGATAAGTACAATGGATTAACGACCGACATGCGTGCAGTAAGAATGTGCATCTCCCCTTTTTTACTTCCATCCATAGAAAAGGTCGAGCCATATAAATCATCGAGCGCTTGTCTAAATAAATTAGCATTTGCATAAGCCTTTGTCGCTTGTTGCATAACAAATGGGAGAAGCGCTCGCTTTGTTACATCTTGCCGATTTAATGGTGCAATAAACTTAGCCACGAAGTGTAGCGTTTTAAATTTATTTGAATGAATCATATGTAACCTATATCCTTGTTTCTCAATTAATTGTTCTTCTATCATAATAAAAACCTCCTTCGTTTACTTCAAGCATAACCAATAAACACAGTCTTAATCATTTTACCGTAAATTTTCTTGATAAACAATCATCAGCTCTAATCGCAACCTAAAAAGACTACGAATACCCTCCATGAGTACTCGTAGTCTATGATAAACACAACGATAATATTAACGGCTACCTTTAATATATGGATCACCATTCGCTTTAGGTGCATCCGCACGACCGATAAGACCAGCTAAGGCTAACACTGTTAATACATATGGCGCAATGGTCAAGTAAAATCCTGGTACGTTCGCAAGGAATTCGAAGTTTGCACCAACGACACTTAAACTTTGGGCAAATCCAAAGAAGAAGGCCGCACCAAGTGCACCAAGAGGATGCCACTTACCAAAGATAACGGCAGCTAGGGCCATAAACCCTTGACCTGAAATAGTCGACCCAGCAAAACTTAGTGAAATAGTTAGCGCATAAGTAGCACCACCTAGACCCGCTAAAACACCAGAAAGTATAACAGCGATATAACGCATTCTTGTTACATTAATTCCGTTTGTATCAGCAGCCATTGGGTGCTCACCAACTGCACGCAAGCGTAATCCAAAAGCTGTCTTATAAAGTACATACCAACCAAGTACAGCTACGATAATAGCAATGTACGTTGTATAATAAGCACCACTAAAGAACATATCACCAATGACTGGAATATCTGAGAGAATTGGTACAGAGCGTGTGTAAAAAGGTTGTGTGATTGAATCTGTTTGACCACGACCAAAAATTTCACGAGTTAGAAACACCCCTAGTCCAACAGCCAACATATTAATCGCAACACCACTTACTACTTGATTCGCTCTAAATGATACAGCAGCCACTGCATGCATAAGAGAGAAAATCCCCGCTGCCACAGCACCAACTAAAAGTGATAGCCAAGGTGTGAAAGCACCAAAGATATCTGCTGTGAAGATGTTAAAGACAATACCACTAAAAGCACCAATAACCATTAAACCTTCTAAGCCAATATTAACGACACCTGATCGTTCACTGAACACACCACCAAGAGCGGTAAAAATGAGTGGAGCAGAGTAGAACAATACCATTGGCATCATAGCAATAAATTGATCAATGAATTGCATATTAATTCTCCTCCTTCTTGAATCGCATGATGAGAAGTCGAATCATGTAACTTGCGGCAACAAAGAAAATAATCATCGCAATAACGATTTCGACTAATTCAGATGGTACCCCTGATAGCGGCGGCATACTAAGCGCACCAACTTTTAAGGCACCAAACAAGAAGGCAGCAAGCACAACACCTGGCGCTGTATTAGCACCAAGTAAAGCAACAGCAATACCATCAAATCCAAGGTTCGTAAACGCGCCATGCGTATACATGTAACCAAATGTTCCAATACCTTCCATAGCCCCACCAATACCCGCTAAAGCGCCTGAGATGACCATAGCTAAAACAATGTTACGTTTTACGCTCATACCTGAGTATTTTGCTGCGTGTGGATTAAAGCCAACAGCGCGTAATTCATAACCGTACGTTGTTTTCTCCAGGAAGAACCAAACGAATACAGCAAATATAATCGAAACAATAAAGCCCCAGTGAATTTGTGAGTAACCAAACATTTCTTGGAGACCAGGTGTTGCAAGAGACGCAGAATTAGCAATACGACCAGACTGTGATCCTCCATCGGATAACAATGTCCGAATCAGATAATTCGTCGTATGAAGCGCAATATAGTTCATCATTATGGTTACAACAACCTCATGCACCCCGCGTGTAGCTTTTAAAATACCCGGTACAAATGCCCATACTGCTCCAGCAAAAGCCGCGGCTAAAATAGCGAAAGGAATGTGAATAATTGCTGGCAAGTCAAATGTTACTCCAACCCAGACAGCTGCAAACCAACCAACAAAAACCTGTCCTTCAGCACCGATATTAAATAGGCCACTACGGAAGGCAAAAGCAATAGCCAAGCCTGATAACACAAGTGGAATCGAACGACGAATCGTTTCACCTATGTTGTACATACTACCAAAGGCGCCCTGGAATAAAGCTGAGTAACCTTCAATCGGGTTATAACCAAAGGCAAGCATAACGATAGCACCAACTAAAAAACCTAAAAATACAGAGAAAATCGGAATAATTATATTTAATTTTTTATTGTCCATCATTTGTTGTCACCCGCTTTCTGACGTGCTTTTTCTTTCGAACTACCGGCCATCAGTAAGCCAAGCTCTTGTTCATTTGTTTCTTCAGGTTTCACTTCAGCAACAATTTGACCATCAAACATAACCGCAATACGGTCACTTACGTTCATTACTTCATCTAGTTCAAATGAAATCAGTAAAACAGCGCGACCTTTATCTCGCTCTTCAATTAAGCGACGATGAATCGTTTCAATCGCACCAACGTCAAGACCACGCGTTGGTTGTGCGGCAATTAATAAGTCAGGTGAACGATCAACTTCCCGCGCAATAATAGCCTTTTGCTGGTTACCACCTGAGAGAGCACGTGCTTTTGTACGAGGACTAGGCGTCCTAACATCAAAGTCTTCAATAAGCTTTTCTGCGTGTTTATAAATTGATTTAAATGATAAAATTTTATTTTTTGAAAACGGTTTTTGATAATACGTTTGTAAAACAATGTTTTCCGCAATGGGGTAGTCTAAAACAAGACCAAATTTATGACGGTCTTGTGGGATATGTGCTACCCCAGATTCGGTCACTTTACGTGGTGAGAGATTCGTTATCGTTTTGCTATTGAGTTTAATCTCACCAGCTTCAGATTTTCTTAGACCTGTTATAGCCTCGATTAATTCTGATTGACCGTTTCCATCAATACCGGCAATCCCAACGATTTCTCCTGCCCGAACATCTAAATTCAGTCCTTTAACCATCATCGCTTGACGAGAATCTTTTACTTGGAGGTTATTAATAGTTAAAATAGGGTCTTTTGGATTAGCCGGTGTTTTTTCCGTTTTAAAATTGACTTGTCGACCAACCATTAAAGCTGCTAGGTCGTCAACATTGGTATCTTTTACATTAACCGTGTCAATACCTTCACCTTTTCTAATCACAGTGACGCGGTCACACACTTCCATAATCTCTTTTAATTTATGGGTTATAAGGATAATAGAGATCCCTTCTTTAGTTAAGTTACGCATAATACTAATCAATTCTAAGATTTCTTGCGGTGTTAATACAGCTGTCGGTTCATCAAGAATAATCACTTCTGCCCCACGGTAAAGTGTTTTCAAAATTTCTGCACGTTGCTGCATACCCACTGAAATATCACGCACTTTTGCACTTGGATCAACACTTAATCCATAACGGTCAGATAACTCTTTAATTTCTTTTTCGGCTTTTTTTATATCAACAAAGCCACCACCCTTTGTCGGTTCACTACCTAAAATGATGTTTTGAGCAACAGTAAATGGTTCCACAAGCATAAAGTGTTGGTGAACCATACCAATACCTAAACGATTCGCAACGTTCGGATCCGTAATTTTAACCTTCTCACCTCTAACGCGAATCTCTCCTTTTTCTGGTTGATACAGGCCAAACAACACATTCATCAACGTTGATTTACCTGCGCCATTTTCACCCAGCAACGCATGAATTTCACCATTTTTTACTTGTAAATTGATATTATTATTCGCAACGATCCCTGGAAACTCTTTACGAATATTCAACATTTCAATAACATAATTTTCCAAAGTGTTCACTCCTTATCTAAAGGCTGTTTAGTAAAATCTCTAAATGAAAAGGGGAGAGTTACTATCTTTTCATTTAAAGATTTTTAGTTTGGTTACCCCTATTAAGGGGCAACCAAACATTAAAATTAAAGTCCTTCTACGAATGCCTCTAACTCATCATCAGTTTGTGGGGCTACCACTTCACCGCTTAAGAGTTTTTCTTGCCATTCTGCCACAGCTGCTTTGATCTCTTCTGTATAAGCATCTGTGTTTGTTTCAGCGATACCAATCGCTTCATCTTCAATACCTAAAATAAGGTGTTCCCCACCTGGGAAATTACCAGCCATTGCAAGTGCAGCAACTTCTTGAACTGCAACGTCTACACGTTTAACCATAGACGTAAGTGTGACGTTCATGTCACCTTGTTGACCTTGCTCGTATTGGTCACGGTCAACACCGATTACCCATACGCCAGCATCCGGATTATTTTCTACACGGTTTCTAGCTTCAGTGAATACACCTAGACCTGTAGCACCTGATGCATGGTAGATCACGTCTGCGCCTGAAGAATACATGTTGTTCGCAATTGAACGACCTAGACCTTCATCAGCAAATGATTCAGCATATTGAATCTGAACATTAATATCAGGATTAACTGATTTCGCACCAGCAACAAAACCTACTTCAAAACGTTTAATTAATGGGCTTGTTACCCCACCAACGAAACCAATGTTTTGAGATTCTGATTTAAGTGCAGCTGCTACACCAACTAAGAATGAGCCTTGCTCTTCAGCAAATGTTACACTCGCAATGTTATCGCCTTCAACAACTTCATCAATGATTGAGAAGTGGCCTTCTGGGTTTTGAGCAGCAACTTGCTCAACAGCATTTGCTAATTGGTAACCAACACCGAAGATTAATTGGTAACCTTGGTTAACTAAGTTATTAAAGTTCGGTAAAAAGTCTGCCGCGTTATCTGATTGTGCATAATCAAAACCAGTACCACGCTCCAAACCATTATCCAAACCAAACGCTTCGATACCTTCCCAAGCTGATTGGTTAAATGAACGGTCATCTACACCGCCCTCATCTGTTACCATCGCTAGAGAGAAATCGCTCGCTGCGCCTTCTTCATCTGTTGCTTCATCACCTGAAGCATCATCGTTTTGTTCAGTGTCTTGATCTGCTTGATCGTCAGCTGTCTCATCATCTGTTGAGCCGCAAGCACCAAGTACTAAAACAGCTGCTAACAAGATAGACAAGATCAAAAATAGTTTGTTCTTCATTTTGTTACCCCCATTTTCTGGTTTGATTTTGACCTCTTTTGTTTTAGTTGTTACTAGAGTGAAGGTTTTAGAAAGGCAACTTAATCCGTGCGTTTTCTCACAACATGGAATTGAAAAGCATCGCTTTTAAAATAGTTTGCTGAATAAAGAATAGGCTCATGGTCTTTCGTGTAGTGCATTTGTCTGAGTAAGAGCAACGCTTGATCAGGTCGGCAATTGAGAATAGCTGAGATTCTTTCATGAAAACCAATTGGTTCAATGAACGTCTCCGCGTAATGTATGCGCTTACCTGTACGGTTTTCAATAAGCTTGAATATTGAATCTTCCGAGTGGATTAACCCAATCGGAACTAAATCGTGATCAATCTTATCGATGCAATACACGACAGGTTCGCCATCCGCCGTTCTCACTCGTTCGACACGCGCTAATGCTTGGACGTCCAACGAGTTGAACTGAGCTAAATCGCTAGCTGAAGGCTTAACGACCTCAGCAGCGACAAATTGTGTTCCCGGTGTCTTTCCTGCACGTTTAATCATCTCAGATACACTACCTAGTTCTTCAATACCTGAAGAATAGATGGGCTTAGGATTAACGAAAACGCCATTTCCCAATCGCCGTGTGACCATGTTCTCATCAACTAACTGTTCTATAACCGCATCCATTATTGTTCGTGACACACGATAATTTGTTGCTAATTCATACAGAGGATGTAACCTTTCATTGGGCGGATAGAGACCTTTTTCAATATCTTCTCGCACTTTTGAAAGCGTTTCATTATATTCCTTACTGTCTAAATAATCTTTCGACATGTTTCATCCCCCAGTAAAATTAAAACAAAATGATCGGTCATTTACAATATACCACTTTAAGTGATATAAATAAACACAAAAATTCGAAAAAGCTATCTTTTGTACAAATCTAAATTGTCGAATTAGTCTGACAACTCATCGACAAGCACACTTCTAGGTTTTGATCCTTCATGCGGTCCAACAATGCCGTTCTCCTCCATGATATCTATCAAGCGCGCAGCTCTATTATAACCTATTCTAAATCTACGTTGTAACATCGATACGCTAGCTGTTTGCATTTCAATGACCAATTGAACTGCCTCTGGATAAAGAGCATCGTCACTCTCACTTGGGGACTCATCGATCTCTCCAGGAATCATGTCTTCTTGGTAATGAGCTTTTTGTTGATCAATACAGTATTCCACGACCGCTTCGACTTCTTCATCTGACAAAAATGCCCCCTGAATACGCGTCGGTTTTGAGGCTCCAACAGGCATAAATAACATATCCCCTCTACCGAGTAGTTTTTCTGCTCCGCCACTATCAAGAATTGTACGTGAATCTGTTTGCGATGATACACTAAACGCAATGCGTGACGGGATATTCGCTTTAATTACCCCAGTAATAACATCAACACTTGGTCTTTGTGTCGCAATGATCAGATGAATCCCTGCAGCACGTGCCATTTGAGCTAAGCGCGTAATAGCATCTTCTACTTCGCTAGAAGCTACCATCATCAAATCAGCTAATTCATCTACAAGAACAACGATATACGGTAACAAGGGTTGCTCATCTTCTTCGAGTTCAACCGCTTGATTATGTTTTTTCACATAATTATTATAGCCTTCGATATTCCTATTACCTGTATCAGAAAACAAATCATATCTGCGCTCCATTTCACTGACGACTTTCTTTAAAGCTTGCGCTGCTTTTTTCGGGTCTGTGACAACTGGCGCTAATAAGTGAGGAATACCGTTATAAACATTAAGTTCAACTTTTTTAGGATCAATCATCATCAGCTTTACTTGATGTGGTTTAGCGCGCATCAAAATACTAATAATAATACCATTAATACAAACACTTTTTCCACTTCCAGTTGCACCTGCTACAAGAAGGTGAGGCATTTTATTTAATTCATGTACAACGGCTTCACCTGAGATATCACGTCCTAAAATAAATGACAACACAGCGTCATCAGGCAATTGTTTTGCTTCTAGCACTTCACGCATTGTAACCATTGCTACTTCATTATTAGGTACTTCAATTCCTACAGCTGATTTACCTGGTATAGGGGCTTCTATTCGAATATCTTTTGCCGCTAAAGCGAGAGCTAAGTCATCATGCAAATTAACAATTTTACTTACCTTTACTCCCGCTTCTGGATATACTTCATACTTTGTTACCGCTGGACCAACGTGCACTCGGGTGACTTTGGCTTTTACGCCGAAACTTTCAAAAGTCGTTTCTAACTTTCTTACGACTTCTTGTATCTTCCCTTTTTCTTGAGGCTTTTTCTTAGCTAATGGTGCTTGCAACAAGTTGATTGAGGGTAGAACATAAGACATATTTTCTTTCTCTGTCATTGGCTCAACGTGAATAACGTCAGCATGATCAACACCTGGTTGCGTGGGGGCTTTTTCTGCAGCGGTATCTTCATTGTTTGCATTAAGTTCATTGAACGCAAATGCACCTTGCGCTAAATCCGTCTCATCATGATAATGCACATCAGTAAAATCTTCAATAACCGGTGACACATCTGTATTAGCTTCTTTTTTCGCACGCTTAGATCGATTCTTTTCTTGCGTAGAAACTTTTTTATCTCTTTTATTAATATCATGTGCATTTTTTCTTCTCATTAAAAAGCCCCACGATTGCTTCACACTGCGGCCAATACTTTCAAAAAAAGTTTTTAATGAAAAATCGAAAATGAATACAAGTGAGATTAACAATAAAAAGACGGCTAAAAATATTGAACCCATCACCGAAAGCAAGCGATACGTTGCGCTCAATAAAACAGCACCAAGCATGCCACCACCTAATGCTTCACTTGTCGTTAAGCCTTGTCTAAAGGCGTTGAATTGACCAAATGAGTGGCCGATAATTGAAATATCTTCAAAAAGAATCGCTTCACTATAGAGCATGCCATGTGTTAATAACATAAGCGCACATAAAAACACAAAGCCGCCTAAAAACCTTCGTGAAAAGATATCAGGAAATGTTTGTTTAATCATCATAAATAGTCCCAAACCGAGTAACGTTAACGGAATAAGACTATACCAAAAACCAAAGAAAAACCTAAAAGTCGTTACTAACAACAGTGGAACAAGTCCTTCGCTTAACGACCAAGCACCACTACCGAATACGGCTAATAAAACCAGGCTTAAGCCATACAACTCATACTTAAAAGCTTCTGACATTGGTTTTTGCGTTGATTTTGATTTTCGCTTTGATTTAGTTCTTTTCTTGGCCATATTCAGCCCTCCAATCTGGTCTATTATAGCATATTTTTCATGTGTAATGAGGACAGTTAAAAATTCAAAGAAAAAAGCGAATCAGCAGATTCGCTTTAATTATCAAGCCATGACTTCTCTGTTAACTCAAATGCTTCATGTAGAGCATTGACGGCTTGATTTACTTCCTCTTCCTTTACTAATACCCAAATTGTCGTGTGACTATCAGCAGATTGCAAAATGGTAATATTCTGCTCTTTTAAGCTACGGACAATGCGTGCTGTCACACCAGGTACACCAGTCATACCAGCACCAACCACACTAACTTTTGCACAATGAGCCGTCTTAGTCGGTTGATAGCCTAACTTTTCAATAATATCAAGCGCCTTCTCACCCAGTATATCTGGCACTGTAAATCTCAGTCCCCCAGGAAACATATTAATAAAATCAACTGAGATACCCGCATCAGCCAAGGTACCAAAGACGTCCGCATGAAGCGTGGTCATATCAGCCTCTGTTTCAATTTTTATCTGAGCAATACCAGCAATATGGGCGATTCCAGTAATTAACCGATCATTAATGTCTCGCCCAAGGTTTTGATTAATCGAACCAGTCACTAACGTTCCAACATCTGATGAGGCTGTTGAACGAACACGAAGCGGCACCTTGGCTTGCATCGCTATTTCAACCGCCCTCGGATGAACAACCTTTGCACCTTGATAGGCTAAGTTAACGATCTCGCTGTATGTCACAACGTCCAGAGTACGCGCGCCAGGAACAATGCGCGGATCAGCAGTTTTAATACCATCGACATCGGTAAATATATCAACATACTCCGCATTTAAACTGGCGCCGAGTGCAGCTGCCGATGTATCACTGCCGCCACGACCAAGAGTTGTTATGTCACCTGTTTTCGTTTGACCTTGAAAACCAGTCACGACAACCACATCTACTTCTGTTAACTCTTCTTTTAATCGCGTTGTATCCATTTCTATAATCTTCGCTTGCGTAAAGTCATCTGTCGTTAAGAAGCCTGCTTGAACACCTGTAAGTGCGGTTGAAAGAATACCAGATTTCTTTAATTGATTAGAAAATACAACGGCAGAGAGTACTTCACCACATGATAAGAGCAAATCATATTCTCGATTAGAAATCGCATGATTCGGATAATCTACCAGCGCTAGCAACGCATCTGTCGCATATGCGTCCGGTAATCGTCCCATCGCTGACACGACAACAACGACTTTATAACCATCACCAAGCGCTAACTGAATATGTTTGATTGCTTGGCTTCTTGAAATTTCATCTCTAACGGATGTTCCACCGAATTTTTGCACAACTACTTTCATATGCCACCTCTTTATTTATAACCAGTTATTTTTTACGAGTGATTCTGCAATTTGCACAGAGTTCCACGCCGCTCCTTTTAATAGGTTATCAGAAACAATCCACATATGGTAGCCATTTTCTTGATTTAAGTCTTTTCTGATTCTTCCAACAAATACATCAGGCAGTCCAGCTGCTTGGAGTGGTGTTGGATAGAGTTGTTCATCTGGATTATCTTGAAGAGTTACCCCTGCACTTGAAGCAAGCAGCGCTTTAACTTCTTCTACTGAAGGTGTGTCACCTAATTCTACATACACACTTTCTGCATGGGAGGTAAAAACAGGTAATCGCACGCATGTTGCCGCCACCTGGATTGAATCATCATGCATAATTTTTTTCGTTTCATTAATCATTTTCATTTCTTCAAACGTAAAACCGTTATCAGTAAAAACATCAATTTGAGGTAATGCATTAAAAGCAATCGGATAGTGTTTATCTTCACCTTTTACTGGAAGCAACTCCGCTTTCATCTCTTTACCTTCTAAAAAATCTTGTGCTTGTGTTTTTAGCTCTTCAATCGCTTCCGCACCCGAACCTGATACTGCTTGATATGTTGAGACAATGATCCGCTTTAAACCGTATTTGGCTTTTAAAGGTTGTAAAGCCGCTACCATTTGAATAGTCGAACAGTTAGGATTAGCAATAATACCTTGATGCTCTTTTATATCTTCTTCATTTACTTCCGGAACAACGAGAGGAACACCTTCAGCCATTCTAAAGGCACTCGTATTATCAACGACAACAGCGCCGCGTTTTACAGCTTCAGGTGCAAACTTTTGGGACACCCCACCACCTGCAGAAAATAAAGCAATATCAATGCCTTCAAATGATTCAGGTGTTGCTTCTTCAACAGTAAATGATTGATTATTATACATAACTGTCTTACCTGCTGAACGTTTTGACGACAATAATTTCAGTTCGTTCATTGGAAATTGACGTTTTTCTAATGTTTCTAACATTTTTCTACCAACAGCACCTGTTGCGCCAACAACTGCTACGTTGTAAGTTTTTTTAATTGACATAATACATACTCTCTCCCTTGCAAGCTAATTCAATTTTAAAATCTATTTTAACATAAACCCATATATGAATATATAGATTTTTGATATTTGCGAAAATTATATTATTTCTCATCCTTGGTGGAGTACAGGCTGTAATTGTTGCTTTTCAAAAGCTTTTTCTAACGTATCGGCAATGAGTGAGAATTCACTCATTAGTGAATGTGGTTTATCTGTTGGATTATCTTGCTTAAAAGGCACAAAATAGATATTTTTTGTCTTTAGGAGTTGCATAATGTTTACCCCATTTTGACCAAGTCCATCATTCGTTGAAATAGCAAGTACAACAGGCTTATTATTTCTTAACGTTGACTTTGCAGCAAATAATACGGGTGTATCACTTATCCCCTGACTAAACTTACTAATAGACGTACCGGTCATAGGCGCAATAACCATCGCATCTAATGGTGTTTTTGGCCCTAAACTTTCTGCCTCAATCATCGACGTAATAGGTTTATATTGGGCGCACCTTTCAATCTCCGATAAAAAGTGCGCACTCGATCCAAAACGTGTATCGACCGTTTGCAGGTTATGTGAAACGATAGGAATAACCGTGTAACCACTCGCTTTTAATTCTTGGATTATCGGTATGACCTGATCAATCGTACAAAAAGATCCCGTCAAGCCAATACCTATACGTTGTCCTCCCACATACTCACCCCTCTTCTATCTTTATATGACTCATCTCATCAATTATAGCTTTAGCAATAATATCACCTGCTGTTTTTGGTGCAACTTTTCCTGGAATCCCAAGTGCATGAATAAAATGTAACCCGTTCTTCTTAGCAAACTCGAAATCGACACCACCTGGCATAGAGGCTAAGTCGATAATTAGTTGATGGCGATTCATAAGCCCTAATTCATCCTTTGTTAGTATCACTTTCGGGATGGTATTAATAAAGAGATCAGTTGTATTAATATATGCTGTTAAGTCATTTAAGTGAAAGCCCTTATACCCCAAACTATTTGCCTTAGCAATGGCTTCTGGTTTTCTTACACCTACATATACTTCTGCTCCTAAACTGGCAAATCGATTGGCCACAATCTCACCGACACGTCCAAAACCTAATAAAACGACGCGTGATTGATATAACATTTGTTTCATGTGTTTAATTGCCAACATAATGGTTCCTTCTGCTGTTGGCACAGCATTGTAAATCGCCACATCATCCCGTTTAAAGATTTCAATTAATTTCGCGTTTGATTGACGCGTGGTATCATGTAATAGTTTAGACGCTACCCCAGTAAAGATCTGTGCCCCTTTCTTTAAGCGCAGAAAATAACTTTCATCCAAGTATATCCTTTCGTTACTATAACTTGCAGCTACCTCATAATCTTGTGAAAGTCCCGCTATTGGCAGTATTAAAGCATCCAATTCTTCAAATGGTACACATTGAAGAAGGAAATTTTGTTCCTTATATATGACGTCATAACCAACTAAGTACACTTTTGCATATTTTTTTAATTGCTCTATACATGTGAGGTAGCGTTGATCTCCACCTAGTACAGCAATTTTTAACTGCGTCATCTTCTCACCTCCAAAATTATTTCTATGATAACTTTAGTATACGTCGTTTTTATTAACCGGTGCATCAATTATTATCAATTAAAATAATATCTTGACCGATGACACGAATTTGTTTCCATTCCAAGCGCAAACTTGGATGCTCTTTTCTTATCCCTAAAATCGAGTATTTTGGAATAATCAGTGATTGGATTTTTCCTGACGTTACGTCAAATGTAACGTCTAGTTCTTGAATATATCCCAACCTTTTCCCCTTGCTTGCCTCAATAAATTCTTTCCCTTTTAGTGATTCAAACCGCATCTGAGCATCTCCTTCATATGTGTAATTATTAGACAGTATGAACGGCGTCTATTTTCTATGCGGCCAACTGCGTTTCTTCAATATATAAGAAATAGTAAATCATTCAAATAAGGTATGATTCACCTGTATAATAGGTGTGACATTGTCAGAAATCGCTGATTTCTTGGATAAAATGTATGGACAGCACTATTCAAAAAACCTCACCTAACTTTACTAAGAAGGTTGGATTTGATATCGGAACTTATAAATCTAACACTTTAAACAAACCTTATGTCTGCGTAAATTCGGAATCTACTCATATGCTACTTTATCGTATAAATGCTGCGAAAGAAGGAGTAAACTTTACAATTACATCTATTGAATCCGCTACGGTATGAGAAGAGCTGATTCAAGGTCTGAAAGATGCAGGTTATTATTCCTTTCCAATAGACTCACAAGCATGACACATGCAATTCATCGTATCTATCCATACACCAAATAAGTCTTTTGAGACTCCCACACCTAAAGGCGTAAACTCTAAACCTTGCGGTTTACGAATGGAATTCTTGAGTGATGAGAGAGAAGTCTGTTTCCAGTATCTCAATATAACCCCAAGCTAAGGGTATCTCATTACCCCTCCTAAGACAGTGCATATCGAATATTCATAGCACCGACTAAATCTCTATGTTTTTTGAAACCACACTTGCATTTATATTTACGTTCTTGTGCCTTATTCTTTTCGGAACAGTTAGGACACGTTTGGCTTGTATAAGCAGGGTTCGCATATTCTACCTTAGTACTAACTAAATTTGCTTTATACTCGATAAATTGCGCTAGACGATAAAATGACCATGTGTGTAGATTCTTTCCGTTTTTATGACTTGTTCTTGTCGTCTGTCTAATGTTAAATAATTTCTCTAAGCGAATGACAGAAATTATATTTTATTTTGCAAAATTAACAATTGCACGACTCACTTTATGGTCTTGGTCTCTCGTCCAACGTTGTTCTTTATCATTCAGTTTGAGAATAGCATTTACTTTCTTTTTCTGCCTAATTCTTTTCGAATTGAACGACACTTACGCTTCATAAACTTATTTTAATTACCATTACCAAAGAAACGCGTTTTGTCATCATCTGTTACTGCGGGTACTTTTAATCCTAAGTCCACACCCATAATCTTTGTTCCTGTTTTTTCTTTAGTAGGAATGGCAACAGAAATGTTGTTTTCTTTTCTTCTACCATTTCAGATACTAATGCGTTGGTCGTAGTGACGTATTCTTTAGCCATATCAGTTAAAATATCATCTTGTTCTTTTGATGGGAGAAGTTTTATTTTTATCGTTATTGTTTACGACATATGACTCACCTCCTTTTCAACTTACGTTCAATAATTGAGATTTCTTGTTCAATTTTCCACATTTCTTTTACTAATAGTGATTTTGGAGTTCTTTGTTGAATCAACTTAATCCCAAACAACAAGTAGTCTTGCCTTTCAAGAAGCATATTTTCTAAATCTAATTTACCTTTTTCTTTTAAGTCAGCAAAACGCAAGGTGTTTTCATCCCCTTGTTTTTTGTTGCGCTGCATAACGCTTAATGGTTCCGCTTGATACATTCCCTGCGGTAGATACAAAGTAGGAACGTGTCCAAAGACTAGGTAAGTGTTTCAGATGTGAAAATTCCTCTCTTAATATTTTCGAAGTATAGCCTTTGATTTTCGCCATAATGTCAGAAGGACTTAATTTTGGTAGTGCATTAAGAAACATATATGTATGGTCTTTATCACACTCAAGAGCGGCAATGTTTATTTCCAATTCTTCACATACTTCTCGTACCAATTCTTTGAAACGTTCCTCTACGTCTGACCGAATAGAAATCTTTCTTCTATAACGAGGACAAAAAAACATGATAATTCATTAATGAAACAGTTGTTTTAGTTCTTATGTATTTACTCATATGATTGTTGTATCAGTTTATAAATCAAACTGATACAAATTTACAAAAAAAGAAAGCGATTATCTTCAAATACTTGAAGCACCTCGAATCTTCGGTTTATAAGGGGTACTCCGTATTTGACCTCACTTTGGCTTTCATGTTCGGAAATTCTGTAATAAAAGCTTTTGAAACGAAGTGGCACTAGCCATATAAAAAATTCGTTGATAACTTTTTTCAAAACAAACAGCTTCTGTTCTTTCTGTAATGTATTCACCGCACCCTTTTCTCAACCCATTTGATTAAGAGCTTCAACGATCGAATCAAACGGTTTACGAAGAGAAAAGATTAATTTCCAAAAAAGGACTCTCTCGAACACATCCTCGTTTCAATCTTCTTAAATTATAATCAAAAATTCACACAGCGCTGTTACCGTGGTTTTAATAACGTTAATATAGGAATTATGAAGTTCTTTAAAGAACATTTAAGGAAACAACATAATGATGGTTCACCATCGTTGATTGCTTAACGTGTGTCAATCTAAAGACTAATGGAGGGATAGGTGAAGTATATCTTAATACACTATCATCTGCTTACAGGATAGTATAACGACATAATAATTTCTAAGTTCTCAATAGGTCTCACTCATTGAATCACTAAAAAATAGTCCCGTAATCAAGGACAAGCAGTTATGCCATGGCTGAGTGTTTATCTATTTCAAACTTACGCATTAACTCTGGAACTACGATGGAGAAGTTTACACAAAATCCTTACCACTACATATTGTTGTTGCTATATTATTATTTAAATAATACAATTATATGTAAAATAAAGAATAGGAGAGATTAGACTATGGACACTAAAACATTTAGAGAATTTTCTCACAATCGTATTTTGCAAGCGACAATTAAGATTAATAATAAAATTTATCCAAGTGCACCTGTAAAACTTCCTCCATTTTGTTTCTTAGATTTTAATAACAAAGGCATTGAAATAACTGAGGTTGAGCCATTATTGAATAAAAAGAAAAAAAGCCCCGTAGATTTTATTACATACTCTACGATTCAAAAAGTCGAAATTGGTCCTATTAAGAAAACTACAGTAGTTGTTTTTGCTCCAGGTGTTAGAATTAATTTAGACTTGAAAATATTTTTAAATGATGGCACCTACCTACATTTCGAATGCGAAGAAATGAGTATGGTTGTTGATCTCTCTTCTCTTCTTATTACTCATAATATTGAGTTAGTCGATATTTTTGAGTTAGCTGATATTTTTGAAAACGCCAATTCTAACCGAGAAGCATACGACTATTTATATGGTCATTTGGATGAACTTGCAGAAAAGAAAGATATTAATTTATTTAGATCATAGTCAATTACCCACCACTTAAACGCTAATGCGTTTTGAAGTGGGGGCTTGTAAAAGCCCTAATTGTCTAGCCTAAGTCTTTCGAGGACTACGTTAGAAAAGTGAATACGACTTTGTATGATTCCCTAGTACATTTTGTCGTTCAGGCGCTGTAACAACTCTGAGAGGTAGGAGTGGTCAACCTGTTGCACGAAGCTTTTCTAACATTGGCGAAGGGAAACTAACTCTAAAAGGAGGGCGAATCTTGAGAGTATTCGTCAAATCAATGCGGGGGTCCAATTTGGACCCTTGTAAAAACCAAAAAGCAAGAAAATTACTCAAAGAAAAGAAAGCAAAAATTATAAGTTA
>NZ_FOWN01000043.1 GCF_900115465.1 Halolactibacillus alkaliphilus
GCCCCCCTCAAGATGAGACTTCCCATCTGTAAAGAGTAAGATCCCTCAGAGACGATGAGGTAGATAGGTTCGAGGTGGAAGCATGGTGACATGTGTAGCTGACGAATACTAATCGATCGAGGACTTAACTAAATTTTTGTTTGATGATTGTTTACTTCTTATCTAGTTTTCAGGGTATAACCCTATATGGTTTAGTGACGATAGCGAAGAGGTCACACCTGTTCCCATGCCGAACACAGCAGTTAAGTTCTTCAGCGCCGATGGTAGTTGGGCTTAAGCCCCGCGAGAGTAGGACGTCGCTAAGCAATTAAAACACCCTTTTAAGATTTTTCTTAAAAGGGTGTTTTCTTTTTTTCTACTCATTGTATTAAGCAGTAACCATGTTTTTATTTATTTGCTTTATTTAAGTTAGCGTCCTTTTTAATAATTAAGAAACTTCCCAAATAATTAACTCTAAAATCGTTATATATTTAAAGAATTCTAAATGCCGATGGTTCAAAATATGTTTAAAACAGAAAAAAGTGGTAAGACTGATAGACAAAGGAGGCGGTATAGGTGACGTGTTCGCTTTGTCATGAAGCATCAACCGATTATTTAAAACTATATTATTTATTGATTTGTCCACTTTGTGAGGAAAAGTTATTAAAGTTAAAACCAGAAACAAGTGATTATCAATATCTCGTCTATAAGCTAAACGAATGTCGTAAACGACACAATCAGATGTCTACCTTATAATTAGCAATACCCGTATGACTTTAAGAATGATGAAGTCATACGGGTATTGCTTTTTTACTTGTTTCATTAGTAATTAAATGATATAACAAGAAAGAATCAAGACATTATGTAATTAATTATTGTGGTCGATAAAGAACCAGGAGTAAATTAGGAGGGGAGTGTATTTTGTCAAAATCTATAAAAGCCCCCTTGTGGGAAAAACTACAAGCTATAGTAGAGGAAAAGCCTGTTTCATTTCATGTGCCAGGTCATAAAAATGGTACGATATTACCTAACGTGTCATGGGGGAAATTTCGCGAAATGATGCGATATGATTTAACAGAATTGCCAGGGTTAGATGATCTTCATCAGCCGGAAACGGTAATTGAAGATGCGCTTGCTTTGGCTCGAGATTTTTTTGAGAGTCGTGAGACATATTTTTTAGTTAATGGTTCAACCGTTGGGAATTTAGCAATGATTCTTCAGGCAGTATCGGCAGGTGACTATATTTTAGTGCCTAAAAATGTTCATAAATCAGTTGTTAATGCATTAGAGTTAAGTAAGGCCTGTCCTATCTTTATTGAACCAGCTTATGATGAAACACTGAATAGGATGACGGTTCCGTTATTTACAGATATTCAACAAGCGTTCACAGATTATCCAATCAAAGCGATGATTGTTACGTATCCTGATTACTACGGGACAACGTTTGATCTTGAAACATTGATTAGTTATGTTCATACGCGTGGTGCGCTGATGCTTGTTGATGAAGCGCATGGGGTTCATTTGTCATTAAATTATCCCTGTTTTCCTGCTTCTGCATTATCACTAGGTGCGGATTTCGTTGTACAGTCAGCACATAAAATGGCTCCAGCATTAACACAAACAGCATACTTGCACGTCAGTCGCCATTATAAAGGTGAAACGCATTGTTTGAAACACTACTTACAAATGTTGCAGTCTAGTAGCCCATCGTATTTATTGATGGCTAGCCTAGATGTAACGCGTGCCTTTCTTGCATCACAAACCACAGCATTGTTAGATCAAGTGATGGCATCAGTAAAAGCTGTGAGAAGCATTTTAAGTGGCTTAGAGAGTGCCTATTTGATTAAAGAGTATACTACAGTTGATCCGCTTAAAATAACGTTACAACCTAAATTAAGCTATACGACAAAGGCCATTGAAGCAGCTTTTCGAACCGCTGGTATCTACTTAGAATTTATTACAGATCAAGATTTAGTCTTTGTTCATGGTTTAGCGCCGTTTACTGAGCAAGAAAAGTTGCAATATGCCGTTAACTACGTTAATCATACGTTAAAAAAACAAGCAAAACATGATACAATGAAAGTAGTAAGAAAAAAGGTCCGACACCCCCTTACAAAACTTGTATGTGATTATCAAACGCTTGCCAGCTTTAAACCGGTCTTTGTTTCATTAAATGACGCGATTAATTACGTGGCATATGAGTCTATTATTCCTTATCCACCAGGTATTCCTTTAGTCTTAAAAGGGCAAAGAATAACTAAAGAGGACATAGAAGAAATCAGACAATTACTTGCGCAAAAAATCCATTTTCAAAATAACCATATCACTCAAGGGGTGTATGTCATAAAGGAGATATAATAAAAGTGGACGGAAAATTTATAACATTTGAAGGCGGAGAAGGTGCTGGTAAATCAACAGTATTAGCGCGTGTGGCAGAAAAGCTGCGTGCCTTAGATTATAACGTCTTAACAACTCGTGAACCGGGTGGGATACAAATTTCTGAGGCGATACGTCATATCATTCTTGATACTAACCACACCGCCATGGATGCCAAAACAGAAGCCTTACTCTATGCAGCCGCTCGCCGTCAGCATCTTGTTGAGAAAGTCCAGCCCGCTTTAACAGACGGAACCATCGTCTTGTGTGATCGCTTTATTGATTCAAGCCTTGCCTATCAAGGATATGCAAGAGGTTTAGGAATTGATCAAATTTATACGATTAATCAGTTTGCGATTGATGCATGCATGCCATCTTTAACATTGTGGTTTAAACTTAATCCAGAAATTGGACTCAAACGTATTGAAACAAATAGCGAAAGAGAACAAAACCGTTTAGATTTAGAAACACGCGCCTTTCATGAAAAAGTTTATAAAGGTTACCAAATACTAGCGGAACGATTTTCTGATCGCATTCACCCCATTCGTGCTGATTTAACAATAGAAGAAGTTACAGAACTTGCATTAAATGAAGTGATTAGTCATATCAATCAGTAATACGACGGATAAACAATGGAGGAATGGAAGATGAAATTAATTATTGCGGTTATTCAGGATAAGGATAGTCATCGCTTGCTTGATGCGCTAGCGGATAAAGAATTCAAAACAACAAAGTTATCAACAACCGGAGGTTTTCTAAAAGAAGGAAACACGACACTGATGATTGGTTGCGATGATGAGGCAGTTGATGAGGCGTTAGATATCATTAAAAATAAATCAAGCCACCGTGAACAAATGGTAGCGCCTATATCACCTATGGGTGGGACTGCTGATTCATATATTCCACGTCCGATTAATATTGAAGTTGGCGGTGCCACAGTCTTTGTCGTACCAGTCGATAGTTTCTTCCAGTTCTAAAATATAAAGGATGACAGCGGCATGAAAATAAATAAAGACATTCTAAGTCAAATTGAAAAAAGCCAGCGTCAACAGCCACTGCCAACGTCAAGATCGGTAGATTTTCAAAAACTGGTCCAAACACAAGCGGATAAATTAAAGACATTTCCTTTAGAGCAGCAATTGGAGGAAATTAAAAAGCAAGGCGATAAGTTAATTCGCTACCGTACGCTTAGAGAAATGGCTAAATACAAACGAATGGTTAAAAGTTTTATTAAAGATTCGACATCAAAGGGATTAGACTTAACTCACCATCATAGTTTTAATTTTGAAGGAACAAATAGGCAACTGCATATTGTGAAAACGATTGATGGAAAATTGCTGGAAATGACGGAAGAAATCACTTCTGATGGTGCGAAATCGATTGACTTATTAGGTTTGATTGGTGAGATTAAAGGATTATTGATTAATTTGTATTCATAAAACAATTTGGGATAGAAATATGCTAAAATAACGGAAGAACGTGAGAGTGACGATCACTGATCTCACTCTTTTTTATCACGTAGAAGTTAGGTGGCTGATATGCAACGATTTGAAGAATTAGAACACGTACAGCCAGTGGCTGTGAGAATGTTAAAGCAAATGATTACTAATCAAAGGATTGCTCATGCCTATTTAATTCATGGCGATTCAGGGACGAAAAAGCGAGCGATAGCTCAAACGCTTGCTCTTCGATTGTTTTGTCAAGAAACAGATACGATAGAGCCATGTCTTACATGTCGTGATTGTAAGCGTGTTATCTCAGGGAACTATCCTGATTTACATTGGATAAAACCAGATGGTCTATCAATAAAAAAAGAACAAATTGAAGCGTTACAACGTGAATTCACTTATTCTGGTGTCGAATCTAACCGGAAAGTTTATATTATAGAAGATGCGGATTTGATGACAGTCAATGCAGCCAATCGACTTCTGAAATTTTTGGAAGAACCTAGTCAAGAAACGACGGCGATTCTTCTCACGAAGAATCAACAACAATTACTTGATACAATTCGCTCAAGATGTCAGGTTATAGCGTTAAGACCACTATCAGGTCAAGCCATTGAGCAAGCGCTTATTGAGAGCGGTGTGACGCCAGAAAACGCCAGGCTTTTTCAAGCTGTTGCCCCACAATTAGATCAAGCAAAAGCATTAGACCAAGATGAGTGGTTTGCAGAAGCGCGAAAATTAATGGTACAATTAATGCAGCTGTTAATAGATAAACCAGAAGAAGCCTTATTATTTGTTGAAAAGAACTGGATGAATCATTTCGATGATCGTGACAAATTACTTATGGGCTTAGATTTATTATTATATTGGTTTAAAGATTTAATGTATTTACACATTGGCGATATTGAACATCTTGTTTTGCTTAGTTATAAAGATCAACTTGAACAAGCGAGTTTACGTTATCGGAGAATAGATCTTGTCAATATTTTAACAGCCATTACACAAGCCAAACGTAAACTAAATCAACATACCCATCCAACACTTGTGATGGAACAACTAACACTGCAGATGCAGAGGTGAATATAAATGGTAGAAGTGATTGGAGTCAGATTTAAAAAAGTAGGAAAAATTTATTATTTTGATCCTACAGGCTTTGAGATAAATAAAGATGATTATGTCATCGTTGAAACCGCAAGAGGTGTGGAGTTTGGTAAAGTCGTTCTTGCGAAGAAGCAAGTAGATGAAGGCGATGTTGTCTTGCCTTTGAAAAAAGTTATTCGTTTAGCAACAGAAAAAGATAAACACGTGGTGATAGAAAATAAAGAAAATGCTAAAGAAGCTTATGCAACGTGTGAAAAGAAGATTAAAGATCATAAGTTGGATATGAATTTAGTAGATGTGGAATATACTTTCGATCGTAATAAAGTTATATTTTACTTTACCGCAGATGGCCGAGTGGATTTTCGTGAGTTGGTAAAAGACTTAGCCGCGGTTTTTAAAACACGTATTGAATTGCGACAAATTGGTGTAAGAGACGAGGCGAAATTACTTGGAGGTATTGGTCCATGTGGGCGCATGCTTTGTTGTTCAACATTTCTAGGTGATTTTGAACCCGTATCTATTAAAATGGCAAAGGATCAAAACTTATCACTTAATCCTACGAAAATATCTGGTTTATGTGGTCGTTTAATGTGTTGTTTAAAATATGAAAACGATGAATATGAACAAGCAAAACGTGAATTACCTGACTTAGGTCAAAAAATAACAACACCACTAGGTCGTGGTCGCGTGGTCGGTCTCAATATCTTAGAACGTATGATTCGTGTAGATATTAAAGAGCTTGAACGCATCGTTGATTATACATTAGACGAATTGATTGAAGCAGGTGTCTTAACAACGTCATAATGAGAAAAGGTGGTGGGTGAGGTGAACATGAACACAAAAGAAGTCTTTGAACAAGTGTCAGATATGGAAGAGCAGATTGGTCAACTGTACCAGCAATTAGGCGACTTAAAAATACATTTAAGTGAGTTATTAGAAGAAAATCATCGATTGGCGCATGAAAATCATCACCTACGTCAACGCCTCGATCAATCGATTGAAGAAGAATCAGAACGTGATGACAGCACAACAAATCAAAAAAGAGCAATTGAGAATATTGGTGAAGGGTACGATAACTTGGCTCGCTTGTATGAAGAGGGATTCCACATTTGTAATGTACACTTTGGAAGTCCCCGTCAAAATGAGGATTGCCTATTTTGCTTATCATTCTTAAATAAAACAAAAGAGTAAACAAAAAGGCTGGGGATCTTTCAAAGATGCCAGTCTTTTTTTCAGGAAGCGTGGTGTAAGTAAGTGCAGATTAATGAAGATGAGCGTATTGACTATTTATTTACGGATGAATCGATGCGTATTATTCAGAGTCCATCCGTTTTCTCATATTCAATTGATGCCGTGTTGTTGGCACATTTTAGTTCATTACCCAAAACGCGTGGAAAGATTATCGATTTATGTAGCGGGAATGGGGTTGTTCCACTTCTTATGAGTCGCTACACATCTCAACCTATTGATGCGGTAGAAATCCAACCTAGACTATATGATATGGCTGTGCGTAGTATCGAACTTAACGGAAAACAAAATCAAATTACGATGCGGCTCGGTGACTTAAAAGATATGCCAGCCATGTATAAAAATGATAAATTTGATTTGGTCACGGTAAACCCACCGTATTTTGATACACCTAGTGGTGACCACTATAATTTAAATGAACATTTGACCATCGCGCGTCATGAAGTGATGACTACACTTGAGATGGTGATTGAATCAGCAAGTAAATTAACGAAATCTGGTGGAAAGATGGCATTAGTGCATCGACCAGATCGTCTTGTCGATATTCTATCACTTATGCGTCAATATAAACTTGAACCAAAGCGGATGCAGTTGGTTTACCCAAGACAGGGGAAAGAGGCAAATATTCTTTTAGTTGAAGCTGTGCGTGATGGGCGAAAAGCACTTAAAGTATTGCCGCCTTTTTATGTGTTTAATGGGGATGGTCAGTATACAAAGGAGTATTTACAACTTGTCTACTAAACACTGTGTCTATATTTTAGAATGTCGTGATCATACCTTATATACAGGCTATACTAATCGGTTGCATTACCGAATTACCCAGCACCAATTAGGAAAAGGTGCGAAGTACACAAGAGGGCGAGGTCCACTCGTGCTAAGATACGCTCATGTGTACGACTCAAAAACCGATGCGTTAAAAGAAGAATACCGAATCAAGCAATTATCCAGGTATCAAAAGGACGCACTTATCAAACAAGGAGGCAATATCGATGTGGACTCAGAAAAGTTATGAAGAAACAGCTAAGGGTAAATTATATATTGTACCAACACCTATTGGGAACTTGCAAGATATTACATTGCGTGCGTTAGACACATTGAAAACGGCCGATAAAATACTCGCTGAAGATACCCGTAACACGAAAAAGTTACTGAATCATTTTGATATCACTACTCCGTTAGTTAGCTACCACGAACATAGTGATCAAAAAAAAATTGATCATATTTTAACAGAGTTAAATCAAGGTATTACATTTGCCCTTGTCAGTGATGCGGGCATGCCGGGCATATCTGACCCAGGAGAAGTTTTGATTAAACAAGCGATTAAGCACCAGTTGGATTGTATCGTTTTACCTGGTGCGAATGCCGCCCTTTGTGCGCTTGTTGGTTCAGGTTTACCGACAAGTCATTTCTTTTTTTATGGTTTTTTGCCCCGAAAAAACAAAGATATAAAAACAGCTTTTGAAGAAATAAATAAGCAAACGGCTACAATTATTTTGTATGAGTCACCGTACCGTCTAAGCGAAACTTTAAAGGCGATTCAAGCCTTTTTAGGTGATAGACAGGTGGCTGTTGGGCGGGAGCTAACCAAACGATTTGAAGAATTTAGCCGCGGTCCTATTAAAGATGTGGTGGAGTGGTCTCTCAGCAAAGAAATAAAAGGGGAATGCTGCATTGTTATTGAAGGTAGAAAAGAAGAACTAGCCGAAGATAATTGGTGGGAAGAGTTATCCATTCCGGATCATGTGGATCACTATATGAACGAGGGTTTAAAGAATAAAGAAGCAATTAAAAAAGTAGCGGTTGACCGGAAACAACCTAAACGCGATATTTACCAAATTTATCACGTAGACGCATGACTTTACAAGGTGACTTTAACTATAAAAGCCGTTGGTTCTTAAGTAGACGTCTAAAGAATCAACGGCTTTTTATCATTGACTAATTTGTTAATGTATGGCGTCATCTTTACGTTGTTTTGATACAAATGCTTTTAACGTGTCTTCAAGGTGATGATTGTATGCCTCGACCTTACCTAAAATCCAGAAAGCATCAATGATTAACCATAAGGCAACAAGCATCAAAATTAAATAGCCTACGAGGAAAAAAAGTGTTAATAAACCGGTAAGGGTCATGAATAATTGAATAAAAGCGGTCGTTTTTTCTTCTAAGTAAAAACGATGTAAGCCTAGAAACCCAAAGAAAATGACTAAAAGATAACATACACTCAACTGTTTACCGTGTCGTAATACTTCACTATTTATAAATGTCCGTTCCATTAAGTTAAATTGCATAACTTCACTCCTTACATAGTAATAACATCACTCCAATAATATTAGTTTAACACAAGGAGTAACCCTGTTTCCAAACATGTTATTAAATAACATGTTTGGAAAGCAAAAAAAAGAACTGTTTCCCCCTAATTGGAAACAGTTCTTTGTAGATGATTATTATTTTGTTAATGATTTGTTGATTTCATCGACAAGTGCTTTTGCACCTTCTGGTGAAAGAATCAATTTACCATCAGCTAATGTTAAGTTGTCATCAGAAATTTCACCAGTAACTTGGCAAGTCATGCTTGGCTTGTATTTTTGAAGAATGATACGCTCATCATCAACATAAATTTCTAATGCATCCTTTTCTGCAATACCTAATGTACGACGTAATTCAATTGGAATAACGACGCGTCCTAGTTCGTCTACTTTACGAACAATACCTGTTGATTTCATAAGAAAAACTCCCCTTTATTAATAGTTTGGTATATTTCGACAATACCTATAATACAAGATACCATTAATTTCTATATGTGTCAATTGAAAAAAACTATTTTTAGAAATAAAAAGGAAAGTAAGTAGTCTATCATTAAATAAACGGATAAAAAATTATCGATTTTCCCTTTTATATCATTTAAAACGAAAAAACGTCTATCTTAAATCATTTAATATAAACGTTCAACCTCTAAAGTATTGGAAGTAAAGTGCGTATAGGTAGCGGTCAAATACACCTAGTGGTTTAAGTATTATCAAGTTTTAAATTCATCGGCATGACGTGGAAATGACGATGTTCGCAAGAAATCAAATAATAACGATGGAAAATTGGCAGTAAAAACGCTACAATATAAAGATATACGTCAACTTAAATTACGAACGTTTACACATATTGAAGGAGGAATGACCGATGTCAGAGAAAAAAACATTTTATATTACAACACCAATTTATTATCCAAGTGGTCATTTACACATTGGGCACGCATATACAACTGTTGCGGGAGATGCGATTTCTCGTTATAAGCGCTTAAAAGGGTTTGATGTTAGGTATTTAACCGGCACAGATGAGCATGGCCAAAAGATTCAAAAGAAAGCTGATGAAAAGGGTGTAACTCCCCAAGCTTATGTTGATGAGATTGTGAGTGGCATCCAAGTATTATGGGATAAGCTTGATATCTCCCATACGGATTTTATTCGAACAACGGAAGCTCGTCATAAAGAAGTCGTTGAAAAGATTTTTAAGCAACTCCTTGATCAAGGGGATATTTATTTAGATGAATACGAAGGTTGGTACTGCACTTCGTGTGAATCTTTCTTTACAGAACGTCAACTTGAATCAGGTAACTGTCCAGATTGTGGTGGGCCAGTGGAAGTGGTGAAAGAAGAATCATATTTCTTTAAAATGAGTAAGTATGTTGATCGGTTGTTAGAGTACTATGAACAAAATCCTGACTTTATCCAACCTGAAAGTCGTAAGAATGAGATGATTAATAACTTCATTAAGCCGGGACTTGAAGACCTGGCTGTGTCTAGAACAACATTTGACTGGGGAATTAAAGTGCCAGGAGATGCTAAACACGTTATCTATGTATGGATAGATGCCTTATCCAACTATATTACAGCACTTGGATACAATACTGATAATGATGAACTATTCAATAAATATTGGCCAGCTGACGTTCACTTAATGAGTAAAGAAATTGTTAGATTCCACACTATTTATTGGCCAATTATGTTGATGGCACTAGATTTACCATTACCAAAACAAGTATTTGCGCACGGATGGATTTTGATGAAAGATGGTAAGATGTCTAAATCAAAAGGTAACGTTGTTGATCCGATTTCATTAACGGACCGTTATGGTTTAGATGCCTTACGCTATTATTTACTACGAGAAGTACCTTTTGGTTCTGATGGCGTCTTCACGCCGGAAGGTTTTGTGGATCGGATTAACTTCGACTTAGCCAATGATCTAGGTAATTTATTAAATCGTACGGTAGCGATGATTGATAAATATTTTGATGGAGCAGTCCCTGCCTTTGTTAAAGGGGAAACAGATGTTGATCGAGCACTCGAGTCAATGGCAGAAGAAACGGTCACAGCTTTTGAAGAAGCGATGGATCACATGCAGTTTAGTGTGGCATTAAGTACGATATGGCAGTATATTAGCCGAACAAATAAATATATTGATGAAAATGAGCCATGGGTATTAGCTAAGGATGAGGACAAAAAAGCCCGTCTCGGTAATGTTATGGCACATCTGGTTGATAGTTTACGGCGAACAGCGATTCTTTTACGTCCATTCCTTACTGAGACACCAAGTAAAATCTTTAGTCAACTAGGAGTAGTAGAAGAGGCGTTACAATCATTTGAAACGCTGAGAGCGTTTGGGTTAGTAAAAGCAGGTACACGTGTGGATAAGCAAGGGCCAATCTTCCCACGTCTAGATGTTGAAGAAGAAGTACAGGTAATTAAACAAATGATGACAAAACCTGTCGAAGATAAACAGACTGAATTAGAACCAATAAAAGAAGAAATCGCATTTGATGATTTCTTAAAACTAGATTTACGCGTAGCAGAAGTAATTAGAGCAGAGAAGATGAAAAAAGCAGATAAGTTATTAAAGATTCATGTTGACTTAGGTCATGAAAAACGCCAAATTATTTCAGGTATCGCAAAATACTATGAACCCGAAGCGTTAGTCGGTAAAAAAGTCATTGTTGTTGCAAACTTAAAGCCAGTGAAGTTACGCGGTGAGTTGTCACAAGGTATGATTTTAACAGGAGAGGACCCGGAGGGTAATTTATCGTTAACAACGGTACAGGACACAGACTTACCGAACGGTTCAGTGGTAAAATAACCAAAATGATAAAAGAGTCAGCTCACCTTTTTAGGTGAATGACTCTTTTTCATCATGAATATAAGCCAAATAAATACCTGTTTATAAGGGAGAGATACGATGTTATTTGATACACATGTCCATTTAAATATTGAACAATTTGATGAAGATCGAGAAGCGGTTATTGCGCGTGCGAAAGCAGCAGGTGTTGAAAAAATGGTGGTCGTTGGTTTTGATCATCAAACGATTAAAAAAGCAATAGAATTAGCTGAGACTTATTCGTATATTTATGCTGCGGTTGGTTGGCATCCAGTAGATGCTATTGATTTTACCGATGACGATTTACGGTGGTTAGAAGAATTAGCAGGACACGAAAAAGTCGTTGCCTTAGGTGAGATGGGCCTCGATTATTACTGGGATAAGTCACCAAAAGATGTGCAAAAGAATGTCTTCAGGAAACAAATAGCACTAGCAAAGAAAGTTAAGTTGCCAATTATTATCCATAATCGTGAAGCAACTGATGATGTGATTCAGTTGCTTCAAGAAGAACAAGCTGAAGAAGTCGGCGGTATTATGCACTGTTTTGCTGGAGAAGTTAAACATGTCCAGCCATGTCTTGACATGAATTTTTATATTTCGCTCGGTGGACCGGTAACTTTTAAAAATGCGAAAGCACCTAAAGAAGTTGCGAAGATAATCCCGAGTGATCGTCTACTTATTGAAACAGATTGTCCATTCCTTGCCCCGCATCCCCATCGGGGAAAACGTAATGAACCGATGTATGTGCGTCTGGTAGCTGAGGAAATAGCGTCATTACGCGAAACAACCATTGAAGAGGTTGAAAGAACAACAACTGAGAATGCAGAAAGATTATTTGGCATTTAAGTGTCTTCTTATACAAAAACAAGGAATATTACGATTGTGTAACGAATGGCCTATTTTGTAACCTTTTCTTAATTTACTTGTCATAACAGCGGTTACATTGCTTGAAACGTTGATAAATCAGCGTTTTTGTTGTCATAATCGCCTTTTTGGTTGTTTGACACCTCCTTTTAATCCAGCTATAATCTAGACGCACATTAAAAGGAGGCATTTTTTAATGAATCTAAAGTCCAAGCTTTTGTCTGGCCTAAAGCATAAAGTATTTATGCCTATCGTAACCGTACTACTTTTACTTGTCGTAGTTGGTTTTACATGGTTAGAAGTTACGAAGGCAGATGTTGAGTTCACACATAATGGTGAAACAGAAACAGTTGTTACGCGTGCTCAAACAGTCGAAGCATTATTAGAAGAGTTAGAGATACAATTAGGAAACGATGACTATCTCTCGCACGAACTTACAACAGAAATTACGTCAGATATGAGTATAGAATATAAAGAAGCGGTTGAAGTTGTCGTAAATGACGATGCACAAACAACCACATATATGACAACAGCGGATACTGTTGGGGAGTTTCTTCAAGAAGAAGCGATTACTCTGCAGTCTCACGATGTACTAAGTGTCGATGAAGCGGCAGCAATTGAAGACAAGTTAACACTTGATATCAATCGTGCAGTGAAAGTTACAGTAACTGACGGCACGAATGAATCAGAAGAAGTTTATACAACAGAAGAAACAGTGAAAGATTTACTTGATGAAGCGGCTATTGAACTATCTGAACTTGATCGTGTAGAACCAAGTGTAGATGAAGCAATCAAAGAAGATATGGCGATCAGTGTCATTCGAGTAGAAGAAGTGACAGACGTTGTTGAAGAAGCAGTTGCTTTTTCAACTGTACGTCGAAATGACAGCTCAATAACAAAAGGAAAAGAAGAAGTAATTGAAGCTGGATCAAATGGTCTTATTGAGAAGCGCTATACAGTTGTCATGGAAAATGGAAAAGAAGTTTCACGAGAATTAGAAAGTGAAGAAGTAAAAAAAGAAGCAAGTCAACGTATAGTTGCTGTTGGAACGAAAGTAATCCAACAGGCACCTTCACGTGGTACGTCATCAAGAAAAGCTGTCTCCGGTAAAACCATAACGATGGAAGCAACAGCTTATAACTGGAACTGTGCGACATGTGATGGTCGTGGTTTAACTGCGACGGGATATAACTTAAAAGCTAACCCAGACGGTGTTATAGCGGTTGACCCATCAGTGATACCATTAGGCACAAGAGTCTATGTAGAAGGCTATGGCTATGCCGTAGCACGCGACACTGGTGGCGCAATCAAAGGAAATAAAATTGACTTGCATATGCGCTCAGTTAGTGCAGCGAGACAATTTGGTCGACGCACAGTGAAACTGACTATTGTTGAATAGTTCTTAACGTCTTATCTACCTAAGTGGTAGGTAAGGCTTTTTTTCTTTTTCGGGTGCACGGGAGAAGAGATTAAGCTATACTAGGGAAGAATGAATCAATTAAGGGGATGACTCGATGCAGATAAAAGAAGTCATTGTTGTTGAAGGAAAAGACGATACAGCTAAAATTAAACAAGCGGTCGAAGCGGATACTATTGAAACAAACGGTTCGGCTATTAATAAACAAATATTGACTCAAATAAAACATGCGCAAGAATTGCGTGGGGTGATTGTATTTACAGACCCAGACTATCCGGGGCAGCGTATTAGAAGTATCGTTGATCAACACGTACCGGGTTGTAAGCATGCGTTTTTAAAGAAATCTGATGCGCGTGATAAACTCAATCGTGGCATTGGAATTGAGCATGCTTCAAAAGAAGCGATACAGCTCGCGTTAAAATCTGTATATGAGTTAAGAAAGGCTCACGTATCGGATATTACTAAAGAAGATTTGATGAGGTATGGTCTTGTGGGTGGGGCGCATGCTAAAGAAAAGCGAGAAGCGTTGACGAGCTATTTGAAAATCGGCTATGCCAATGGTAAGCAATTACTTAAAAGATTAACGATGTTTCATATTACGAAAGTTCAACTTGAGCAAGCTATGAAACAGATACAAAAGGAGAAATGGGATGTCTAAAGAAAAACGAATTGCCACACCATCAATGACGAAGCACTATTTAAATCAATTTGGGTTTCATTTTAAGAAAAGCTTAGGACAAAACTTTTTGATAGATGTGAATGTATTAGAGAACATCTCAAAAAAAGCAGGAGTGACAAAAGAGACAGGGGTTATTGAAATAGGTCCTGGTATGGGTGCGTTGACAGAACAGTTAGCGATTGATGCAAAAAATGTGCTTGCTTTTGAAATTGACCAGCGTCTAGAGCCGATTTTAGCAGAAACATTGGAAGATTACGACAATGTGAAAGTTGTATTTGAAGATATTCTTTCTGCGGATATTGAGCCGATAATTAACGATTATTTTGGTAAGAAGCAACCACTAAAGTTGGTTGCTAACTTGCCTTATTATGTTACAACGCCGATCATCATGAAAGTCTTGATGAATCATTTGCCTCTTGAGAGTATGACAGTTATGATTCAAAAAGAAGTGGCAGAAAGAATGAGCGCGAAACCTAACACGAAAAGCTATGGGTCATTGTCGTTGGCTGTTCAGTACTACACAGAAGCAGCTGTACTTTTTATCGTACCAAAAACAGTTTTTATGCCCCAACCAAATGTAGATTCAGCAATTCTCCATTTAGCATTTAGAGAGAGCCCACCAGTCGATGTGATTGATGAAACGTACTTCTTTGATTTAATTCAAGCGACGTTCCAGCAGCGCAGAAAGACGCTTAGAAACAATCTTACGAGACACTTTAAAGGCTCCTTAACAAAAGATGTGATTGAATCATTAGCTGAATCGATTCATTTAGACTTAACGAGACGAGCAGAGTCACTCACGATGAAAGAATTTGCAGACTTGGCCAACATATTGTATACAGCTCAACAATCCTCTTAATCTTCCCCCTAACGGTTATCGTTAGGGTTTTTTCACCTCCTATTTTTATATGCATACACTAATGAGGTGAGGTAAATTGGAGGTGGATACATGGATATTGCAGTAGGTGATTTAATTACCCGAAAGAGTTATAACCACGATACAGTTTTTCGTGTGATCGACGTGTCCGAAGCAGGTGTGTTACTTGCTGGTGAAGATGTTCGACTTATCGCGGATGCGTCGGTATGTGATGTTGTGAAAGTGGATGAAGCCTTGAGAGTGGAAATGACGGAAAAATCACGGGAGGCAAAGGATTATGCTTTTCGGTTATTTAAACAAGATTATCAGTTAATGAAGTTGAAGCACACATCACGCCGCATCAATGAAGAGCGAGCTTTTTTGCTACCGGCAAAGGTGTTACATCTAGATGGTGACCAAAACTATTTAAAAAAGTGTATTAAAGTGTATCAAAAATTAGGTATTCATGTACATGGTCTTTATGTCAAAGAACAAGATATGGCGACTGTGGTTGGGGACTTGATAGAGAAAATCAGTCCAGATATAGTAGTTATAACAGGACATGATAGTTATTCAGAAAAAAAGGGTAAACCCAATGAATTAAAAGCGTACCGACATACAAAAGATTTTGTTGAGACAGTTCGAGCGATTCGTAAGATTGAACGACACTTGGATCAATTGGTTATTTTTGCGGGGGCGTGTCAATCGCATTTTCAATCACTTATCCGTGCAGGAGCAAACTTTGCTTCCTCTCCAGAACGTGTCAATATTCACGCGTTAGACCCTGTCTATATTGCAGCCAAGGTATGTTATACGTCGTTTATGGACCGGGTCACACCAGAAGACTTAATTCAACATACGTTGTCTAAGTCAGAAGGGATTGGTGGAATCGAAACACGGGGCTTTTTTCGAACGGGCATGCCATTAATAGAAGAACCAATCAATGATAAAACGTTCACATCTTCGTCATAACCGGCAAAAACAGTTGATACACATTGAATCTAAGGCGAAAGTTTTATTATCAGAATCTTAGAATAATAACTTAAGTCATAGAAAAGGAGAAATTTATATTGACAAGTAAATTTAATTACTGTTATAATAAATAATTTTATTGACTTCATTTTTTGTTCGTGCTATAATGAACAAAGTGAGGTGAAGTGTAGTGGCGAAAACGCTGGTTGAGATTAAACGTAGTTTAGATAGTCAGATTGGAAAACGCTTGAAGCTGATTGCAAATGGCGGAAGAAAGAAGACAGTCGAACGGTTTGGAACGCTGGAAGAAACGTACCGGTCAGTCTTTGTGGTCGCATTGGATCAAGATGAAAATGCGTTCGAACGCGTTTCATACAGTTATGCGGATATTTTAACAGAAACAGTGGAGTTAAACTTCATCAATGAAGACCATATGGTCGCATTAGAGCAGTAATTTGTTACTGCTTTTTTTTGTTGCTTAAAAACCGAAGAATATTTAAGATTTTCGTGTTTTCTCTTGCTAAAATCCGTATAAAATGTTATATTTACTTCAAAATATTCGGTTTTGAGGTGGAAGCATGAAACGTAGTGATCGGTTAATTGGGATGACAGAGTACGTCCTTGAACATCCAATGGAATTAATTTCTTTACCGTTTTTCTCTGAGCGGTATCAAGCAGCAAAATCATCGATTAGTGAGGATCTCACAATCATGAATAATATGCTAAAGCAAGAGGGTATCGGATATTTAGAATCTATTTCTGGTGCTGCGGGTGGCATTCGTTATATTCCAAACGTGGCCGATAATAAAAGTCAAGTTTTCTTAACAGCATTAGCGAAACGTTTAGAGGACCCTACGCGAATTTTGCCAGGGGGCTATTTGTTTATGAGTGATTTACTTGGTGAGCCACAAACAGTACGTGAAATTGGTCGCCTTTTTGCAAGTGCTTTTACAAATCTTGACTTAGATGCCGTTGTTACTGTCGCAACAAAAGGTATTCCCCTTGCATATGCTGTGGCGAGTTTCTTGAATGTCCCGGTCGTTATTGTTAGGCGAGACCCGAAGATTACTGAGGGGTCAACTGTTAGTATCAACTATGTCTCTGGGTCATCGAAAAAAATTCAGACGATGGTACTGACAAAGCGAAGTTTAAAACAAGGGGCGAAAGTGTGTATCATTGATGACTTTATGAAGGCAGGCGGAACAATTGATGGCATGCGTAGTTTACTGAAAGAGTTTGAAGCAGAAGTTAAAGCGATTGGTGTGTTAGCTGAAGCGGAAGATGAAGAAGATGAGCGCGTGGTAACGGATTATGTGTCACTTATTCAAATATCAAATGTCGATGTAAAGAACGCTAAAATAGAGGCATCCATTGGTAATTACTTTAATCACAAATAAGCGATAGTGTTTATATAGCTTTATAAATAGACGTACGTGAATCAATTTCATAATTGCTCTTTTTAAAAAATCAAACACGACCAGAATTTCAATATTTGTCTTAAAAATTTTTTATGCTATTTGATATTGCTTTAGGAATGAGCCTAAACGATCTGCTGCTAGTTTTGATGCATTATAAATAAGCGTCACTAAATCAAAGTGAGCTTTTGCACGTTTTCCTGTACGGTAACGAACATTATTAAGCTGGAAAAACTCCTTAAGATAGCCATTTACTCTTTCGACAGAACTGCGACGTTTAGCAATCGTTTTCCATGCCTGCGAACCACGAGCAGGAGCTGAATATTTCC
>NZ_FOWN01000027.1 GCF_900115465.1 Halolactibacillus alkaliphilus
ACTTTACTTTCACAAGACATGTTGGTACAAAACCATTTTTTACTTCTCAGATAAATGCGTACCGCCTTATTTTGAATAGGTAAATCATCAATCACCCTTGTGTAATGACTATGCGCGCGACAACTTTTCTGATGGCAATGCGGGCATGTGGCGCTTTTTGATTCTATAAACGCCACAACATGAATACTATCGGTTTCTTCTGATATTGATACGATGTGAATATGAGGGTCAAGTGTCGTGATAGAATGAAGCATAACAATCACCCCTTTCACTATCCTATACCCTGTTTTGGATACTCCATATCCCCAAAGTTGCGTAAGAACCGTATAATTGGACATATCGCAAGCATTTTCAGTCTCAATGATGATGGAAGCGTGGAACATTTTGCCTTTAACCTGCTTTGCCTTCTTGACATAAAGAATTTTGGGGATTAGAATGAGAAGTGTATAATTCTCTGTTTGGATTATACACAAAATTAATGACGCATTCATATGACTATGAAAAGTACATGCCGACTTAAACACGAAAAAACGAATAGCAAGAGGAGGTGAAATCATGAACATCACAAACATTTTGATTCTCGTCATCTCCAGTTTGGCTATCCTAATCGTCGGTATTGTTGTTGGCTATTGGATTCGAAAATCAATTGCAGAGAAAAAGATTTCGAGTGCAGAAGAATTAGCTAAGCAAATCGTTCAAGAAGGCCACCGTAATGCAGAAGTTGCGAAAAAGGAAGCGTTACTTGAGGCGAAAGATGAAAATCATAAAATTCGTCAAGATTTGGAACAAGAAATTCGTGAGCGTCGTCTTGAACTTCAAAAACAAGAAAATCGCTTAATGCAAAAAGAAGAAAATCTTGATCGCAAAGACGATACGTTGGACAAACGTGAGCGTATGCAAGAGAAAAAAGAAGCAATTTTAGCAGAAAAACAACAACAAATTGAAGAAATGGAAGGCAAAGTAGACGCAATGTTGCAAGAGCAACAGGCTGAACTGGAGCGCATTTCTGGTTTAACTGCAGACCAAGCGAAGCAGGCGATTTTAGAACGAGTCGAAAAAGAAGTGAGTCATGAATCCGCACTTATTATTAAAGAGGCTGAAAACAGAACAAAAGAAGAAGCTGATAAAAAAGCGAAAGAAATTTTATCACTCGCGATGCAGCGTTGTGCTTCAGATCACGTCGCAGAAACAACGGTTTCTGTCGTGAATCTTCCAAACGATGAAATGAAAGGTCGTATTATTGGTCGAGAAGGCCGTAATATTCGTACTTTAGAAACGCTGACAGGTATTGATTTAATTATTGATGATACACCTGAAGCGGTTATCCTTTCAGGATTTGATCCAATTCGTCGTGAAACTGCACGTATCGCTTTAGAAAAACTTGTTCAAGATGGTCGTATTCACCCAGCACGTATTGAAGAAATGGTTGATAAAGCTCGTCGTGAAGTTGATGAGTACATCAGAGAAGTTGGGGAAGAAACAACCTTTGAAGTCGGGGTTCACGGTTTGCATCCAGACTTAATCAAAATCCTTGGTCGTATGAAGTATCGTACGAGCTATGGGCAAAATGTCTTAAAACACTCAATTGAAGTAGCTCATTTATCGGGATTACTTGCAAGTGAGCTAGGACAAGACGTTACATTAGCGAAGCGTGCAGGTTTGCTTCATGATATTGGTAAAGCTATCGATCATGAGGTTGAAGGTAGTCACGTAGAAATCGGTAAAGAATTGGCTATCAAATACAAAGAAAAAGAGATTGTTGTCAATGCGATTGCCTCTCACCATGGAGACGAAGAGCCGACATCCATTATTGCTGTACTCGTAGCTGCGGCTGATGCTTTATCTGCGGCAAGACCAGGAGCAAGAAGTGAAACATTAGAAAATTACATTAAACGTCTTGAGAAACTCGAAGAGATTTCAGAATCCTATGATGGGGTTGAGAAATCGTTCGCTATTCAAGCAGGGCGTGAAGTGCGTATTATGGTAAAACCTGATGAAATTGATGATTTAGAAGCAGCGCGTTTATCTAGAGATATTAGAAAACGTATTGAGGATGAATTAACATTCCCAGGCCATATTAAAGTTACTGTTATTCGCGAAACGCGTGCAGTGGAATACGCTAAATAATGAACATGCGAAAATGAAAGGAGCGACTTTACGGTCGCTTCTTTTTTGTTCGCTCTAAATGTGATAAAATGAAGAATGCTTATACGTGAGGATTGAAAAATAGAAAGAGGTTTAATGTATGCGAATATTATTTATTGGAGATGTTGTTGGTTCACTTGGACGTGATCAACTAAAAAGCTATTTGCCACAATTAAAACAAAAGTACCAACCACAATTAACTATTGTTAATGGTGAAAACGCAGCAGCAGGAAAAGGGATCACGGAAAAAATTTATAAACAATGCTTAGAATGGGGCGCGGATTTCTTGACGATGGGAAATCACACCTTTGATAAGCGTGATATTTTTGATTTTATTGATTCGGCCGACAAAATGGTCCGACCCGCTAATTTCCCTGAAGGTACACCAGGAAAGGGGATTGGTTATGTAAATGTTAATGGTACTGAGGTTGCGATTATTAACCTGCAAGGGCGAACGTTTTTACCGCCAATCGAAGACCCTTTTCGTTATGCAGATAAATTAGTTGAAGAAGCAAAACAACGGACAAATACTATCTTCGTGGATTTTCATGCTGAAGCTACGAGTGAAAAACTTGCCTTAGCTTGGTATCTTGATGGACGTGTTAGTGCTGTTGTCGGGACGCATACTCATGTACAAACCGCAGATAATCGATTACTCGATAACGGTACCGCTTATATTACTGATGTGGGGATGACAGGTCCTTACGATGGGATTATCGGTACGGATCGTGAAGCGGTTTTAAAAAGGTTCCTTACTCAGCTACCTGTCCGCTTTGAAGCGGCCAAGAGTGGTAAAGTGCAGTTATCTGGTGTTGTCATCGATATAGACAATAAAACAGGGAAGGCTTCAAAGATTGATCGAATCTTAATTAATGATGATCATCCGTTCTTCGGCTAATTGGTATAGTCGCGTCTTATTGTGAATATAGTGAAGGGAGTAACAATAAGGAGGCTATTATAATGAATGTATTAAAAGTATCGTCAAAGTCTAATCCAAACAAAGTAGCGGGGGCGCTTGCAAATGTCTTACGCGAACGAGGGAATGCCGAAATTCAAGCAATTGGGGCTGGGGCGCTGAATCAGTCACTCAAGGCGATTGCCATTGCTAGGGGGTTTGTTGCCCCGAGTGGCATTGATTTAGTCTGTGTGCCAGCATTTACAGATATTTTAATTGAGAATGAAGAACGAACAGCCATGAAATTAATTATTGAACCGCGATAAGTGAAGCGCCTCCTTTTTGGAGGCGTTTTTTGTGACAGAAAAATGACAAATATTCGATAGACACCCATTTAAATCGCTTGCATGATAAACTGTAAAGGGAAATGTAATGATACAATTGGAGGCAGATGTCGATGAATGAAATACAGCGTACGAAATCTAGTGGCGTAAAACCAACACCAAAGGAACACTTAGAAAGAATGAGAAAAGGCATGACAGAAGCAACTTATCAACCCCCGGATCTAAGAAAAGCCAAAAAACGTTTAAAACAAGATGTCATGGTTCACTATGATTTCCAAATACCATTGGATATGCAAAAAATCGGCATAAATAAACATTACTATATTCGTACATATGGTTGTCAAATGAATGAACACGATACAGAAGTGATGGCCGGATTATTAACTTCAATGGGTTTTACTCAAACTGATAAAATGTCACAAGCTGATGTGATTTTGCTGAATACGTGTGCGATTAGGGAAAATGCTGAAAACAAAGTATTTGGAGAGTTAGGACATTTAAAACCGTTAAAAAAAGAAAATCCAGATGTAATTGTCGGTATTTGTGGCTGTATGTCACAAGAGGAAGCGGTTGTTCATCGGATTATGCGGAAGCATCCGTTTGTAGACATGATATTTGGCACGCATAATATTCACCGATTACCTCACCTACTAAAAGAAGCGATGTTCCAAAAAGCGATGGTAGTTGAGGTTTGGTCAAAAGAAGGCGATATTATTGAGAATCTTCCTAAAGTGCGTAAAGGTCATTTAAAAGCTTGGGTGAATATAATGTACGGTTGTGATAAGTTTTGTACATACTGTATCGTTCCTTACACAAGAGGAAAAGAACGCAGTCGAATGCCTGAAGATATCATTCAAGAAGTTAAACAACTTGCGCAAGAAGGATATAAGGAAGTGACGTTGCTCGGTCAGAATGTCAATGCTTATGGAAAAGACTTAGCTTTTGACTATAGTCTGGGTCACCTCATGGATGAATTACGATTGATTGATATTCCAAGAATTCGATTTACAACTTCACATCCAAAAGATTTTGATGATCATTTGATTGATATTCTAGCTAAAGGTAAGAACCTTCTTCATCACATACATCTACCGGTGCAATCCGGTAGTTCAGACATACTTCGAGTCATGGCGCGTCGCCATACACGTGAAGATTATCTCACGCTCGTGAAAAAAATCCAAGCAAAAATACCAAATGTTACGTTAACGACAGATATTATCGTTGGTTTTCCGAATGAAACAGACGAACAGTTCGAGGAAACGTTATCACTTGTTAGGACCGTTGGATTTGAACATGCGTTTACCTTTATCTATTCTCCGCGTGAAGGAACACCAGCTGCCCGGTGGAAAGACACTACACCGATGGAAGTTAAAAAATCACGATTACAACGTTTGAATACATTAGTAAATCAACAATCTAAACAAGCGATGGAGAAGTATATCAATCAAGTGGTCGATGTTTTAGTTGAGGGTGAAAGTCGAAAGAATGAAGCTGTCCTAGCAGGATATACAGAACAAAATAAGTTAGTTAACTTTAAAGCGCCGAAACACTTGATTGGTCAGATTGTCCCTGTTAAAATTACAGAGGCAAAGACATGGTCGCTGTATGGAGAATGGGTGACAGAATAGTGGGGTGGAAGATATGCATTATCAAGATGATGACATCTTAGCGTATACAAAAGAAGTCGCTGACAAGCTTGAACAATTAGAAGATGTTCAACGTTTCAAAGTGATTAAAGCGAAGTTGGACCAACATGAAAAAATTAAGCACCATATAAGTCAGATTAAACAACTACAAAAGCAAGCGGTTAACCTCCAAGCATACGGAAAAACAGCCGCTGTCACTGCTGTAGATAAAGAAATTGATGCAATACAGGCAGAGATAGATGCGCTACCAATTGTTGAAGAGTTTAAAATGACACAAGTTGAGGTTAACGCCATCTTGCAATCACTTATTGGTGAAATTAATCAACAGATTTCCGATGCGTTAGATCGTACCAATATAAAAGATGCCTAAGGGTATCTTTTTTTCTTTGCACATCTTTAAATCTTTTAGCATAGACTATCTTATATAAGCCTAACTAGGTAGGAGGTTGTCTAATGAGTTATTTAGAAAAAGATGTACGTGAGATCATTACGAAAGCGGTCATTGGTAAAGGAGAGAAAGTATCTACCTCAAAACATGTCATTAAGCCCGCCCATAGACCTGACAACATTTTAGGATGTTGGATTATTAACCATGTGTATCATGCGAAGCAACGTAAAGTAGACGCGGTAGATGTAAACGGTGAATTTGATATTAATGTATGGTATGCTTTTAATGATTCAACAAAAACGGAAGTTGTGACAGAGCATATTAGTTATCAGGATCCCGTGGAATTATCTGTGACGGACAAACATACATTAAATAAAGAAGCGGATGTTTACGCAAAAATGCTTAAACAACCACATTCAGTTGAATGTAAGATTAGCGAGGGTGATGGAACGATACGTGCCGAGGTGGAAAAAAGTTATCTTGTAGAAGTTATTGGCGATACAAAAGTATCTGTAAAGGTTGACCCTGGGTCTATTGATGATGAGCATTTTCACTGGTATAATCAAAAAGACGAATAAAAATTTAGAGCGTACTCTTTGTACGCTTTTTCTTTTTATAGCGTTGTTTACCAACGCCTAGCTACGCTGAATCTATGTTATAATATTAAAAGGAAAAAAGTGAATGGGAGTTATGAAGATGCCAAGTTACACACCAATGATTGAACAATATTTAAAAATAAAGGCGCGTTACCAAGACTGTTTTCTATTCTTTCGGCTTGGCGATTTTTATGAAATGTTCTTTACCGATGCAACTAAAGCTGCTCAAGAGCTGGAAATCACTCTGACAAGTCGAGATGGCGGGTCAGATGAGCGTATTCCGATGTGTGGTATTCCTTATCATGCGGCGACAAATTACATAAAAACACTTGTTGAACGCGGTTATAAAGTTGCGATTTGCGAACAAGTTGAGGACCCCAAAACGGCAAAAGGTGTCGTTAAAAGGGACGTGGTTCAAGTTATTACACCTGGGACAGTAATGGAAGGTGCGATGTTGTTAGAGCACGAAAATAATTACTTAGCGAGTGTTGAAACGGCAGGGGATGGCTTTGCGCTTAGCTTTGTTGATTTGTCAACAGGGGAACTATTCGCGGTCTTAGTTGAGCATATCGATCGGTTGAAAAGTGAAATATATAACCGTCCGATAAAAGAAATTGTAGTGCCTCCAACGCTCAGTGCAGCTGATTACAAAATACTTCGGGATGAACTACAACTGACGGTATCTTCGCAAGACTTGGAAAATATAACGATTGACCAGACGTTTATTGATCCTTTAACTTTGTCACTAACAAGCAAGCATTTAAAACAAGCTATCACAAGACTTATTCATTATGTGCAAGCTACTCAACAACGTGCACTTGAGCATGTCCAAGTAGCAAAAGAAATTGTTTTGTCCGGTTATTTAGGCTTAGACATGCACTCAAAAAGAAATTTAGAATTGACTGAAACAATGATGAAAAAAGGTAAACAAGGTAGTTTGTTGTGGGTGTTAGATCAGACGGTGACTGCAATGGGAACCCGACGTTTAAAAAAATGGTTAGAACGACCGCTATTAGATCATCAAACATTACTTGATCGCTTCGATATCGTGGAAGGCTTCCTGAATCAATTTATTGAACGGGAAGCGTTAAGAGAAGATTTAAAAGCAATATATGATTTAGAGCGTCTGTCAGGTCGCGTGGCCTTTGGCAATGTGAGCCCGCGTGATTTATTACAATTGCGTTTAAGTTTAGAACGCGTACCTTCGCTTAAGACGACTTTAAAAGACTTTGACGCTTCGTCAATCAATGCGTTTGGCGATGTGCTAGATACCATGGAAGAATTACAAACCTTACTTTTAACAAGCCTTGCTGAGGAACCACCACTTACCTTAAAAGAAGGAGGTATTATTCGGGATGGTTTTAATGAGCAACTCGATGACTATCGCTATGCGTCAAGAAACGGTAAACAATGGATTAGCGACCTGGAGCAAAAGGAGCGAGCAGAAACAAAAATTAAATCTTTAAAAATTGGGTATAACCGTGTCTTTGGATACTATATCGAAGTCACGAAAGCCAATCTACATTTATTGCCTGAGGGAAAATATGAGCGTAAACAAACACTGACCAATGCTGAACGTTATATTACGCCAGAACTTAAAGAAAAAGAAAACTTAATTCTTCAAGCAGAGGAGAAAAGTCTTCAATTAGAACACGATTTGTTTGTGGCGTTAAGAGAGCAAGTTAAAGTGTTTATTCCTAGGTTACAAAAGCTTGCTGAACAAGTAAGTGCTATCGATGTGTTGCAAAGTTTTGCTGTTGTAAGTGAAAGTGAAGGCTATGTACGACCAAAACTCACAACGGATGAGACGGTATCTATTATTAATGGCCGACACCCCGTTGTTGAAAAAGTCATGACTGACGGGATGTATGTGCCAAACAACATAACATTGGATAAAAAAACAAAGATGCTGCTTATTACAGGACCTAATATGTCTGGTAAAAGTACTTACATGAGACAAGTGGCGTTAACTGTGATTATGGCTCAAATTGGGTGTTTTGTACCTGCTGATTCAGCGACTTTACCCGTCTTTGATCAGATTTTCACCCGGATAGGTGCCGCGGATGATTTAGTAAGTGGACAAAGTACGTTTATGGTTGAAATGCTCGAATCTAAACATGCGATCACTCATGCGACAAAAAACAGTTTGATATTGCTGGATGAAATCGGCAGGGGAACAAGTACTTATGATGGCATGGCTCTTGCACAGGCAATTATTGAATATGTACATGATTATATTGGTGCCAAAACCTTGTTTTCAACGCATTATCATGAATTAACGAGCCTAAGCGATACGCTTAAAAATTTAGAGAATGTTCATGTCTCTGCTGAAGAACATGACGGTGAGGTTGTTTTTTTACACAAGATTAAGCCAGGGCCCGCTGATGAGAGCTATGGTATCCATGTAGCTAAATTAGCTGGTATGCCAGACACATTGATTGCGCGCGCTAATGTTATTCTTCATTTGCTTGAAGGTAACAACCATGATGAAAAAGCATCTCACTGTGATAAAACGGGTAAGGGGAAATTGACGCCATCAACTAACAAGGATGTCCTCACAGAAAATGAGACGTCAGTAAATTCATTACCAGCTCAGGGAGAAATGGATCAACTAAGTTTTTTCGAAACAGAAAAACCCATTGCTAAAGCGAAACCTTCTCAATTAGAAAAGAAACTTAAGCAAATGGATATACTGTCAATGACACCAATTGACGCGATGAATGCACTATACGAACTAAAACAAGACGTGCAAGGAGAGTGATGATGTGGCGATTGAATTAATGTCTGATGCACTCAGTAATAAAATTGCCGCTGGTGAAGTTGTTGAACGGCCTGCCTCGGTTATTAAAGAACTTGTGGAAAATAGTATTGATGCTAACAGCCGTGTGATTAATGTAGATGTTTATGACGCTGGTCTGATGCGGATGAAGGTTACCGATGATGGTGATGGGATGAACGAAGCGGATGCTTCCATTGCTTTTTTGCGACATGCGACGAGTAAAGTTAAATCAGAACATGACTTATTTCATGTGCGTACGCTAGGGTTTCGGGGTGAAGCTTTAGCTTCTATTGCTGCTGTGAGTAAATTAACGCTTAAAACATCGACAGGTGAAAGCGCAGGGACGTTGATTGCTTATGAAGGTGGTAAAGAAGTAAGGCGTGAAAAAGCAGACGCGAGAAAAGGGACGGAAATTACGGTAGACCAACTATTTTTCAATACCCCGGCACGATTAAAGTATATGAAAACAATTCACACTGAACTGGGGCACATTACGGATGCTATGAATCGATTAAGTTTAAGTCACCCTGATATTCGCTTCACCTTAACACACAACGATAAAGTTATTTTTAAGTCGAATGGGCGAGGTGATTTGTTACACATTATTGCTCAAATATATGGAATGAATGTAGCAAAAAAAATGATTCATATTCAACATGAAACATTGGATTACAAGATTACGGGCTATATTGCAAAACCTGAAGTAACAAGAAGTGGTCGACAATATATTTCGACACTTGTTAATGGTAGGTTTGTTCGAAGCGCATTATTAAATAAAGCCATTCTAAGTGGTTATCATACGCTGTTGCCTATTGGCCGTCACCCTATTGTCGTTATTCAAATTGACATGGATCCGATTCTAGTTGATGTGAATGTTCATCCAACTAAATTAGATGTAAGGTTTAGTAAAGAAAAAGAATTATATCAAGCGATTGAAACAGCGATTAAAGCCGCTTTTAAGAATGAGCGACTTATTCCTGACTATACCGAAAAAAAACCTAAGGCTAAAAAAGCGACATCTGAACAGACCGCTTTTTCGTTTGATTATTCGGCTCATATCAAAGAGTCATCAACACAACAGAGTCACGACAACAAATCCCTTGAAACAGAGGTTTCTCCTGAATTGACGCTGCATGCCTTATCTAATCCTGCAAAAACAGAAGACCTTGATGAGCTAATGAATCCAACAAACAGCGCTTCGCTAGATAGGGCTATCAGTAAAACGGAAGTTTTTCTAGAAGAAGAGCGTATGAACCGCTCTATAAAAGAGACAATACGAGAGCCTCAGGTCGAGCTAAAATCAATGCAAAAAGAGACCGAAGCTGATAAAAACAATCCGAATACTGATGCTGTAAGCGAGCGCATGCCTATTATGTATCCTGTAGGTCAGCATCACGGAACGTTTGTTTTAGCGGAAAATGATCATGGTTTATACTTAATTGATCAACACGCAGCACAGGAGCGAATCAAATATGAATACTATCGAGAAAAAATTGTTGAAGTAGAGCCACTATTACAAGAACTTCTCGTGCCGATGACATTTGAGTTTTCTAAACAGGAGGCGCTACTCGTAGAGCAACACCAGCAAGACCTAGAGAAAATCGGTTTATTCTTCGAACCTTTCGGACAGCAAACGTACCGAGTTTCTTCGCATCCACAATGGTTTCCGCAAGGATTTGAAGAAGAAACGATTCGAGATATAGTAGCTCAAATAATTGAAGATGAACAGATTGATTTAAAGAAGTTAAGAGAAGATGCCGCGATTTTAATGGCCTGTAAAAAGTCAATTAAAGCTAACCATCATTTAAATTATGATGATATGTTTGCATTGCTAGAGACGTTAAGAAAAACAAATGATCCGTTTACGTGTCCGCACGGACGACCTATCGTCATTCATTTCTCAACGTACGAATTAGAGAAGATGTTTAAACGGATTATGTAGGGGGAAAAAATGAAGCCAACCATTGTGTGTATCGTTGGTCCGACAGCTGTTGGAAAAACAGCTTTATCAATCGATGTCGCCAAAAACTATAACGGAGAAGTAATAAGTGGTGATTCTATGCAAGTATACAGAGGGATGGACATAGGCACTGCAAAAGTAACAGAAAATGAAAAGCAAGGCATCCCACATTACTTGATTGATATTCTTGATCCGGATCAAGAATTTTCCGTCTTTGACTTTAAGTCCCGTGTGACCGATATTATAGCTGATATTCATGCGCGTGGTCACCTCCCAATTATTGCGGGGGGGACGGGAATGTATCTTGATAGTGTCATCAAGGGCTATCAGTTGAGTGATGAAAAGCGTGATCCGAAGTTCGAACAAGCGCTCATAGAAGAGATCAATACTCATGGTATAGATGCCGTCTATCAACGCTTGGTACAAATTGATCCAATCCAAGCAAGTAAAATCCATCCTAACAATCATCGCCGTGTTATTCGTGCGCTAGAAGTATATGATCGCACAGGTAAAACGATGACAGCGAATCAACAAGAACAGTCTAACGATTCGCCTTATCAAGTGATTCTAATTGGTCTTGAAATGGATAGAGAACTGTTATATGAACGAATCAATAGGCGTGTAGATGTGATGATTGAAAACGGCTTGATAGAAGAAGCACGCTATTTTTATAATCAAGGTTTAAAAAAGGCGCCTGCTATGAGGGCAATAGGTTACAAAGAGCTGATGCCATATTTTGAAGGCGAAGTGACGGAATCAGCGGCTGTTGAATTGTTGAAACGCAATTCTCGTCGGTACGCTAAGCGTCAGTATACATGGTTTAAAAACAAGATGGATGTCACATGGTATAACATCACGCCTGAGACAAAAAATAAAGTTTTTCAAAAAATTCTTAAAGATTTGGCAGGAATTTTACCACGGACCTAGAATTATAGTATAATAGAGAGAGACAAAGAGGAGGAATTTACATGGCACAATCTGTTAACATTCAAGATCAGTACCTAAACGCACTGAGAAAAGATCATATTCAAGTAACGGTTTTCTTAACCAACGGATTTCAGTTACGTGGGTTAGTAAAATCATTTGATAATTTTACGGTTTTACTCGAAACTGAAGGTAAACAACAGTTGATTTTCAAGCATGCGATTTCTACATTCTCGCCAGCAAAAAACGTAAAAATTGAAACGGAATAAGAAAACAGAATAAGAAAAAGAGGGGAGCGCTTATTAAGCGCTCTCTTTCCATGTAATATACGCTCACTTTAGAAAGAAGGAATAATTATGTCAGAACGGGTACTTATTATCGCCGTTGAAAAGAAGTCAAGTGAAGCAGAACGCTTTCACTATTCGATAGAAGAATTAATCTCCCTTACAGAAACGGCTAAAGGAGAAGTTGTCGATGTTATTACTCAAAAAAGAGATCGTATTCATCCGAGTTTGTATATAGGAACAGGAAAAATTGAAGAGGTCGTTGAGACTATCGAATCAGAAGCGATTGATCTTGTAATTGCTAATGATGAATTAACAAGTTCGCAAGTGAGGAATTTAGGCGAATATATTGATGTGCCGATTATCGATCGTTCACAGTTAATTTTAGATATATTTGCTAGTCGTGCGAAAACAAATGAAGGGAAGCTACAAGTTGAACTTGCTCAGTATGAATATTTGCTTCCACGCTTGCATGGTCAAGGGCAAGCGCTTTCCAGATTGGGGGGTGGTATTGGCACGAGGGGTCCGGGTGAAACTAAGCTTGAGTCTGACCGACGCCATATCCAGCGGCGTATCGATGATCTAAAACGTCGTTTAGAGACTGTTAAAAATCAGCGAGATCAATATCGTAAGCGTCGAAAGTCAAATCAAGCATTTCAAATAGCGATTGTCGGTTATACAAATGCCGGAAAGTCAACGCTTTTTAATCGTTTAACTAAAAGTGACACCTTTGAGGAAGATCAATTGTTTGCTACTCTTGATCCGACTGCTCGTCAAGTGAAGCTTCCTTCCGGATTTCAAGCGATTATCACGGATACGGTAGGATTTATGCAAGACTTGCCAACGTCACTTATTGCAGCCTTTCGTTCAACGTTAGAAGAAGTATTAGAAGCAGATTTAATATACCATGTCGTCGATGCTTCGCATCCAGATCATCATCAGCAACAAGAGACAGTCAAAACGCTTCTTAACGGCTTAGGAGCCGAGTCTGTTCCTATGCTGACACTTTATAATAAAAAAGATTTACTGCAAACGACGTTTATTCCTTTTGAAAAGCCGGCACTGACAATAAGTGCTTTAGATAAACGCGATCGTGATCGTGTGCTTGAGGCGACAGAAAAAATGATGAAGCAATTATTTGTCTCTTGTGATTTTCAATTAAATAAAGATGAGGGTAGACGCCTACAGCAACTCAAAACACAAGGCATTACTGAGCATGAATCTTTTGATGAAACAAATGAGCGTTATTTATTAACTGTTTACTTACCAAAAGAACATCCTTTAATTCCTAATAGAACAGAAGAAAGCGAGTTTTAATTATGATTGAACAATTAGTTCTACAAACAGAAAACGACATTAAAGATATTCGATTAGCCATTCAGTCTCAAGTAGAAGAAAATCAGTTAAAAGTATTAAATGCTTTTCGTCAAAATAAAATTGCCGACGTGCATTTTCAAGCGACTACAGGTTACGGATACGATGACATAGGCAGAGAGGGGCTTGAGGCAGTTTATCGCGATGTCTTTAAGACTGAAGATGCGCTCGTTAGACCACAACTCATTTCTGGAACCCATGCTATCACTACAGCACTTTTTGGTATTTTACGTCCGGGTGATGAACTGATTTATATGACGGGTGATCCGTACGATACATTAGAAGAAGTCATCGGTACAAGAGGAGAAGACACAGGCTCTTTAATGGATTTTGGTATTCATTATCAATCGATTCCGTTAACGGATGCATTAGCTGTTGATTATTCAGCTTTAAAACATGCGATGAATAAAAAGACAAAGGTAATTGCCATTCAGCGTTCTAAAGGCTACGCGCATCGCCCATCTTTTACAATTGATGATATTGAACACATGATCACTTTCATTAGAAAGATTGATAAAGATGTCATTGTTTTTGTTGATAATTGTTACGGTGAGTTCGTTGAAACGCGCGAACCTTCAGAAGTGGGGGCGGATTTAATCGCGGGTTCTTTGATTAAAAATCCTGGTGGCGGTATTAGTAGGATTGGTGGTTATATAGCTGGGCGAAAAGACTTAATTGAAAAAGCGGCTAATCGACTCACTGCACCTGGGCTTGGCAAGGAAACGGGTGCGACCTTGGGTGTGTTGCAGGAGATGTTTCAAGGATTCTTTCTTGCGCCGCATGTAGTTGGCGAGGCACTTCAAGGGGCTGTCTTTACCTCACGCTTACTGGAATTGGTCGGTTTTTCTACGACACCACGTTATGATGCTAATCGAACCGATTTGATTCAATCTGTCACGTTTGATACGGCTGAACAAATGATTAAGTTTTGTCAAGCGATTCAATATGCCTCGCCAATTAATGCTTATGTCACACCGCATCCTGCGCCAATGCCTGGTTATGAGAGTGATGTCATTATGGCAGCGGGGACATTTATACAAGGTGCTAGCCTAGAACTTACGGCTGATGGCCCTATCCGTGCACCTTACACAGCCTTTGTCCAAGGAGGGCTTACGTATAGTCACGTTAAGATAGCCATAACAGAAGCGGTCATCAAATTTATAGACGCGGGTTATGTTACGATTTAAAGATAGTTCTAAAGTTTTTTTGATACGAGGAAAATAAGGTGTATAAATATAAAAAACAAAAGTTCACCATTTTCTGAATTTTTTATGTTAAATAACCTAACATGGATTGACAACTATATTCTCGCGTGTATAATAGAAGTATGGAAGCGAGAGGAAGGGGAGTGTTGTAGATGAGTCAAGAAGATCGCCGTTCGCAACCCTTATTTTCCATTGGTATTGTAAAAGACTTAACAGGACTTACTGCAAGGCAAATTCGTTACTACGAAGAGCATCAACTGATACACCCAGCGCGAACTGAAGGGAATCAGCGTTTATTTTCGTTTAATGATGTTGATCGATTATTAGAGATTAAAGAATTAATTGAAAAAGGCATAAATTTGGCGGGAATTAAGCAGGTGCTACAGTTGAAAGACCTTCCAGTAACGGAAGTTAAAGATGACGTCGTGAAAGAAGATGACGAATTGTCTGATAAAGAGCTTCGTAAGTACTTACGTCAAGAGCTTTTACATACCGGACGATATGGAAAAGCCTCATTGCGTCAAGGAGAACTATCGCAGTTCTTCCGTCAATAAAGATTATTTAAAGGAGAGGGACAATCATGGCAAAGCATTTTACAAGAGAAGAGATTTTAAAAAAGGTTGAAGAAGAAAACGTCAAATTTATTCGTTTGCAGTTCACGGACTTACTAGGTGCAATTAAGAACGTTGAAATTCCTGTGAGTCAAATTAATAAAGCGTTAGATAACGAAATGGTATTCGATGGCTCTTCAATCGAAGGTTTCGTACGTATTGAAGAATCTGATATGAAGTTATATCCAGACTTAAATACGTTTGTTATCTTCCCTTGGACATCAGAAAAAGGTAAAGTAGCGCGTTTTATCTGTGACGTATACACAACTGATGGTAAACCATTCTTGGGTTGTCCACGTGCGAACTTAAAACGTAATTTAAAAGCGATGGAAGAACTTGGTTTTTCAACGTTTAACATCGGTGCGGAACCTGAATTCTTCTTATTCAAACTTGATGATAGAGGCGAACCGACACTTGAACTTAATGATAAAGGTGGCTATTTCGACTTAGCCCCAACAGATTTAGGTGAAAACTGCCGTCGTGATATCGTTTTAGAACTTGAAGAAATGGGCTTTGAAATCGAAGCATCACACCATGAGGTTGCCCCTGGCCAACACGAAATTGACTTTAAATATTCTGACGCGGTGAAGCATGCGGATGATATTCAAACATTTAAATTAGTAGTAAAAACAATTGCACGTAAGCATGGCTTGCACGCAACGTTTATGCCAAAACCACTCTTTGGTGTTAACGGTTCTGGTATGCACTGTAACATGTCATTATTTAAAGGGAAAGAAAATACTTTCCTAGATGAAAATGGCCCAATGCAGTTAAGTGAAACAGCCTATCAGTTTATTGCAGGTATCTTAAAGCACGCACAAGGATTCACTGCGGTAACTAACCCGACAGTTAACTCGTATAAACGCCTTGTGCCTGGTTATGAAGCACCTTGTTATGTCGCGTGGAGTGGATCTAACCGTTCACCGCTGGTGCGTATTCCAGCATCTAGAGGCTTAAGTACTCGCGTTGAAGTGCGTAGTGTTGACCCGGCTGCTAATCCTTACTTAGCTTTATCAGCCCTTTTAGCAGCAGGTCTTGATGGTATTAAAAATCAATTACCAGCACCTAAAGCTGTCGACCGTAACATCTACGTGATGGATAAAGAGGAACGTATAGCTAACGGTGTAGACGATCTTCCTGCAACGCTTTTCGATGCGCTAGAAGCGCTGAAAAAAGACCAAACGATTGTTGATGCCCTAGGTGAACACTCATTTGAGCACTTTGTTGAAGCGAAAGAAATTGAGTGGGATATGTTCCGTACACAAGTACACCCTTGGGAACGTGAACAATATATGCAACAATATTAATCAGCCGAAACCCTTGATGCCATTGGTATTGAGGGTTTTTCTTTTTGTTTGATTCCTCCGCCATAATCACCCTTAGGTGTATCTGTAATAGCCCACTAACCATTTAAGGTAATGAGTAAATTTTTTAAGGTGCATTCTTATTAAACGTTAAATATACTAGAGATACGCTCGTGCTATTTTGATAGACAACTAAGCACGACCTGATTTTTTTTAAAAAAAATTAGGTTTTTTATAATTATCTGTTTACAAAGTGATGTTTTTTTCGTATGCTTACGAAGAAAATGCTTACATAAGTATTTTCTTATTAAATACAGGGAGGTAAGTTATGGAACTTATGTTAGAACAATTTATGAGCTTAAACTTACTAAATCAGTTCTGGATCACACTCTTTTTAATTATTCCAATGGTTTTAATCGCAAGAACTGTGGTCGCAGGTACGCGTTACTCGCCGATCTTAATTATTGTTATTTTCGGTTTGTCGATGGGGTATATTTTAGTAGAAACAGGTGTTGCCGAACCTGGTATCGGTGCATTTCCGATGGTCAATATGGTTGCCTCAGCTACCATTATTGCCTTAGTTGTTTCTTTTTTTGTCGGCGGGCAAGAATTACGTAAAATCTTTTCTAATAAGCCGTTAACAAATGAAGAGATGGTTATCCCTAGTCAAGAAGAAGCGGTGTTAGGAACGACACGCACGCAAATTGTGATGATTATTCGTTCTTTCTTCTTATTAATTGGAATTGAAAGTTCGAGTAGAGTGTTGATTGGTGGTTCGACGAGTGCGCTTAGTAATGTGTATCCGCTGATTGCCTACATAGGTATTGTTGGAGCGATTATCTTTATCGATAACCGGGCAACAATCACTAATAAGTCATTATACATCCGTAAAGGCATCATTGAAATTATTGCTATTATCGGTATTTTATATTTATCTTCATTGATTGCCGGGGGAATTGAATCACTTATCGCCTTACCGCAAATCTTCTTTGCGATGATTATATCGGCAGCGCTGGGGGCGTTATTATATCGATGGTCTTTTGGTCCAACGATTAAAGCGCTGCTTTTCGCCGGGATTCCTGTTGTACTTGCCGGTAATTTCATGGTAGGGGGATCTCGAATTGGTGAAGCCTTTACTATTGATGGGGTTAATAGTTTAATTCTCTATGGGTTCTTCGGTCAGTTGTTTTTTATGTTTGGTGGTATCAGTTTGATTATGTATTTCGCTAAAAATAATCATGTAAGAAACTTAGCGCCAGGCATGGCGGGTGCTCTATCTCACTCTGGGTTAACAGGTGCTTGTACAGCAGGGGATTTAGGTAAAGAAGCTGCCCAGCGTGCACCTATTATGATCAATATTCCGTTTTTTGGTCACATCTTTGTTTTCTCAGTACTAGCAATTAGTGCTGAAAGAGGAGAGCTTTGGACACTGCCGTCCATCGCTATAGTTGCTATTGGTGTTCTATTTACAATCATAAGTTTAAAACAACTTAAGAAAGCTAATAATGAGAGTAATAAAGAAGTGAAAGCGCTAATGCAATTTTCATTCGGTTGGCAGTTGGTTGCGGTTTTTGGTGGGTTATTATTGCTCAGTTTTAGTCAAATTCCATTCTTATTTACTGGGATGGCACAAGCGAGTGCGATTTCTCACTTTGGTCTGTTTGCGGCCGTTCAAGGAGGTATGTTCGGTGCGGAATCTGCCAGTTTAATTCCGTTTATCTTTTCAATGCCGTTCCTCGTTCACCCTGTTGTCTTTTTCATGTTTGGTAAAGCGATGAAAGACGATGGTTTAATGCCTGTTAAAACCGTACATGCCATTAGCTTTATTGGTCTTATTGGTGTGGTTGTTTCGCTGTTTATTGTCTAATCTAAATTAATAAAAAAATAAAACGTGTGCCTTAGCTAGCGATGATACTTAGCAAAGGTACACGTTTTTAAATATGAGATAGCTTAGCTTTTGTTTAGGTCCATAGGTTAATTACGCCAGGTGAAAGTGAAGGGGCTATGACAAGTGCTGTTGCTTTAATATATTATGACACTTTTTTATAGGGGGTGAATCTCGATAATATCCTTCAAAAGGATATGATCACATCCTTTTGACGTAGCAATTTCTAATGTTTTCGAATTTAGTAACCGAATGTCTCTTCCGGATATCTTTAGGTATTGTTTGTTTTTATAATACGTGATGCTAGCTGGAGTATTTAGTGTACATATGACCTTTAATTGTTGATCTAGTATAGATAATTGATCGGCTGATAATATTGGCCGACTTCTGGGTTGGGGGGTTAAATCGTGCGCTCTAATACGTGCTTTATGTTCGGGTAAAATCATGCGACTAGACTCCCATATTAAGTTGCTGCCCTCAGATAGTTTGTTCATTGTTTTTTTCGTCTCCTTTATATAGATAATACTGCAGATACTTTTCCGTTAAACCTTTTAGTTCTATTGGTGTAAATGAAAGATTCTCTTCTTTTATGGGTGTTCTAACTTTATAGGTAACTATTTCAGTTGTCTGCACTATTTTGTCTACTTTCATTTTCGCTTCTTGATACATTTTCTTTTTAGTTTCTAATAGATCAGCTTGAATGACAGAAATTAAGTCATCAAACCACCTCTCGTACAAATAACCGAATTTGAAACGGTCTGCTTTCTGTTGGTTAAGGCGACAAACCTTTAAAAGCATGGGTAAAACGATGGCATCTAAAATTAAGTCATTTAACATCGCTAGGCTCCTCTCGGAATGTTACTATTCAATAAACGAACGTACGTTCTTATTGTAGTATGATAAAACGGTTTAGTCAAGAACTTATGTTTGTTAAAAATGTATTATTACATGCTTATATAAGAATAAACGGGATATTATAATACATTTGTAGGAGTGTGGAAAGAGAAATGTAAAAAATAAATATTATTTTTGTTCGACTTTTCACATTTTATTCATAGACTTTCTCTATTTATATGTTAATATAGTATGTGAAGCAAGTCACAATACATAGAATATGAGGAGGAGAAAGATTATGAAAAAATTGATGACTTTATTAATGATGTTAATGATGGCGACACTACTTGTTGCTTGTGGTGGAGATGACACTGCTGAGGATGCTGGGGAAGATACAGGTTCTGATGCAACATCTGCACCAACAAAATCTGATATTACAGACGAGGCTTCTTTACTTGAAGCAGTAGAAAATGGTGGATGGATTGTTATCTTTACAGATGACATGGAAACATCAGAAGAATTAGTTCTTACACCAGGTGAGCACAATGGCGAACCTGCACGTAAGTTAGCACTTTACACGCAAGATGAGGATCGTGTCATTACTGACCAATTCACATTAACAACACCGAAATTAACTGTACAAGGTGAAAACACACGTATCCAAGGTGGTACTGTGAAAGGTGATGTATACGTAGAGGCAAACAACTTCTCAATTCCTGATGGAACAATTGATGGTAACTTATACTTCGCTTCAGAAGAATATGAAGCGTCAGCAGATCTTTCAGGTGGTACAGTTACTGGTTCCGTAGAAGTAGCTGGAGCAGACGTAACGACTGCACCAACACAATCAAACATTACAGATGAAGCTTCTTTACTTGAAGCAGTAGAAAATGGTGGATGGATTGTTATCTTTACAGATGACATGGAAACATCAGAAGAATTAGTTCTTACACCAGGTGAACAAAATGGAGAACCAGCACGTAAGTTAGCACTTTACACGCAAGATGAGGATCGTGTGATTACTGATCAATACACGTTAACAACACCGAAATTAACTGTACAAGGTGAAAACACGCGTATCCAAGGTGGTACTGTGAAAGGTGATGTATACGTAGAGGCAAACAACTTCTCAATTCCTGATGGAACAATTGATGGTAACTTATACTTCGCTTCAGAAGAATATGAAGCGTCAGCAGATCTTTCAGGTGGTACAGTTACTGGTTCAGTAGAAGTTCAATAATTATCTATAAACAACGGTTTTAAAACCGAACGTTATAAAAGTGTCTGAGATAAAAAATCTCAGGCGCTTTTTTTAGTATATTTATAGATATACGTCATTTTTATTGCGATACAGTAAGAGAGGTGCTTTACTATAAGGATTTTCAACAAATAATTTTTTAAAAGGAAATAAAAATACCAACTTATGACGAATTCTATCTATGTACAGAAAAGTAATGAGCCTTAGTATCATGAGAGTAAACCGAACATTTCTATACTGGAAGGTATATAATATTAATTTTTAGATAATTTATGCTTGATTATTTAAATGTGATTTGTTATATTTAATGTGTTCTCAAGTTTTCGAAATAGATTTAATAATCAGGTAATACGTAACTGGCGTACACAGAAGTTACTGTGAGGGAGCGTATTATACATATAGCCGTTCGCCTGGGTGAGAGGTAAAGGAGACATGTTCTCCTTGCCTTTTTCTATATTCACATTGTGAATATAATCACACATTAATTAGGAGGTAAAGACATGAGTAACAAAACAATTATCAAGCCATTAAACGCGATTTCTGACAAGGGGCTCAACTTATTTAAGGAGGGTTATACTATAGATGAACAGGCAGAGCAGCCTGATGCGGTGATTTTAAGAAGTTATAATATGCATGATATGACATTTCCTGCATCATTAAAAGCCATTGGCCGCGCCGGAGCTGGTGTAAATAATATTCCGTTAGATGTGTGTACAGAAAAAGGAATCCCTGTATTTAACACACCGGGTGCTAACGCTAATGCGGTAAAGGAACTTGTGATTACCTCTCTTATTGCTGCTTCACGTCAAATGTTTGATGGTGTCGCTTGGGCAAAAACATTAATTGGTCAAGGGGACGATATACCAAAGTTAGTTGAAACCGGTAAAAAGCAATTTGTTGGAAAAGAAATTCAAGGGAAAACACTTGGTGTGATTGGCCTTGGTGCCATTGGCGCACGTGTGGCAAATGATGCTCTCGAATTAGGTATGGATGTTATCGGATATGATCCGTTTATTTCAGTCGATATGGCTTGGAAACTGTCACGTTCAGTTAAACGTGTCCACAATATCGATGAACTATTTAAGGAAGTGGATTATATTAGTATTCACGTACCGCTCATTCCTGAAACTAAAGGGCTCCTTAATAAAGAAGCGTTTGGAAAAATGAAAGATAACGTCTATATTTTGAACTTTTCTCGTGGTGAGTTAGTAAATGATGACGATATTGCGATGGCATTGGAAGACGGAACAGTCGGTAAGTACATTACAGATTTTCCGAATAAGAAAACATTAGAAATGACAAATGCTATTTCTATACCTCACCTAGGCGCTTCATCTGAAGAGTCTGAAGAAAACTGTGCAATGATGGCAGCTGAGGAATTAATGGAGTACCTTGAAACAGGAAACGTTAGAAATTCCGTCAATTTCCCGGATGCTTCACTACCATACCAAGGCCATCCGCGTGTGACAGCATTTCACCAAAATGTACCTAAGATGGTCAGTAAAATTACTGCAGAAGTTTCGGATGCAAATTTAAACATTGTTGATATGACAAATAGAAGTTATAAAGACCATGCTTATACAATTATTGATTTAGAGGGTGACATTTCGGAAACTGATTTCAACGCGCTTGTGGGCCGCCTTGATGCTATTGAGGGCATGATCACAACACGTGTGATTAAATAGAGTAATATCGTCAATTTAAACTCTAATGAGTTTTGAAGTGGGGGCTTGTAAAATCCTCTAATTTTTAAAAAGAAGTAAAGTGGCTAATCACTATACTTCTTTTTTGTTCTATAGTTTTTAATTTTGTAAAAATTTAAATACATAACTAATTACTTGCAATTGTTTTTACTACTAATTTAAACGTTTGGATATCGTCCGAATGAGCTGAGTAAGTAGGGGAGGTTCTTGAAAAAAAGACTGTTCCAACAGCCACATTGCCAGAGTGATTGACTGCAGTAATCAAATGGTTAATATTTTAGCGAATTAAGGTGAAATTTATGTAATGAAAGTAAGCAGGCAACAATTACAGTTTTTAAAACTAAAGGAAATAGTATAGATTGATCAAAGACAAGTATCCAACGACTATCGCTGGATACTTGTCTTTTATGTTTTTCTATCGTGGATTAGCCACAACATTTTTTATGTTTTTTACCACTACCACATGGGCAGGGTTCGTTACGACCAACTTTCTTCTGAGATACCGGTGGGTGTGTTGGTTTAATATCTTTTTTTCGTTTATTCCCTTTTAACGCCCATGTATAAATAGAATCTTGCGATTCTTGCAACAAGGCGAGTAACCTTTTTTTGTCATCGTCACTTTCAATAGATAAATACTGGTTTAAATAAATGAAGGCAGGGTCAATGTCGATAAAGCTGTTAAGTAAAATTAGGCAATCGTCCATATAGCGATTCATTGTGACGTCATCTAATAAGAAGCGCTCTTTAAGATACTTAACTAATCGTATCAACTCATCGGTTAAATCCATAAAATCTTCCGTTCCAGCTTGGATTAATTGATCATCTGTAAAACTATGATGTTGTTGATAAATCGATTTTTGTTGTTCTTTTTTAAGCAAGGTCAGGTTTACCACACGACTATCTATGAAGTCTTGTTCTGTTTCGTTCATATAATCGTAATAGTCTATTGCATCGTGAATCGTTAGATTCACTCGAGTAAGATCATAATTAACAATAGGACTTACAAGCTCGAATACAGTTGACTTTGGCATATAGCCGTAATAATACAATAGACCTTGAGTGAGGCGTATGACCGCGTCATTAATGTCCGCCTGTACTTGCCATTGCGATTGTTCGCAATTAGAAAAATACTCCCGAACATCCTCAGGCATAACAAGACGTGCGTGGTCATCTTCCTTCACAGCAAAAGTAAGGCCGGTGTAGGTGAAAAAGGCAAGTTTGTGGGCTGTAAATTGGTCAATGTCAAGTGTGTGACCTGATAATAATTGTTTTAGTAAAGTTAAACGTTCGTTATCCATCGTCAACAGGAAGCGCGTAACGGCTTTTTCTTGCGCATCCTTTATTCGTTGAATGAGTGGTTGTTTTGTTAATTTCGAGACGCCTTCAATCTCTATCCATCGTCTAATGGCATCTAAGTCTTTTTTGGTTAGCTGTCCTAATAATGCGGCTTGAGTGAGAATGTCTGGTTTTTCTTTTAATAGTTTCTTGTATGTTAAGGTGATGTGCTCATTGTTATCTTCACGCTGTGCAACTAAATGGGTGAAAAAATCTGTTAATACGGGTGACATATGCATTACCTGCTTTCTATTTAAAAATCATATATAGGAATGAAAAATTTAAACAACACTTTAGAATATACACAATATACAGCCTTTATGTCAAATAAGCCATGGATCAAAGCGGTATATTCGCGCAGGCATTAAAAAGAACGCAGCACAGGCTACGTTCTTTTTAATGCAATATTTTTCGCATTCAGGCCACATTTAACTCATCAAAAAATGGACAACCAATAATGGCAGAGGAGAGACCCTCAGTAAATGATGGGTTAAAAGTCACGAAGCTTCTTAAACGAGGTCTTGTATTATACTACTAATATTTAAAGTGTAAACATATCGATGCGTGAGGGCGCAGGTTAAATGATAAGCTTGACTGATCCCCTTTGCTCTTATAACTATCACCAGAAAAAACATCACGAAATGTGTGGTTATGTTCAATCTCTACAGGTAATATATCAGTCTTTAGTTGGATAGTGTAGTTCGTGTCATGTAAGTTGAATAATGCTATGTAGCCATCGCCCGTACTTGTCTCAGAATACCAAATCACCTCATCATCTTCTCGGTAGAGTTGGTGCTGATGTTTACCATTTTGGTGCATGTTTAATAGATCTTTATTGGTGAGAAGCGACAAAGTAAAAGCGTCGTTATCGCGACACTCACCTCCAAACATTAACGGTGAACGGAAGATGCACCATAGAGTCATCAATGTCAGCTGTTCATCATGGGTAAAGCGCGTGTAACGGTCACTTGCCCCGCCATCAACTGAGCGAATGCCGATATGACCAAGAGGCAACATATCAGCATCAGGCCATTGCCCTGGCCCGACATAGTTACTCCACTGATGACAACGGGTAAACATATCTTTTAGTAGTGGCCAAACATCCCAAAAATCATCCGTTATTCGCCACATGTTGGCGTTATCAATAAGGGCTTCAGCATCTTCTAGGTGACTTGGCCCAGGAGAAAGCGACAAAACCATGTCTCGTCCCGATTGGTTGATGGCTTGTCTGATCATTTTAATTTCATCCATATGACTCATTCCATATAGCTTTGAATCAGCGATGTCATCCACTTTTACAAAATCAACGCCCCAAGCTGCATATAAATCAAAAAGAGAATTATAATAGATTTGTCCTGCTTCAACGTCTGAACGAACACCATACATATCGGTGTTCCAAGGGCAGATGCTGTTTGGCTTGGCGATATCTCGCGCTGTTAACTTAGAACCTTTAATGGGGCAGTTCTGATGTACGGCTTGCCTTGGTATGCCGCGCATAATATGAATACCAAATTTCAGTCCAAGAGAATGAATGTAATCGGCTAGCGGTTTAAATCCTTGGTTATTTTTAGCGCTAGGAAAGCGATTAGTCGCTGGTGTAAGTCGCCCGTATGAATCCATTGTTAAGTCAGCAAATGAACGATAAACAGATGATAAAGCACCTGCTTCGTACCACTGAATATCCACAACGATATATTCATAGCCAGAGGATTTTAAGTGTTCGGAGACGTAAGAGGCGTTCCCTTTTACTTCTTCTTCTGTCACAGTTGCCCCATAACAATCCCAGCTGTTCCAGCCCATTGGTGGCGTGGTTGCGAGTGTGTCTGTCATAAAATATCATTCCTTTCAGGAGGTGCTATTGATAGTTCTACTTTAGCTTGGTTAAAGAGAGGAATCAATTGTAAATAATCTTGTGATAGGTAATATCTTGCTAATGAAAAGTCCGTGTTCGCTCGTGAAATGCCTGTTTTTCAGCTCGATAAATGGAGGGTGCTAGATTGTTTTGCTTCTTAAATACTTTAGCAAAGTAGTTACCGTTTTTGTATCCGACCTTATGTGCGATATCGGCAATTGGTAGTGTTGTATTCGCTAATAGTTCCATTGCTTGCTGCATTCTTAAACTTGTTAAATAGTCAATAGGTGTCTTTTTTGTATAGTGTTTAAATAGTCGAGAAAAGTGATACATAGAAAGGCCAGATGCTTGATGCAATATAGATAAATCGAGATCTTCGTGAAACTGCGTATGAATCACATCAAGGGCTTGTTGAATAACAAAGGGCACGTTTGGTTTTTCTAGCGTCGTTAAAGTGTTCATTAACTCCATTAAAAATACATAACTTTCTTTTGAAGCTTGAAAAACGGCGTGCAACTGTCCCCGTTTTGCGAGTGAGAGCGTATATTTTAACTGATTTATCACCCGGCTTTTCGGATGAACTGACAAAACACATTGATTTTCAGCCAATGTGTTGATGATATTTAACGCAAACTCACCTGAAAGTGTGATATAGATAAATCGCCATGACGTCGATGTCTCTGGTAAATAATACGTATGGTCACTCGGTATTTTAACAAGAAAGGCGTCACCTGGCCCTAAATGATGCCGCTCGTTTTCATATTCTAATATTCCCGCGCCGCTTAGCGTGTATTGAAATAAAACTGTATTTATATCTGGTAGATTGTTGCCAGACCAAAAATAGTTAGCTGTATGCACTTCTTCGCCGATCGCATATAGACAAACAGGTACGAGATGACTGTCGTTATAACTAAAACCAAAAGTATTCATGGTCAATATCTCCCTTTTTAAAATAGTTGTTTGCACGAGTGATAATAAGTATTATCTTAACACATTCGTATAAGTTTATCGATATTATCAATAGTTAAACTTTATAAATAAGCGCTTTAAGCTGTTTTAAAGATTAAAAATAATTAACACTTGAAATAAAATTAAAAGATATTATAATGGTTGTAAGTACATGTTACTTTGAAGCATAGACTGTTTTTTAAAAAGGAGAGAACATAGGATGACTAACAATGTAAGCCCTTCCTTAAAGCGTACCCTTATCGCGCATTATCCATTTGATGACAAGGAATATATAGGTAAAGATATCAGTGGAAATGGACAGGACCTCGCGCCACTTGGCATACAGCCACCAAAAGTTACAGAGGTTGCCGGTAAATTTGCGGCAGAGTTTTTTGGGGGTGCAAACGGGACAGGATATTTAAAATGTCCTCAATATATCTTAAATGGTGTTAGTGATGAAAGTGGTCTTAGTATATCTACTTGGGTATATTTAAAAGCAGGTGAAAATGTCTGGGAGCGGATTTTTGACTTTGGCAAAGGGCAAGCAGGCCCTTATCTATTTATGACACGTCAATTTCGTAGTGTCCTTTTTAATGGACAAGATATTGCGACTGACGCAAACACAACGTATCCAACAGGTGAATGGATGCACGTTGTTTTAGCTATCTCCCCAACACTAAGAGGCAAGCAATCAAGTGCTGGTCCTAAAGTTTATGTGAACGGCAGTTTAGTCGGTGACGGCTCTATTTCACAAACGTCAAGTGGCACATATAAAGCCTTTAGAGAATGGTTTCAAACAGTTGAAGCAGAAGGGGTATACCAACAGAATTATATTGGGAAATCTCAATTTGACGCCGATACAGATTTTAAAGGCGCCCTCAGTGATTTTAGAATATATAAGTGTGCTTTAACTCAGGCTGATGTGATTGATGTCATGTGTGAATCACTTGATGATGAGAAAATCGTTGCTTTAGCAAAAGAGTATGAGTTAGTATCACCACTTAAGTTAATTCAGAAAAACATAAAATTAACAGAACAACTTATGGGTGAAAAAGTGACAGTGAAATGGACCTCATCAAAACCACATGTATTGAGTGACCAAGGAATAGTGAAAGCTATTAATCAAGCTGAAAAAGTAAAATTAACAGCAACGCTAAGGAAAGGGACTGTCGAAAAGGAAGTAGCTTATTATGTCACAGTATTACCTAAAAGCTTCCCAACACATGAACTTATTATAGAAGATGAAGACAATTTAATAGACATTCCTCCACACATGTATGGTCTATTCTATGAAGATATTAATAATGCTGCAGATGGTGGTATATATGCTGAGTATGTTCAAAACAGATCATTTGAATCTTTTGTCTTTGATACCTACGATCATCAATCGGGGGCTTGTGGTTGTTCGACTGGAAGAAATCACGCACCATTACACATGTGGTTCGGTGATTTAGATCAAGTAGAGGTTAAAACAAAAAACAATCTCAATATGCATTTGAATCTTAAAGACAAAGAAATTAATGCCCACTATGTCAGGTTGCATGGTGGAGCAAGATTAATAAATAAAGGCTATACAGATAATAACCACGAACCAGCGATGGCCTTTAAATCGGATGAAAGGTATGAGTTTAGCGTATGGGCTAAAGCGAAGCGGGAAACAGTACTTCAAGTGACTCTAACAGATGGCGCGCATAACGATATCAGTGAAAAAGTCTCACTAACGATTAATGGGGATAGTACATGGCGAAAGTATCAAGCCACCACATTAAGAGCGGAAAAAACGTGTCTTGGGCAACTGGTTGTGCAGGCGGAGAGTACGGTTGACATAGATTTTGTTTCGCTTATGCCTAGAGACGTGTGGGGTTTTAAAGAAGAGGAAGGTTCACAAAGTGCACATCAAAATTATTTAGGGAATCCTAATTATCGTTTAAGAAAAGACCTTGTTCTAGCACTTAAAGACCTTCACCCCAAGTTTCTGAGGTTCCCAGGTGGTTGTATAAGTGAAGGCTCGTATATATGGGAAAATGTCTATGAATGGAAGGATTCTATTGGTGATGTCGAAACACGTAAAGAAAACTTCAATGTGTGGGGTTACATGATGACAATGGGCTTGGGTTATATGGAGTACTTCCAATTAGCTGAAGACTTAAATGCTACCCCACTCCCAGTTATGGCCTGTGGCGTCCTTTGCCAAGCGCGTTCAGATTATGTCCATCCTGCTGGAGGAAAGTTACGTGATGCGTTTGTTAAAAGTTTTACTGATCTGATTGATTTTGCGATTAGTCAAGATATAGAAAATAATCCATGGGCAAAAATAAGAACTCAGATGGGACACCCCAAGCCTTTTGACTTACGATATTTAGGGATTGGCAATGAAAACTGGGGAACAGAACTTTATGCCAACTTTGCTTATTTCAAAGCAAAAATCGAACAATATATGTCTATTCACTACCCAGATCATTTACTGACCATTATTTCCACTGTTGGAGCCCAAGCTGATGATGAAGCATTCCAAGATGGATGGAAGTATTTAGCGGGTGATATGCCTTCGCCACAAGAAGTGACGTTCACTGATGGTGAAAAAGATTTTACGGAGTTAGTAGATTGGTATGAAAACGCAAGTGATTTTATGGATACGATCGCAGATGAGCATTATTACCGATCAAATGATTATTTGCTCCAAAATGTCGATCGATATAATTATTACGAACGTGTCTATGACGAGACTGGTCATTTAGATGAAGCATTAACACCTAAAGTGTTTGTCGGTGAATTTGCATCGACAGATAAAAATACATTGATGGGGGCCATTAGTGAAGCGGCAATTATGACCGGTTATGAAAATAATGCCGATGTTGTGAGATTAGTTGCTTACGCGCCACTCTTTAATAAAGTGCTTACTGATCAAACTTATCGTTGGACACCGGATCTTATTTGGTTTGATGATACGTCCGTCTGGTTTACACCAAACTATTATGTTCAACAGTTGTTTAGTGGCTATTTAGGTGAAAAGGTGCTTAACACATCTATTAAGTCTTATAAAGATGCACAACTGGTGATAAATAAACCGACCGGTGGTATTAGTATTGCGACAACCACAGCGACGGTCTTAGTAAAAGAGATTACCGTTAAAAGCATAGTGGATGGTAAGACTTTATTTTACCAAGATTTTACCCAACCACTAGACGCACGATTAAAAGCTATACCAGGAAGTTCAGGTTATGACCAAGTTACTTCAGGCCTTGTTTTGAATGCGCAAGCACAAGGGCAAAATGGTCTTTATCTACTTGCTGATTGGTCTGATTATGAAGTTTCTTGTAAGGTGGAAAAAATCTCAGGAGATGCGGGGATCTTTTTAGGTGTTGGTTTGCAGTCAATGCAGCCCGAAAGTAAAACGTTAATTGAATACGCTATTTTACCTGACGGGCACTACACTGGAGTAAAAGTTTTTAAAAATGGCGTTGAAGGGTATACCCTTGGCGACTACTCTTCAAGTAGTTTAGCAGGAAATCTTAGACGTGTTCATGATGATGCTTTTAGTTGTGAAAGGGATTATACGGTCAATGTGAACTATCATGGTGCCAAGCGCACTTTAACTTGTCAATATTACAGTGACATTAATACGAGTGATCGTTTAGTCTATAAACTAGATGCCTATAACAACGATATCTTTACATCCGTTACGAAAGATGACGCATACGTTTACGTAAAGTTAGTAAATGCAGAGGCCTATGATAAGTTGGTTACACTAAGATTGCCGCACCTACCTGTGCAATCTGTTATTAGCACGGTGCTTGTCACTGGAGATGAGTCCATCGTTCATGAGCCGAATATTAATAAAAAAGGTCAAGAAGTCGTCAGACCTGTTTTTGACACAATCGATTTATCTCAAACAGATCAGACGGTTCCCTTACCTAAGTATAGTGTCTTAGTATTAAAACTCACCCGATTATAATAAGTGTTTTCAATAGGAGAAGCGCGTGACGCTTCTCCTATTTGACGTTATTAGCCGAGCCAAAGAAAAGGTCGCAGCTTAAGATGTGTAGGGGTGAGATTTCTCTAGATGAGTCATAAGCAAAATCTCAGAATTATACTGCTACTTTTGATATGATAATCTTCAGGAGGTGATCGCTATGACAAAGGTCACATTAGATATTTTAAGGTTCACTGGAGACCATTATCAATTTGGTTACGAACAAGGCAAACAATTAAAAGGAAGTTTTCTGATATCACAACGCCAACAACAATTTAATAAGCGGAAAACAACACATTTTTTAACGGATAGCGATGAAGCTCTAAGTTTACTAAAAGTATTTCACTCACCGCTTATCAATGAAATTTATGGACTAAGAGATGCGCTTGAGATTGATATAGATGAAGCTATTCGGCATTTTGCAGGTTACTATCAAGAGGTAGCTAAAAGTGGTTGTTCCATTATGAGCGGCACGGATTATTTTGTGCGTAATTACGACTCTCATCCAGATAGTTATGAAGGAAGACTTGTTATTTATCAACCAACAGATGGCGGTTATCACTCAATGGGTCCTTCTATGCAGATCACTGGTCGTACAGATGGAGTCAATGAAAAAGGGCTTATCGTTGGCTATAATTTTACTAATCGTCGACATTCAGGTGATGGTTTTATTTGTAATATGGTTGCTCGAATTCTTCTTGAAACGGCAAGTAATATAGATGAAGCATTTAAAATTCTAAAGTCTCTCCCTCATAGACGGAGCTTTTCGTATGTTCTCAAAGATTTATCAGGGGATTCTATAGTCGTTGAAGCATCTCCAAGAGATGTTGTAAAACGACAAGCGTATATGTGTACAAATCATTTTGAAATCCTTAAAGAAGATAATCGTTATCAATATGATGAATCAAGCGAACGCTTAAGTAACATTAAACATGTATGGCATCCAAATCATTCAATGATCAGTGCGTATCAAGCCTTTAATGAACGAAAGACGGCTATTTTTTCAAACGATTATCAACATAGTTCTGGTACATTGCATACCATTGTTTATAATCCTAAAGCACGCACTGCTTTAGTTGGTGTTGGCCAGCAAGCACAGCCGGTAGCTATTCATTTAGACGAGACACACAATGCAACGAAAGTAAATGTTAAAAAAATTCGCGGTGTCATTAATTGGCCAAGACCCTATTTGAACGATCGGTATTAGAGAATTTGTCACAAACTTGTGTTAACATCTTATTTTTATAGTAAACTTATGGTAAAATCGTTTTGTAACATATTCAGTGTATAATGAAACGAGGTGAAAAAATGATAAAAGAACGTAGCGTGGCCATGGTCATTATCTTATCCCTTATAACTTGTGGTTTGTATAACTTGTATTGGTTTTATGCGATCACTGAAGAATTAAGCTACGCATCGAATGATGCAAACTTTTCAGGTGCAAAAAGTCTTATTTTCTTATTTTTAACTTGTGGTCTCTATGCTTTTTTCTGGTATTATATAGTGGGTCAGAAAATGGCAGAGTTACAGCGTCAAAACAGTATGCTAGTGAAAGATAATGGTGTTTTATATATTATCTTAAGTATTTTTGGTTTTTCTATTATCGCCGATGCGATAATTCAAGCAGAAATGAATAAGTTTGTTCGAGTTCTATAGTGATTAAGAAGGTGGGTGAGGGTGTGAAGCATTACATTAAACGACTAGATAAGCGGATTCTTATTGGTTTAGGCTTTGTAAGTGTAGGTGTTCTTTACCTAAAGGTATTATCGCCAACATTTAACATACATATCCCGTGTCCGATTAAGCATGTGACCGGATTTGATTGTCCTGGTTGTGGTATGACTCGCCTCTCACTTAGCTTATTGGAGGGAGATCTTTATCAAGCCTTCCGCTACAACAGCTTGATATTCATTCTCATCCCACTCTTTATGGTATATTATTATTCAGTCAGTAAAGGTAAGAAGAAAATGAGTGACTATTTACTTTACAGCATGCTTATTATGACCGTTCTATTTGGCATTTTACGTAATGTGCCGATGTTTTCATTTTTAGCACCGACACTTGTCTAAGTTTTAACCACCTTGCTTAGGTGGTTTTTCATTTATCAAAAGAAGAAGGTAAAGCCCTTGATGATTATTTTGATTTGTTTATGTATTTTACTCATGATCATATGGTACCGGGACACGCGCATTGTTAAAAGACATGATATTAAGTACCATGTTTCGTCATTGAAAAGGCCTCTTCGCCTCGTACAATTAACCGATTTACATGGCCACATGTTTAAAGGAAAGCTAGATACGCTTTTTAACCTCATAAAAAATGATACCCCAGACTTAATTGTACTTACTGGCGATATGATTGATCGTCACACAACGCATATTGATGAAACAGTTAGATTGATACAAAAGTTGACGACATTAGCACCTGTTTACGCTGTTTTGGGGAATCACGAAGTGGGTCATCCTAAACAAGCAGTGTATTTAGATCAACTTATAAAAATCGGGGTAACAACCCTCATTAATTCGCACGTAGTTCTCGACTGGCATGATAGACCGATTCAAATCGTTGGAGTAAATGACCATTCATCTGAACAAGCAAATCTTTTAGAGGCCTTTTCAGGTGTTACACACGCATCTTTTACTATTCTTTTGTCTCACTCGCCTTCAATTGTGGATGATCTGACAACAGAACCAGCGCAACTCATTCTTTGTGGCCACACACATGGTGGTCAAATACGCTTACCACTCATCGGTGCGATCATTTCTCCAGGTGAAGGTATCTTTCCAAAACGAACCAAAGGTATGTTTAACCTTTCATCAGAGCGTGCACTCTATATTGATAGTGGACTTGGGATGAGTCGTTTGCCTATAAGGCTCTTTAACCAAAGTCAATATGCGTTTTTTTACTTAGGTGATGAACGCAATTGTGCTGAAAAACCTTTAATTAAATAACGAAAAAAACTTTATTTTTTCGTTTAACTTATATCCTGCTACAACAAGCTTTGTCTTTTGAGAACGCACACATTGATACACTGATGAGTCTTTGTGCCCTCTACAATCTATATATATTTGTTTATAATATAAAAGATGTCTATATCTAGTATTTTATCAGGAGGCGATACTGTGTCAGAATTATTAACAGAAATATATGGTGACTTAAAAAAGACACCTTTCCAAGTGCTTTTACAACTTGATCGTTATACAGTGAAGGAAATGGACGTATCAAAGTTAAATATCGGTGATGTTGTGGTGGCGATTTATGATGAATCTATCCCAGAATATCCGCAAAAAGATTTTGGACGTGTGATTGAAATAGATGATAAAACGGTGACGTTCATTGGTGAAGTATCCAATCAAACATTAACAGTCCCAAGCCGACACGTAACGATTCCATTAGATTATAAATGGTCTGATTCTGTTGATCGTTACGTCTTAGGTGCCATGTCTATAGAGGAAACGTACGACCATAAAGATTTAGATGTTTTTAAAAATCGTCTATATGATAGTTTATATCAAGAAAAGATTGTCCCTGGTGGAAGGGTACAAGCATCAATGGGTATTTTAGAGAAATACAATAAGCAATATGATCTTACAGCTTATAACTGTTACGTGTTACCGAATCCAAAAGATTCGCGTAAAGGGATTATTAATGGCTCGTTATCTGAGATGACTGAAATTATGTCTCGCGGTGGCGGGGTAGGTATTGCTTTATCTACGTTACGTCCACGTAACGCAAGAGTGTATGGTGTTAACGGTATTTCTTCTGGTTCTGTCAGTTGGGGAGGTCTCCTTAGCTATGCGACCGGGTTAATTGAACAAGGAGGTAGCCGTAAGGGAGCGCTTATGCTTCAACTACACATTTCTCACCCTGATATCTTTGATTTCATTACGGTAAAAAGAGAAAGCGGAAAGATCACAAATGCGAATCTCTCTGTTCAAATTACGAAGGAATTTATGGAGGCAGTAGAAAACGATGCTGACTGGCACCTTATCTTCCCTGACACACGTCACGAAGCTTATGATAAAGACTGGGCTGAGAAGTATCAGGATATTCATGATTGGTTAGAATCAGGTCTTCCAGTTGAAGTGTATCAAACAATTAAAGCACGAGAACTATATGACCTCATTATTGAATCAGCACATGCCTCTGCTGAACCTGGAGTGATGGTATACGATCACATGAATGATGGCTATATGACGAGCACACAACAACTTATTCCTGTTGAGGGGACAAAATTATTTAAATTAGATCCTGCATCTTTAACAAAAAAACATGAAGCCACACCTTGGAATAATACGTTTTATTATCAAAAAAACGTGTCTTCAAACCCATGTGGTGAGCAACCTTTGTGCGGCAATGGGATTTGTAACCTTATCCATATTAACTTAGCAGAATTCTATGACGAAAAAACGCGTGACGTTGATTGGCAAGATTTAAAACAAGCCGTCGCAGATGCTATTCGTTATGCTGATGATGTCATTGATTACACGGTATATTTCCGTGAAGAGAATAAAAAAATTCAAAAAGAACAGCGCCGTATCGGTATGGGAACCCTTGGTTTACATGATTTACTCATTGATTTACAACTGCGCTATGGTTCTGATGAGTCTATTGTATTCATTGATAAATTATATGGATTTATTAAAAACAGTGCCTATGAAGCTAGTGCTAAATTAGCAGAAATACGTGGTCGATTCCCTAAATTTGATGACAGAATTTTAGATGCGCGTATCCCGAAAAGTCTTGATAAAGATGTACGTGCCTTAATTAAAAAACACGGGTTAAGAAACTCACACTTATTAACACAAGCGCCTACTGGGACAACTGGGACGAAAACGGGTAGTCAAGGTTACAGTCGTTCGACTGGTGTTGAACCATTCTTCTCGATTAAATGGGAGCGAGAAAGTCGCTTAGGTAAAACAATCGACTATCTCGGCAAAGCAAAAGATTATTTGGAGCGCACGGGCGAGAAAACATTACCTGATTATTTTGTCTCCGCTATGTGCGTAGAACAAGATGGTACACCTAAAATTACACCTAAAAACCATGTTGATGTACAGGCAACCATTCAAAAGCACAATGACTCCGCCATTAGTAAAACAAGTAACGTCCCTAATCATTTTACAGTTGAACAAACAAAAGAACTGTATAGTTATGGTATTGAAAAAGGTGTCGTTGGCTTAACCATTTACCGTGACGGTAGTCGCGATACGCAAGTGTTGCGAAGTGTAAGTGATGAAGAAGAGACAGAAAAGGTAGAGGAAGTCACACCTCAACCCATTACCTTTGAAGATGACGATCGTGAATTTGCGTCAACCGCAAAATTTTATAAACGTCCAACGCGCTTAGTTGGTGAAACAATCAAGTCAGCCACACCGTTTGGTAAAATGTATGTAACGGTGAATCGTCACCCACAAACCGATCTTATTGAAGAAGTCTTTCTTAATTTAGGAAAAACGGGCGCAGATATTTCGACGATTGCGGATGGCTTAGCCATCGCTTTAACAGGGTTATTAAGTCCACGAATTGCAAACTTAACTCAACAAGAAAAAGTGAATTGGATCATTAAAAAATTCACTGGAATTAAGGGGCAAAGTGCCGTTGGTTTTGGTAAAAATCAAATAGAATCGCTTCCTGATGCTCTTGCGAAAGTACTTATGCAGCTTGGTGAAGACAATGAGGCAGCGCTCGTCACATCTGAAACTATGAACAAATTCTCTAATGGTTCTGTCGATATTTGTCCAAGCTGTGGTCAATCAACCTTTGTAAAGCAAGATGGTTGTACTACATGCTTAACAGACCTCGGAGGATGTGGCTATTCTAAGTGTTAATCGCATCACTTTTTCGTTTGAATGCTTGAGTAAATGACACATAAAAAAGGTCTGAACCCTAACTTATATTGGTTCAGACCTTTTTATCCTCTTTAACCCATCGTTACTTAACGTCTCCTGGTGACTCTGCCATATCGTTCCCTACAATTTTAACATTTACATTTAGAACAATCGCTTGACCAATCGTATAATTCTGTGGTTCAAAGTGAATACCAGTTAGACCAGTTGATGGTACATGCTGAATGATGTGCTTAAGCAAATTTAACGAAGTAGTTGTGAATAAGGTCTGATCCGTTAGCAGTTCACCTATGTGTTTAACAGATTGTGTCACCGTTTCCTTTGCTTGTTGTTTCATAACTTCATCAGTTGCAAAAGTGGCTAAACGAGACATGAGATAACCTGTACCAATACTTAATGCCAAACCTAAACCGTATTTTTTCACGACGTGTCACCTCTCATTAATAGTTGTTTTCTTTTTTATTATAGAGGAGAAGCTGCACTTTGCCAAAGAAAAATACCTCTCTTTGGTTATGGTGACATTTCATTAAGAAAAGGCTTTCTTTTTTTAGGTTTATCATGTATACTAGTATGTATTAAAACTTACAGCAAAGAGGGGATTATTATGCGTGTAGACCTTACAAAAAAACGGTTCTTACGCAATTTTGGGGATAATATATGCGCCTAACAAATATAAATTCGTTTATTTTTTGAAATTAGGGTTGATAGAGAATTCTTAGACGTAAGAGAGGAAAACTTGCTCTTCCATACAACATGCGTTTAATAGTTTTCAAACGATTAACCTGACCTTCTAGGAAACCATTGTTTTCATCAAGTTCTATGGCATTTAAAGTAGGTGGGAAATCAGATAATAGTCTTGAAATGAAGTGTGTAGTTAATGGATCCTGTCGATCTTTCTCATATAAAATAAGTTCGCGAAACTCTGGCATATCTTTGTCCTTTAGTGCTTGTCGAAAAC
>NZ_FOWN01000036.1 GCF_900115465.1 Halolactibacillus alkaliphilus
TAAGTGCTGAAAGCATCTAAGCATGAAGCCCCCCTCAAGATGAGACTTCCCATCTGTAAAGAGTAAGATCCCTCAGAGACGATGAGGTAGATAGGTTCGAGGTGGAAGCATGGTGACATGTGTAGCTGACGAATACTAATCGATCGAGGACTTAACTAAATTTTTGTTTGATGATTGTTTACTTCTTATCTAGTTTTCAGGGTATAACCCTATATGGTTTAGTGACGATAGCGAAGAGGTCACACCTGTTCCCATGCCGAACACAGCAGTTAAGTTCTTCAGCGCCGATGGTAGTTGGGCTTAAGCCCCGCGAGAGTAGGACGTCGCTAAGCCTTGCCAAAAGGCAAAGTATCATGTATAATTAATATATTCATATCGTCGCGGGGTGGAGCAGTCTGGTAGCTCGTCGGGCTCATAACCCGAAGGTCATAGGTTCAAATCCTATCCCCGCAACCAAATATGGTCCGGTAGTTCAGTTGGTTAGAATGCCTGCCTGTCACGCAGGAGGTCGCGGGTTCGAGTCCCGTCCGGACCGCCATTTTTTTAAAAGGTAACTGTATCTTATTCACTAGTGAATAATGATATGGTTTTTTTAATGTCTTTTTTAAAATGAGTTAAATGAAAAATTAAGAAATCTTCGATTTCTCTTACGTAATTTGCTATGATGGGTATAGTAAATAACATAGTCAGGAGTCGATAACAAATGGATGAATTTAAATTTATTGATTCAATTACACAAGACTATTATAGACAGGGAAGTGTTGTGAAAGGTATTGGCGATGATGCTGCTATCATGAGACATCCCTATCATGATATTGTCACTGCAGTGGATACGATGGTAGATGGTATTCATTTCTCTAAAGACACGGTGCCACCTTTTTATGTTGGGTACCGGACACTTGCAGCTAATTTAAGCGATATGGCTGCAATGGGTGGATTACCAACAGCATATATGATTTCGCTTGTTGTACCTAAAGACTATTCTAATGATGAATTAAAGGAAATATATCAAGGAATGGATACACTAGCTAGAGACTATCATATCGACTTAATTGGCGGGGATACGGTCATTGGTGACCAACTTGTTGTTACTGTAACAATTTTTGGAACGGTTGAAAAAAATCGTGCCCGCTTAAGAAGCCATGCAAAACCAGGGGATGTTGTCTTTGTTACTGGTACACTAGGTGATAGTCGTTTAGGTCTTGCATTACTCTTAAATGAAGAGACGCTAAGTGAGGATCAGGCTTATTTTATAGGGCGACATCAACAACCAACACCAAGAATACATTTTGCTCGTGAACTTTCCAGCTTAAAACGCGTGGCATTAAATGATGTAAGTGATGGTATTTCAAGTGAAGCTGCGGAGATAGCGAAAGCGTCGCATGTAACCTTAATATTAGACGATGACATGATTCCAATACATGAGCGATTAGAGGAACTAGATGAGGACAAGGTCACTGACTATAAGTATAATGGTGGGGAAGACTTTGAGCTAATAGGTACGGTACCTATTAAAGACTTTCCCTACGTCTTAGAAGCTGCGAAAAAGCATCAGATAAAACTTTCTAAAATAGGGACTGTAATAGATGATGAAAAAACAAATGCTCACGTCTTACTATCTAAACAAGGTACACTAAAACCATTAAAAAAATCGGGTTATACCCATAAAAATTAGGTGAAGTAAATGACAGAAAAAACATATCACGTGTATACAGCAGATGAAACAAAACGACTAGCAGAAAAAATCGCCAAACTTCTCAGACGAAATGATTGTCTAACCTTAAGTGGAGATTTAGGGGCTGGTAAAACAACTTTCACGAAAGGTTTAGGTATCGGTCTTGGCGTTAAGCGCACGATTAATAGCCCAACATTTACTATAGTAAAAGTTTATCAAGGTGAAAAACCATTGTATCATATTGATGCCTATCGATTAGAAGATGAGGAAGAAGATATTGGGTTTGATGACTACTTTTATGGTGATGGTGTGACCGTTGTTGAATGGCCGCAATTTATTCAATCATTTTTACCGAAAGAACGACTCGATATTGTTATTAAAAAAATTGATGACAGTGATGAACGGTTAATTACACTTAAAGCAATAGGCAAGTATTTTGATTATGTCATAAAGGAGATCCCTCACGTATGATTTTAGCTATGGATACGTCAACAGATGTTCTTACGGTCAGTTTACATGACGGTAAAGAAATTATTGAAGAGTACAGTTCGAAAAACAAAAATAAACATTCTACACGCTTAATGCCGGCCATTGATCGGATTATGAAAGAAGCTAAGGTAAAACCAGAGCAGTTAACTAAAATAATTGTGGGTATAGGCCCAGGTTCATATACAGGCATTCGAATTGCTTTATCTACCGCGAAGACGATGGCCTGGACATTAAATATCCCTGTGGTTGGCGTATCAAGCTTAAAAGCTCTCTGCTTATCAGCAATAATGAGTGAGGGGTACGTGTGTAGCTTTCTTGATGCACGGCGAGGCTTAGTTTATGCTGGACTGTATGATAAAGAAGGTAAAAGTGTCCTGCCAGAAATGAATATACACATAGACCAGTGGATAGAAAAGTTAGCGCAATATGACGAGCCCATTACCTTTATAAGTCCGGATGCAGCCCATTTTCAATCGCTTATTCACGAGCGCTTAGGAGAAAGCGCAAATTTTGGCGGGCCTGGACATCAATTAATACGGGCAGGGTTATTGGCTGAATATGGTAAGGATATGGCGCCAACCGATCCGCATTTGCTAGTACCTAATTATTTACGTATGGTAGAGGCAGAAGCAAAGTGGCTAGAAGCAAAAAGGAAAAGTGACAATGAGCGTTAATATTCGACCTATGGTAATAGAAGATTTAGATCGTGTAGAAGTGATTGAAGAGGCTTCGTTTGCAACACCGTGGTCAAAAGAGGTCTATAAAAAAGAAATAAGTGATAACAAATTTGCGCACTACTATGTGATTGAGTCAAATAAGGAAATCTTAGGTTTTATTGGTGCATGGATGATTTTCGATGAAGTACAAGTGACCAATTTTGCTGTATTACCGAGTAAACGAAAAATGGGTTATGGGAAGATGTTATTTCAGTATTTAATTAACAAAGCGTTGTTGCAGGGTGGGCGAATCATGTCATTAGAGGTACGTGAAACAAATACACCTGCCCAGACATTATATGAATCATTTGGTTTAAAAAAAGCTGGCATTAGAAAACGGTATTATACCGATAATAATGAAGATGCCATTGTGATGTGGGTGGAATTATGAAAAACGCAAATTCAGTAAATATTTTAGCAATTGAAACAAGTTGTGATGAAACGGCTGCAGCTATTATTCAAGATGGTAAAAGAATTATTAGTGAAGTCGTTGCGACACAAATTGATAGTCATAAACGCTTTGGTGGTGTTGTTCCTGAGATTGCCTCAAGACACCATGTCGAACAAATGACACAAGTTTTAGAAGATACGTTGCAAAAAGCCTCACTCTCAATGAAAGATATTGATGCAGTGGCTGTGACAGAAGGACCTGGTCTGGTTGGAGCATTACTCGTTGGAGTGGCTACCGCAAAAGCATTAGCCTTTAGTCATCAATTACCATTAATTGGTGTCCATCATATTGCTGGACACATCTATGCCAATCAACTGATTGAATCATTTCAATTCCCCCTTCTTTGTCTAGTTGTTTCTGGTGGCCACACGGAGTTAGTCTTAATGAGAGAACATGGTGATTATGAAGTCATAGGTGAAACGCGTGATGATGCTTGTGGTGAAGCCTATGATAAGGTAGCTCGAGTTCTTGGAATTCCTTATCCTGGCGGCCCACATGTGGATCGCTTAGCGAAACAAGGTGAAGATACGCTTCATTTTCCGAGAATTTATTTAGAGGAAGAGAGTTACGATTTTAGTTTTAGTGGTTTAAAATCAGCTGTAATCAATACGGTGCACAATGCAAAACAAAAAGGCGAGAGCTTAAAAAAAGAAGATATTGCATGTAGTTTTCAAGAAAGTGTTGTAGAAGTACTTGTTGAAAAAACATATCGAGCAAGTAAAGATTATCAAGTAAAGCATGTAGTTGTAGCCGGTGGAGTCGCAGCGAATAGCCGCTTAAGAGAAGCGCTTGGCGCAAGGTTTAAAGACGAAGATGTGAACTTATCGGTTCCACCCCTATCATTATGCACAGATAATGCCGCAATGATTGGTGCTGCAGCATTTAATGACTATAAAAAAGGAGCATTCAGTGGACTGGAATTAAATGCAAATCCCGGCTTGGATTTAGAACAATATGGTAAACGTTAATAAAAGTTACCCACAGATAAAATACAACTGTGGGTAACTAAGCTTAATGCTATGATGATAACGCTTTAGTTGTGCACAAAAAAAGTGGATAACATCAATGTGGACTGTGGATAATGTGTGTAAGTGCATTGAAATGATGACTCCAGTAGGTTTTTTGTGTGGATAACTTTTTGCGAATAGAAAACAGCTCCGCTCTGTTATGTGCTTAATAGAGAAGAGCTGTTTTTTTCTATTCTTGATGGAGGGTCTCCCATTCAATCATTAACTGCTCAATTAACGCTGTGAGCGTATTATTTTCTTCTGTCAACGTCAAAGACTTCTCATGGTCTTGGAATATGGCTGGCTCACATAAAAGTTGGTCATTTTCCTCTATTTGGCGTTCGTGATCACTGATTAGCAGCTCAATTTCCTCAATACGACGCAGCCTTTTTCGTTCTTGCTGTTTTTTTTGTTTATCTTCTTCAAAATTTGTTTTCTCTTTAGTCATAACCTCTGAAGTAACGTTATTAGACAGAGCATCGATTTCTTCCATTTCACGTTTTTTCTCTACATAATAATCATAATCGCCAAGATAGACAGTTGAGCCATGTTTGGACTGTTCAACAATCGTTGTAGCAATTTCATTAATGAAGTAACGATCGTGTGAGACAAAGATAATTGTCCCTGGGTAGTCTAGTAAGGCTGCTTCAAGAATTTCTTTACTGTCTAAATCTAAGTGGTTAGTAGGTTCATCAAGAATAAGAACATTCGCTTTTTCCATCATCAATTTTGACAGCGACAATCGTGCTTTTTCTCCACCACTCAAGGCATGTACGGGTTTAAGCACATCATCACCACTAAATAAAAAATTACCGAGAATTGTTCGAATATCTTTCTCATTCATCATAGGGTAATCATCCCAAAGCTCATTTAAAACCGATTTCTGTGGGTTTAATGCCGTTTGTTCCTGGTCGTAATAGCCAATATCTAATTTAGCACCATAAATAATCTCACCAGCAGTCGCTTGAAGTTTACCTACAATTATTTTCAAAAGCGTTGTCTTACCAACACCATTTGGACCAACTAGTGCAATACGGTCCCCACGGTTAACATGGAATGAGAGGTGTTCAAAGACGGGTGCTATTTCATCCGGATAACTAAACTGAACGTCATCGACTTTTAAAACATCATTACCACTCCGTCTGTTTATATCAAAAGAAAATGAGGCGCTTTTTTCATCACCTTTAGGTGATGTCATCTTATCCATTTTTTCTAGCTGTTTTCGTCGACTTTGAGCACGTTTTGTTGTTGACGCCCGTGCAAGGTTTTTTTGAACAAAGTCTTCTAATTTCTTAATTTCAGATTGTTGTTTATCAAACTGTTTAAGTTCCTGCTCGAAATCTTTTGCCTTTTGATCTAAGTAATAAGAATAATTACCATGATATTTCTTTGAATGATGTCTTGAGAGTTCATAAACCGTGTTAACGGTTTTATCTAAGAAGTAACGGTCATGGGATACAATGACAATAGCGCCAGGGTAGTTATTCAAAAAGTTCTCTAACCATGTCAAGGTCTCGATATCTAAATGGTTAGTTGGCTCATCTAAAATAAGTACGTCAGGTTTTTGTAATAAAAGTTTGGCTAAAGCAAGACGAGTTTTTTGTCCACCACTTAAAGTATGAATAGAAGTGTCAAAATCTTTCTCATAAAAGTTCATCCCATGCAACACACTTCTTATGTCTGATTGGTATTGATAGCCCCCATTTTGTTTAAAATCAATTTGTCTTTGATCGTATTGATTTAACAATTGTTGGTATTTTGGTGGGTCATTAATGAGGTTGGGTTCCCCCATTTTGTATTCCATCTGCCGTAATGCTTGTTCTTCCTTTATGAGTGAATCAAATACGGTTAACATCTCATTATATATGGTTTCTGTTGATTCTAGTCCTGTATGTTGAGATAAATAACCAAGAGAGACTTCTTTAGCCCGGTGAATGTCCCCTTCATCGTAAGACATCTCTCCAGCCATAATTTTTAGTAAGGTAGATTTTCCAGCTCCGTTGCGCCCCACAATAGCGACGCGGTCATCTGTTTGAATTTCTAGTTTTATGTTGTCTAAAATAATATCCGCACCAAAGCGCTTCACTAATTGATTTATTTGCATTAATATCATTTATTTCACCTCATCTAAACTAGTGTATCGCACTCAGATGAGATGTTGCAAGCAAATTAGTGGGGCTTTGTGATATAATTGTTTATACTAGATGTCGTATTCAGAAAAAAAGACAAGGTCTCATTTTTTTGGTACACTAAGGATAAGGATTAGAGAGATAATAATAATTATTTGGTGATTTATGTATAAAGTAAAATCGGCTATTTTTATTAAAAGAGGAGAATGACAATGGCATCACAAAACAAAATTCCACAGGCAACTGCTAAGCGGTTACCACTGTACTATCGCTTTTTAAATAATTTACATTTACAAGGTAAGTCCCGTGTATCTTCAAAAGAATTAAGTGAAGCAGTAAAAGTTGATTCAGCAACGATTCGACGTGATTTTTCCTATTTTGGTGCGCTTGGAAAAAAAGGTTATGGATACAATGTAGAATATTTACTCGGTTTCTTTAGAAAAACGCTTGATCAAGATGAAACAACCAAAGTGGCGTTAATTGGTGTAGGTAATTTAGGTACAGCTTTCTTACACTATAACTTTACTAAGAACAATAACACGAAAATTGAAATGGCTTTTGATCTTGACCCAAATAAAATAGGTACTGAGGCCGGTGGAGTAAAGATTTACTCTATTGATGAAATGGAAGACCATTTAACAGATGTACAGGCGGCTATTTTGACTGTGCCAGGTGCTGTTGCACAAAACATAGCGGAACGGTTAGTTGCCTCAGGTATTACAGGCATTCTTAATTTCACACCTGCACGTATTACGGTGCCAGACAATGTTCGAGTGCATCATATTGATTTATCTGTAGAATTACAATCACTTATATATTTTATGAAGCATTATCCAAATGATTAACACGTTCAGATGAACGTAAATAAGAAATTGAAGGAAAGTGCTTGTTTAAAGAACCCCAAGTAAAAGAGGAAAAGCCAGTTACTGCTAGCTTTTCCTCTTTTTAATTACCCATACTGTTACAACTTATCCCGATGACTTAGTTTCGCTTACTTCATAAGTTTATAGACAGCTTGAAGCGACCTTGGTCTTAATGTAATGGCCACTCTTCACAGTGAATTATTTTTGATTTTTCTTTTGTTTAATTTTAAGATGTAATTTAAAAAGTCGATAACTCGCGCCAAAATCTAGCGTTGCTAAAATTGTTAAGAAGATAGTAAGTGGATTAAGTACCGTCTCATCTATTGCTTCAAAAGCAAAATAGACGAATAATATCCCGATTAAAAAATATAAATAAGCATGCATGAGTGGAGACACGCGCATGATATTACCCCCCAAATATAATAATCTGTAATTGCTCAAACTGTTCTAATAGCTCTTGAAGTTCTGGCGATTGGTATGCGAATTGAACCATGACAACAATGCTATTCATAGCCACGTGCGCGAAAATAGGCACAATGATTCGTTTTGTTTGAACGTAAAGAAAACTGAACACGAGTCCCATCATAAAATAAACGAGTAAATGTGTAAAGTCTGTATGGACAACGGCAAAGATTAAAGAAGAAATAAGAGCCGCAATTAAAAAATTGGTACGTTTATTGAGCTCACCAAAGATGACCTTTCTAAAGACAAGTTCTTCTAAAATAGGTCCAATCACACTGACGACAATAATGAATACGGGATAATTAAAAGCGATTGCCATAATTTCCAATGTATTTTGCGATTGCTCAGTCACATTAAATAATAATTGTTGTATGACATTGGCTACTACTTGACCAAAGAAAGCTAGAAAGACGCCGGCAATAGACCAAATAATTGTCAGCGGGAGATCGACGCTGTCGGGATCTCTAGGTAATTCACGCTCTCGTCTTAATAAAAATAACGACACAATAAGGGCAATAATAAAGCTGCCTACTTGCCAATAAATCAGTAATTGTTGAGTAAATCCTGCACTGAAATTTTGCAGCTGTGCAACGAGTATTACGGCAAAAGCAGAAAACTGTGCGAGAATATACGTTATGATAATTCCGATGTAACGCTTTGGCATATTTATTCACTCCTTCTTAAGACCAATATACGTATTTTACCACACTTTTGTGTTTAGCTTAACTCAAGTCAATTGAAACAAAAAAATTATAAAAAAATGAATCAGAACACTTGAAAAAAATCATTAAATTCATTAATATAATAATTGTGTTAGCACTCTATCTTGTCGAGTGCTAAAATTAACTAACATTACTTTTTTAATAAATGGAGGAGGATTTCTAAATGCTTAAACCATTAGGAGATCGTGTCATTATTGAACGTGTAGAAGAAGAAAAAACAGCGAGCGGTATTATTGTACCTGACTCAGCTAAAGAAAAACCGCAACAAGGTCGTGTTGTTGCTGTCGGTAAAGGTCGTGTTGCTGACAATGGTAGTGTTATCGCATTAGATGTAAAAGAAGAGGATAAGGTTGTCTTCCAAAAATATGCAGGAACTGAATTGAAGCATGAAGGCAAAGATTATCTAATTTTACGCGAAGATGATATTTTAGCGATCATTGGTTAATTAAGAAGAAAACTATTTATAATAAGTTAGGGAGGAATTATACAATGGCAAAAGAAATTAAATTTAGTGAAGACGCACGTCGCTCAATGCTACGTGGAGTTGATACATTAGCAAATGCTGTCAAAGTAACACTTGGACCAAAAGGACGTAACGTCGTATTAGACAAGAAATTTGGTGCACCACTTATTACAAACGATGGTGTAACCATCGCTAAGGAAATTGAATTAGAAGATAAGTTTGAAAATATGGGAGCGCAACTTGTTCAAGAAGTAGCATCACAAACAAATGATGTTGCTGGTGATGGTACAACGACAGCTACAGTGCTTGCTCAAGCGATGATTCAAGAAGGACTAAAGAACGTTGCATCCGGTGCTAATCCAGTAGGCGTTCGTCGTGGTATTGAAAAAGCAGTTAAAGTAGCTGTTGAAGAATTACAAGCGATTTCTAAACCTATTGAAGGTAAAGATTCAATCGCTCAAGTAGCGTCTATTTCAGCGGCGGATGAAGAAGTAGGTCAATTAATCGCTGAAGCAATGGAACGTGTAGGTAATGATGGTGTTATTACGATTGAAGAATCTAAAGGATTTTCAACTGAATTAGAAGTCGTTGAAGGTATGCAATTTGATCGTGGCTATCAATCACCATACATGGTATCAGATCAAGACAAGATGGAAGCTGTCTTAGATGATCCTTATATTTTAGTGACGGATAAGAAAATTAATACAATTCAAGATGTGTTGCCTGTCTTAGAACAAGTTGTTCAACAAGGCAAACCATTGTTACTTATTTCTGAGGATGTTGAAGGGGAAGCTCTAGCAACACTTGTTGTAAATAAGTTACGTGGTACATTTAATGCCGTTGCGGTTAAAGCACCAGGCTTTGGCGATCGACGTAAAGCTATGTTAGAAGATATCGCAACATTAACTGGTGCAGAAGTCATCACAGAAGACTTAGGTTTAGATCTTAAGAGTACAACGATTGAACAATTGGGTCGTGCATCTAAAGTGGTTGTTACAAAAGAAAATACAACCATTGTTGAAGGCGCTGGTGATCCGGAAGTGATCAGTTCACGTGTACAACAAATCCGCGTTCAAATCGAAGAAACAACATCTGAATTTGATCGTGAAAAATTACAAGAACGCTTAGCTAAGTTGGCTGGTGGCGTAGCTGTCGTTAAAGTAGGAGCAGCAACTGAAACGGAATTAAAAGAACGTAAATTACGTATTGAAGATGCTTTGAATTCTACACGTGCTGCTGTAGAAGAAGGTATTGTTGCTGGTGGTGGTACTGCCTTAATGAACGTATACACTAGTGTTAAAGCACTTGAGTTAACAGGTGATGAAGCAACAGGCGCAAGCATTGTTCTTCGTTCACTTGAAGCACCTGTGCGTCAAATTGCGATCAACGCTGGTCTTGAAGGTTCTATTATTGTTGAACGCCTTAAAGGTGAAGCGATTGGTATGGGTTACAACGCAGCGACTAATGAATGGGTAAACATGATTGAAGAAGGTATTGTTGATCCAACAAAAGTAACGCGCTCAGCATTACAAAACGCAGCATCAGTTGCGGCAATGTTCTTAACGACAGAAGCGGTTGTTGCTGAAATTCCTGATGAAAATGCGGGTCCTGATATGAGCGGTATGGGCGGCATGCCAGGTATGATGTAGGAGTAAATGCTATAGCTAGATAGTTTCTTTAAAGTTTAAAAAAGAAACACAAATTAAGACGCCTTAAAAGCAAATATAGCTTTTAAGGCGTCTCTTTATTTTACATACAATTAATTGATTTGTTCAGCAAAGACAACAAGTCTTTCACTATGTGTACGTGCTGTTTGATCAAACTCACCAATACATGTTATTAAGTTTAAGCGCTGTTTGCTGGTGGGGCCAAATACTTCATCAATAGCCGTAGTATCGTAAGGATAGCGTGTTTTACTTACAACGGCGAATTGACGCATCTCTCCAGCATCATCAGTAACAGTTATGACGTCTCCCTTTTCTAGTTCATCAAGACGATAAAAGACACTTGGGCCTTGACGGTCATTTACATGACCTGCTAATACGGCTTGTCCTTGGGAACCAGCTTTTTTACCATGTTTATACCATCCTACTTGATCGGTATTTTCAGGAACACCCATTTGTCCGTTTGCTGTATGACCTACTTGTTCTATAAAGGTATCAACCCCTATTTTATCGATTGATAGATGGGTTGGAATGATCCCTACTGGTCCCGAATAGACAGGTTCTAGTGTCACTTTACGTGATTCACCTAGGGTGTCAGATTGGAAAAGGCTCATCGATTTGAAGCGAGGGGAAAAGCCATCAATCATATGCGCATCTCCTGCTCTACTAAAGGCATTCGCATGTGTCTGATAAGCATTCACCCCAACTTGCCCAAAACTAACGATAATGATGAAGCTTAAACTTAAAATAACAATTTTATCGCTTAATCGCACGACGCTTTGTAATGAATAAACCAAGTGCCCCAACAGATAACAAGCCTACAAGTAATGGCATCATCATGGAAGTGGTTGTTTCAAAACCTGTTTGCGGCATTGCCTCAGGTGCTTGTGCAGCATCATCTACAACAAGAACAATATCGAGTGAGCTTGGATCAGCACCAACGGCATATGCTGAGTAAATTTTATTGGCTTCTAGTGTAGTACCTGATAAGTCTAATACTTGGTCAGTTGTGCCAGCTGCACGAATTTCTAAATCGTAAGTGCCTGGGTCAAGTGTTAAATAATCTGTCACAGCAAAGAACTCAGCACCTTCAACAAGTGAGTCACCACCAATTAAACCAACATCAACGGCTGGACTTCCCGGTGAAAGGTGACCTACACGGATGTTTGATTTTCCTTCATCAACAGTTAAATCATCAGCAAAAGCTTCTAAGCGGAAGCCGTCTTCTAGTAAACCAACAGCAGCTACAGTATAATGTGTGTCTGCCTCAACAGCAACTTCTTGTTCGTAGACAGCTTCATCAGATCCTGCCGCATGAATGGCGATTTGATAACTTCCAGCTTCTAATTCTAAATAACCTGTAATATCTTTGAAGCTAGCATTTTCAACAGCAACTTCCCCATTTACGTACACATCAACTGCAGGTGCATCTGGTGATGCATGGAGGACACGTACCATAGCATTATGTCCTGATGCAAAAACCGGTAATTGTAAGAGTGACATAAGTAAGACGACGAGTGACAAAACGACAAGACCTTTCATTTTCTTCATTTTTTTCCTCTCCTTTTTCAAAGTGTGTTGTAAACGATCGCTGTTTACATTACTCGTTATACCATCATAGTTTGAATTCGAAACTTTTTTTAAGGAATTTAACGAAAGATAAGCTAATAGGCTTGCTTTAGAGGGAGTTTGATGGGAAATCTCTCATTACATAGGTATACAAAAACATGTATATATAAAAGTAAAAAATTAGGACTGTCTAAATAGACTATTTAAAAGCCTCATGTTGAAATAAAAAAGAGGAGCGTGTGCTCCTCAACCTTTAACTTAACAAGATGGTCCACAAATCGTTGTGCAACGGGCGAGCGTACCAAATTTAAAGAGTACACAAATAGCTACGGGATTAATAAATTGGTTTAAAGTAAAAGTGAAGGTTTCTGATTTCCCTTGTTCCAATTGATAATCATATTTAATCCCTGTAAATCCGTTCGGATTGCCACAGGTAGCAGGATCGCCCTCAGGACAAAAATTATTTTCCCTGACTTCGATATCAACTGGTGTAGAACTGGTGACAAATAAGCCATTTGTGTTTTCTTCATTGATACATGGGACATAAAAGCTAAAGTGACTTAATTCAAAGGGTGCTTGGACATTCGTCACACGATAAGTCCATGTTGTGTTCTCTGTACCAAGCCATTCAATGATAAACCAAATCTGATTAGTATCTTCTGGATTTCTAATAAAGCCAATGGTCTTATGGCAATCGGATGGTTCTATGGGGGTAAGTAGCTCTAACAATGCATCCAGTTCAAATTCGAGTAACATTTCCTTTTTGATAATGGTCTCAAGCATTTTTTTTACGGAGTGATTGATGTGAAGGAGCGGGTCGATAGAAGTGCCTGTCTCATCGCGTTCAATCCGATTGATGGCCGTGCGTAATTTGTCAGCTTCTGTTTCAATCAAATAGGCAAGCGACGTCTCTGTTTCGGCAATTGATTCAAGCAGTTGTAAAATAACGGCTTGTTGTTTTGCGTTATTACTCACGATGTTATCACCTCCTTTCGATACTATATTAAGGTATGATTTAAAGAAAATCAGGTTGCGGCGATATGATTAAGTTTCATCAAATATACAAGAAGACTCTTTTCGATGATGTTTATCTTCAATTGTTAAAACATGTTCTAATTTCCTAAGCAATAACCATTCTTTCATTAATACCGTTTCAACGAGTTGAGTTGTTGATTCAGTGAGGGCTGTTTTTTGACAAGTTTGTCGAGCGGCTTCTAATTGCTTTGCTTGGGCTTCAAGTAAATGGCCAAGAGCTGTTTCTTCTGTTGCAATTGACTCAAGTAATTTGCGTTTTGTTTTACTTAATGATACGTGTTTTGAACAATCACGTGCCTTTTCCATAATAGACGCTCCTTTCCTCTTTTTACTAAGGTATGCCTGAGTGCATGAACCTGTGAGAAGAAGTCGCGTTGGCTAACACCTGTGCTGGATTGAGAGGTCTTTCAATATTTATCAGGCAAATTATCAAAAACTTCGTTATACTGGTGAGTAGAGGCTAGACAAATGATAGAAAAAGATAAGAGTAGCGTTATAAAAGTGAGAAAGGATGATATGAGGTGAAGTTTGAAGAGTATAAAATGTTTGATGCGATGGGACTAAAAATGCTCATTGATAAAAAAGAGGTATCAGCCAATGAATTGTTAGAAGTCAGCAGTTTTAGAATTGAGGAAGCTAATCCGATCGTCAATGCTGTTGTTCGTACGCGATTTAATCAAGCAGATAAAGAAGTGAAATCTTTAAATAGTGAAGGTCCCTTGTATGGTGTGCCATTTCTTGCGAAAAACATATCACAAGCTATTAAAGGAGAAGTTTTAAGTGCAGGATCAGCTTTATTAAATGATCATATAAAAACAAGAGATAGCAATTATATTGAAAAAATCAGGCAGACAGGCTGTCAATTGCTCGGTCATACAAATACGCCGGAATTTGGACTTAAAAATATAACAGAACCAGCTTATTATGGCCCGACGCGCCACCCAATGAATATTAATCATTCTTCAGGTGGTTCAAGTGGAGGCGCAGCGAGTGCTGTTCTTTCAGGTATGGTACCACTAGCGGGAGCGAGTGACGGTGGAGGGTCGATCAGGATTCCAGCAGGATTTACAGGTCTTATTGGTTTAAAACCAACACGAGGCCGTACACCTGTTGGGCCTGGAGTGGGGCGCCAGTGGCAAGGGGCATCGATTGATTTTGTTATAAGCAAAACGATGCGCGATACAGCGTTAATGCTTGATCAACTGCAAGTATTTCAACGAGAAGCAGCCTTTCATGTCCCACTGTATGAAAACAATTATACAGCGCTTGTTAACCATCCGATTAGACAGAAGTTAAAGATTGCCTATACGACGGCATCACCGGTCGGTACACCCGTCTCGCCAAAAGCAAAAGAAGCGGTACTTAAAATAGTCAAAACATTAACCGAACTTGGCCATGATGTTGAAGAAAAAGAACCATCAATCAATGGTGTTGATTTAATGTACCATTATTATGTGATGAATGCAGGTGAAATGAATAAAGTCATTTTACAATTAGAAAATGGGTTGAAAAAGCAAATAACTAAAGATGAACTAGATCCGTTTACCTATGCCTTACATGAAACGGGTAAACATATCACCGCCGCCGATTACAGTATAAGTTTAGATGGCTGGGATCAGGCAAGTCAGGTGATGCATCACTTCCATGAAAAGTATGATCTATATTTGACGCCGACAAATGCGAATCATGCGCCAAAAATCGGGGAATTAGTGCCGGTGCAGTCAATGTTGCGCCGAATAGATAATATCAGTCAATTGGATAAAAAATCACAACTGGCCCTTATTTACGATATGTTTTTACCGAGTTTAACCTACACACCTTTTACGCAATTAGCGAATTTAACCGGTCAACCTGCTATTAGCATACCCGTCGCATTAAGTGAAAAAAACTTACCATTAGGTTGTCAATTTATGGCGCCTAAAGGACGGGAAGATTTATTGTTACGCCTATGTTTTCAACTCGAGCAATCAGCCGCATGGTTAGCACCCACAATTGGTATAACGCGTGATTAACTGGATGTATATTAAGGCAAACATACTCATGAGAAGTCGCGTTTTTTAAGTTAAGAAATTAATCCATGAAGTCTATTCCATACAACCTGCTAGATATTGAGTAATGCGTGAAGGAGAAAGGAGGGGGAAAATGAATAAACGCCAACATGATTTACTGCGGCTATTACTCGCTTCCCCAGAGCAATATCATGTAACAAAAAAACTTGCGGAAGTATTGAACTGTTCAGAACGAACCATTAGAAATGACCTTACGGTTTTAGAAGAAGAAAGCGATCGTGAAACGTGGTTCTGTGTGTTTAGAGAACCGGGTAAAGGAATACGTGTCATAGTCCATAACGAAACTGAGAGGTTGTCATATTTACAAGGACATGTAAGTAGGGAAGAAAAGTTACCGTCAACAATGACGATGCTTTGCTTTAAACTATTGATGGCGACAGACTCCATACCAATGAGTGATTTAAGGGGCCATTATTATTTATCACCAACGGAATTAAAACATCAAATAGAAGAAGTAAAGGTTTGGTTGCATGCTTTTGATATTGAGTTATCAATAAAACCTCGTATTGGATTAACGGTGATAGGCCATGAGATGAATAAACGCCGAGCGCTTGTATCTTTACCTCACGAAGAGGGAACACCAGCGCTTATTGAACAGAATATGCAAGCGTATGAGGTACATGCGCTTAAGCATTTATTGGTTAGCTTTAGTGAAGAACATACCCTCTATTTTACAGATGAGAGTTTGAATCGGTTGCTTATTCATATTCTACTCATGGTTAAACGGATTAAATTACAACATCATCTTCAGCTCCCAGACCAAGACATTATCAACATGAAGAGCCGGGCAATGTATGAGGTGATACTCGAGTTAAAACGAGCGATTGAATCATTATTTAAGGTGACATTAAAAGAGTCGGAAATAGTCTATTTAGCGATGCATGTTTTAGGATCAAAAATGAAGTATCCATTAAAAACAAAGGATTTTACGAATTTAGAAGGTGATAAACAAGCGGAACAGTTGACCGAGGTGTTAATTAACTTATTAGCTGAAAAAACGATGATGGATTTTAATAGGGATCAGCATCTAAGAGAAGGTCTCTACGTCCATGTCTATGCCACTTTACACCGTTTGCGCTACGATTTACCTGTCACTAATCCATTAACAAGAGAAATCAAGCAATTATATCCTTTTTTATTTGATTTGTTAATCGGTATTGTGACAAAATTAGAGGAGCAATTAGGGTTCCTTATTCCGGAAGAAGAAGTGGCTTACCTTACGCTTCATTTTCAGGCAGCACTTGAGCGTCTGGATAAAGATAGGAAAAAAGAGCATTCAGTAGTTATTGTATGTCACATGGGGATTGGTGTATCCGAGATATTAAAAGTGCGCCTAGCTAGAGCTTTTCCAACTTTAGTTATTAAAGCAACCCTTCAGGAACGTGAACTGACGGCCTATATAAAAAAAGAGCCCGTCGATTTAATTGTTTCTACTCTACCAGTAGCGCTGAAGGTGCCACCTAGTGTTGTTGTCTCACCACTTTTAAATGACGATGATCAAGCGAATTTACGAATGTGGGCAGAGAAGACATCGCAAGTTGACCATAATAAGCATGTGTCATTAAAAACATATATTCATCCAGGTTTTGTTTTTATTCATCCGATATTTGAACATCCCTATGAATTAATTGAATTTGTGACAAATCGAATGGTCCAAGCAGGTGTTGTCGATCATGAATACCCACATCAAGCCCTCCTTCGAGAGCGTAAAGCTTCTACCGCAATAGGAGGAGGAATCAGTATTCCGCACGGTGACCCTGCCTATGTTAAGCAATCAACGATTGCACTTGTGACGTTAAAACAGCCAATGAATTGGGAAGGGGAGTGGGTCTCTCTTGTCTTTGTCTTAGCTTTAAGGCAAGAGGATAAAGATAAGCACCGTGCCATCTACCAACAGCTCGGCCTACTTACAGAACAAGCAGATAAGCAAGCCCGTATTATTAGCCAAGATACAATTAAAGCTGTTTTAAATAATTTATAATTGCCGGATACCCGGCAATTTTTTTTAGGGTTAATAAAAAAGATGGACGTTATACTATAGTTAGAACAAATCACAAGGAGGGTTTAATGATGAAGTTGGTAGCGATTACATCATGTCCGAATGGCATAGCCCACACCTATATGGCGGCGGAAAATTTAGAAAAAGCCGCAACAAAACTTGGTGTGGAAATTAAAGTAGAAACACAAGGAGGCGTAGGTGCTGAGAATGTCCTTACCGAACAAGATATTAGAGAAGCAGATGGGGTGATTATAGCCGCTGATAAAGCCGTTGATAAATCACGGTTTGTCGGTAAACGATTGATTAACACCGGGGTCCAAGATGGGATTAGAAAACCAGAAGAACTGATTCAACGCTTTGAAAAAGACAATGTAAGTACGTATCGTGGTACGGGTAAAGAAGAACAAACGACAAGTTCTAGTAAACAAAATCCGATTTATCGTCATTTAATGAACGGCGTATCCTTTATGGTACCGTTTATCGTCGTTGGGGGATTGTTGATTGCCCTTGCACTCACGATTGGAGGAGAGCCAACAGAGGCGGGATTGCAAATTCCTGAAGACTCGATTTGGAAAACAATTGAAGCAATTGGCGGCGCAGCTTTTAGCTTTATGGTGCCAATATTAGCGGGTTATATTGCCTACAGTATTGCCGACAAACCTGGTTTAGCACCTGGTATGATTGGTGGATTTATTGCTGCTAATGGCAGCTTTTATAATTCAGAAGCAAGTGCGGGTTTCTTAGGTGGAATTATTGCCGGGTTTATTGCTGGATACGCTGCACTGTGGATTAAGAAAATTAAAGTACCAAAAATGATGCAACCCATTATGCCAATCATTATTATTCCTTTGGCTGCGTCACTTATTGTAGCTCTTATCTTTGTTTTATTCATTGGCGCGCCAGTTGCACAAGTATTTGAGTCACTTACAACATGGCTTGCTGGTATGCAGGGGTCAAGCTCTATTGTTCTTGCTCTGATTTTAGGGGCTATGATTTCCTTTGATATGGGTGGACCAGTAAATAAGGTTGCTTTTATGTTTGGTTCCGCCATGATTGTTGAAGGTAACTATGAAATCATGGGACCGATTGCCGCTGCGATTGCGATTCCACCTATTGGTATGGGACTTGCCACCTTTATGTTTAAGAATAAATTCTTGCCTGAGCAACGCGAAACAGGTAAAGCATCACTTACAATGGGCTTCTTTGGTATTACTGAAGGTGCGATTCCATTTGCTGCTCAAGATCCATTGCGTGTTATCCCAAGTATTATGGTGGGATCGATGGTAGGAGCTGTTATTGCGATGTTATCAGGTGTTGGTAACCGTGTAGCTCACGGTGGACCCATTGTTGGTTTACTTGGAGCGGTTAACAATGTCTTCATGTTCTTTGTGGCGATAGCTGTTGGTGCAGTGGTCGTTGCACTGATGATAAGCGTATTGAAAAAAGACGTTGAACTAGAGACAGTCCCGGCCGCAGCAAATATACCGGTTCAAGATACACCAATGAAAGAACAACCACGCCATGCGGATATTGTGAACTTAACGAGTCTTACAACAAAAAAACTTATTGATGTAGACTGTAAACAATCAACACGTGATGAGGTCATCGATGAGATGATTCAAGCGTTAGTAAAAGATGGTGCTGTTACAGATTATACATCGTTCAAGGAAGCGATTATGGCACGTGAGAGTGAATCAACGACCGGAATTGGGATGCACGTCGCGATTCCACACGGAAAGTCTGATGCAGTGATTGAACCGAGAATTGCCTTTTTTATAAGTAAAGAGGGTGTTGATTGGTCAAGTTTAGATGGCACATCATCAAAGTTGATTTTTATGATTGCTGTACCGAAAGAACAAGCAGGCGATCAACATTTGAAAATCCTGCAATTGCTATCGCGTAAATTGATGGATGACAACTTTAGGGAAAAACTTATTCAATCTAAATCAACAGAAGACGCTTACCAATTATTAGAGGAAATAAAATAAAGTTGGTTTTTAAAGCGAGGCATAGCATAGGAAGTGAAAAGAAAATATAAATAAAGATAAAAACAGAAGGCCTCGGTGTCTTCTGTTTTTATCTTTAAGTTGATGTTAATAATTGTTTAATCTTTTGCCGGGTATCTTTTCTTAATATATAGGAAACAGCTAAAATAATAATAACAAATATCGTCATAACTTTTGGTGAAAATTGAGAAACGGATTGCCCAATCACAGTATAGATAATCGCCATTGGTAAAGCTGTGTATAGAGAAAGATGATTATATTGCTTTAAATCATCTGTCTGCTCATATATTAGAAACGACAGTAAGTGATAGTGAATAAAGGGTACGAGCCTCAGCAACATGATGTGTTGTTTCGTCATGTGTCGATCCTCACCAAATAATCTAACCTTCATTTTAATTAGTCGTGTTGTAAACCAAGGTAATTTTGCTGCCAAGAAGTAAAAGATTAAACTAGAAAGCATAAGGCCGATAATCGAGAGTAGCATGCCATGAATAAACCCGAAAATAACCCCACCGGTCATTATGATGAGAATAACAGGGATAAAAAATATTGGTCGAATCACATGTACGAGTATGAAAAGAAATGAGGCAATTAAAAGGTGTGATTCTTTTATTGATATTATCCATTGTTCAAGTTGATCCATCTTTTATACGCTCCTTTCATTATCTAAAATAGTAAACCATACCATTATAACAGATAGCTCCTTTTTCGAGAAATAAAACCGTTCATATTAGAAAAATGTCATTGTTGCAATGATCTAGGACCATGATGCGTCGCTAAGTCTTATGTTACACTATACTTATAAATAGTGACGTTAATAACTTAAGAAATGGAGGAAGTACGAACATTATGGAATTATTTCATACGATAGAAACAGATTGGAAAGACATATTGTCTTCCCGCTTAGAGAAAGAGACTATCAAGAAAATCACAGATTTTCTTGAGAAGAGATATGATGAAGCAATCGTTTATCCACCGCAGCAAGAGATATTTCAAGCATTAAATTTAACATGCTATGCTGATACGAAAGTCGTTATTTTAGGTCAAGATCCTTATCATGGACCAGGCCAATCTCACGGATTAGCTTTTTCTGTTCGAGATGGTGTAAAGCTTCCACCATCGTTAAAAAATATTCTTAAGGAATTACAAAACGATTTGGGCTGTGAACTCCCGGTATCGGGTAATTTAACACATTGGGCAAAACAAGGGGTTTTAATGCTTAATACGATTTTAACGGTAGAAGAAAAGTCACCAGGTGTACACAAAAACATCGGTTGGGAACAAGTGACAGATACAGTGATTGATGCTTTAAATGAAAAAAATCAACCAATTGTCTACATATTATGGGGGAAACCAGCACAGTCGAAGATAAAGCGAATCAATCCGAAACATAAAATTCTCACGGCTCCGCATCCAAGTCCCCTATCCAGCTATCGCGGATTTTTTGGTAGTAAACCATTTAGTCAGGCGAATGCGTTCTTAGAATCACATCAATTACTGTCCATTGATTGGTGTTTAGTTTAGTTTAAAAAGGGAAAATATTGATTAGACTTATAATAAGGAGTGAGTGATGTGGAAGATTTATTCAAAAAAGGATTAGCTGTTGGTTTGGGATTAGCGCAAACAGGTGTTGAACAAGCAGAAAAAGTGATTCATCAGCTCGTCGATAAAGGCGAAATGACTAAGGCTGATGCGAAAGAATTCTTTGATAAGTATTATGATAAGGGTGAAGAGACACAAAATAAAACACTTCATCACTTAAATATCGCGACGAAGGATGATATAGATAAGATCCATGCTCGGCTAGCAGTTATTGAGCAACAATTAAATGATCATTCTTAGCATGTCCAAAAAATAAGGGGAAGGGTGACAGATAATGATTGGTAAACATATGCGACATCTAAACCGCTACAAAGATATTGTTGTCGCCTTTTCTCGTAATGGACTCGGTTATGTCATTAAGGACCTCGGGCTCAATGACTTACATATCTTGCCGAAAAAGGCAGAGTTAAAAGAGGAAAAAAATCAAGAGGATAGAAAGACGTTAGGCATAAGACTAAGACGCATTTTAGAAGAACTAGGCCCGACGTTTATAAAATTAGGTCAAGTAATGAGTACGCGTCCAGATTTATTTCCTGAAGATGTGATTTGCGAACTAGAAAAGTTGCAATCGCACGTTCCTCAATTTCCTTATCATCAAGTGAAGGCGATTATTGAAGAAGAGCTTGATCAGCCACTTGAACAAATATTTAAGTATTTTGACGAAGTACCACTTGCTGCTGCATCGATTGGTCAAGTTCACCGAGCAACATTAGATTCAGGAGAAGATGTAGCGGTAAAAGTACAGCGTCCAGAGATTTCAAAAAAAATTGATATTGATTTCGAAATATTGATGGAAATGGCTCAACTTGCCGAAATGCGGTTAGATTGGGCAAAGCGCTATCAACTAAAAGAAATAGTAGAAGAACTTAAAGAGACGCTTAAGATGGAGTTAGACTATACAATTGAAGCGCATCATATGACACGCATTTATGCTCAATTTAAAAAAGATCCAGATATACACATCCCCTTGGCATTTCATTATTATACCACCAAGCGTGTGCTTGTTATGGAGTATGTATGTGGAGAAAAGTTACAAGAAGTAATTGATCAACCAAATCAAGCACAACTAAAAAAACGGTTGGCTGAACAAATCGTGAACGCTACATTTAAACAAGTCTTGATTGAAGGCTTTTTTCATGCAGATCCACATCCAGGTAATATTATGTACCATACAGATGGCCGTTTAATCCTGTTAGACTTTGGCATGGTTGGTCAATTATCACCTGAAATGAAACAATCCTTTTCTGAGCTTGTCATTGCGATGACAAAAGAAGATACACATCAAATGGTTGAGGTTTTATTAGATATGGGGATGGCACCGGATGATATCAATAAAAAAGCGCTCACGAATGACGTTGATCGGTTGATGTTAAAATACTATCGACAATCCTTAAAAGATATTCGATTGGCCGATGCTATACGTGAATTATTTCAAATTGCGTATAAACATCGGATTGAATTATCAAGTGAGTTTACGTTACTCGGTAAGACATTATTAACGCTAGAGGGAACCATTGAACAGCTTGATCCCACGTTAAGTCTCGTTGAAATGGCAAAGCCTTTTGGCGAACGATTACTTCGTGAAAGATTTAGACCTGAAAACATAAAAGATAGTATACTCAACCAATGGTTTGAATGGTACGGGATTTGGCGAGACTTTCCTGATTATCTCAAACAATTAAAAGCGATTGTTAAAAAGGGAAAAGTACGACTTGAAATTACTATGCCAGATATTGATCTTATTTTAAAAAAACTGGACCGTATCAGTAACCAACTATCATTTGCAATCATTCTACTTGCCTTTAGTATCATTATGGTTGGTTTGATTGTCGGTGCGGCACTGACGGGAGAGACGACGATTTTATGGCGACTACCGGTTATTGAAATTGGTTCATTTGTGGCAGTAGGCATGTTTTTATGGCTTATTTATGCGATATTTAAATCGGGACGATTTTAACGCACATGTGACACGGATGTGCGTTTTTTTTAGTTTTAAGGTAGAATAGAAAAATATCGTGATTACCATTTAGGGCCAGTTGGAATGGGGGAGTGCGTAATGACAGTAACGATAGATGTTGGTACAACAGCTGTGAAGGTGCTATATTTTGATGAGACAGATCATTTAGTGAAAGAAACCTCTCAAGATTATCCAACAGATTACTTTGGTGACGGATGTGCAGAACAAAATCCGGATATGATCGTTCAAGCCGTCTTTCACAGTATAAAAACTTTAGCATTAACACATAAGGAAACCATTGTCCTTTCAACAGCAATGCATAGTCTTATGGCTGTGGATAAAAACTTTAACAAAAAAACAAATTTAATGATATGGGCGGATCATCGAGCAGATGAAGTGATTGCGTCATTTAAGAAAACGCCGCTTGCACAGGTTTTTTTTAATAAGACGAAAACACCGATTCATCCAATGAGTCCATTCGCAAAATTATTGTGGTTAAAAGAAACAAGGCAAGGTCAGACATTAAATGAACAACTTGAAGATGTTCATTGGATCGATATTAAAACCTATCTGTGGTATCATTTAACAGGTTATAATGAGTGTGACTATTCACTTGGTTCTGCAACCGGACTATTTAATAGTGAGACACTAACATATGACGAAGCTATTTTATCTTTTTTAAATATTAATAATTACCAATTACCGGTGCTCGTACCTGTCACACACACACGAGTGGTGACGAACAGTGTGAAAAATCGGTTAGGTTATTCTCATGCGGTTGTTATTGGAGCGAGTGATGGGGTTCTAGCAAATATTTCAGAAGGTATGAATCAGCCTGATGTGCATGTGACAATCGGAACCAGCGGTGCTATTCGGATGACAGTTCCGAGACCTTATACAGACCCAGAGGGGAGATTATTCTGTTACTACTTAAATGACTCTCATTGGGTAATTGGAGGGGCGATTAATAATGGGGGAAATGTGCTTAAATGGTTAGACGATGTGTTATTTGATGGTACCTCTAGCATTTATTCCTTCATCGATACACTAGATTTTCGTTCCTTTGATCCAACGCTCGTGTTCATTCCTCATTTAAATGGAGAGCGAGCGCCTTATTGGGATACCGGACGTACGGGATCCTTTATAGGATTGAAGATGAGTCACAAAAAAGAAGCGTTAGTGAAAGCTGTCATATACGGATTATTATTTAATTTGCGTCACGTATTTGATACGCTTCAGTCTGTAACAGGGGACATTTCAGAAGTGTATTTATCTGGTGGCTTTTTTAAGGTAAAACAGATGAAAGCGCTAATAAGTCAGGTACTTAATGTATCGATAATTGAATCTACAACACTTGAACAGACGAGTAAGGGTGCTCTAAATCTTGTATCTCAAATGAAAAAACGATTAACGGCGGATTACAAAATGATAACAAAAGTACCAACAAAAGAAATACAAGATTACTATGCCTATTATTTAGAGTGCATCGAAGAAAAATAAGAATCTCATCTATTAAGTAGATAAAGTCGCAAGGTATTAATAGATAGGCTGAAAGTATGAAAGTTTTTAATAGAAAGAGGGAGAAAAATGACAGAAACAGTAAAGATAACCGTTGATCAACGCTTTGTCACACAATATTACGAGGGTTACCAACATATACCGGGATCTTTAAGTACCGCATTGGAGAGCGTAACAGAAGAAGGCATATATCTAGATCTAATGACACCAGAAGGGTTATTTATCGCCAGAGGCTATTATGGACATCAAAACAAAGGGTATGGTTGGGTATTTACTCGCGATCAATCAGTCTATTTAACTGTTGAATGGCTAAGGAAATTATTTAGTGATGCTATTGGAAAACGGCAACGATTGTTCCACGATGATGAAACAACCGCCTTTCGCTTATTTAACGGTGAAGGGGACGGCTTAGGTGGGGTTACCATCGATCTATATAATGATTGTGCACTTATTCAGTGGTATAGTGCAGGCATTTATGCTCACCGTGATAATATACTAGATGCGATTGAAGCCGTGTATCCACTAAAAGCTATTTATCATAAAAAACGCTTTAAAGAGGGCGGTAAGTATATTGATGCGGATGATTTTGTCAGAGGTGAGCGAGTAGACTTTCCTATCTTAGTGAAAGAAAACGGTGTTTTATTTAACGTTGACTTAAATGATGGACCAATGACAGGCGTTTTTTTAGACCAGCGTGAGGTTAGACAGCGAATTAAAGAAGCATATAGCCATGGTAAGACGGTACTTAATGCTTTTTCTTATACGGGTGCTTTTTCTGTCTATGCTGCTCTTGGTGGGGCAGATAAAACAACGAGCGTCGACTTAGCTAAGCGTAGTTTACCGATGACGATTGCTCAGTTTAGTGTAAATGGGATCGATTTTGAAGCACAAGATATCAGGGTAATGGACGTGTTTAATTACTTTGATTATGCACTAAAGAAGCAGTTATCGTATGATGTGGTTATCCTTGATCCCCCGAGCTTTGCTAGGTCAAAGAAACGGGTTTTCAGCGTACAAAAAGATTATGTCACACTTCTGGAACAAGCGTTGCAGGTAACAACTAAAGAGGGGGTTATTGTCGCCTCAACAAATTATAGTGGTTTTGATATGAAGAAATTTAAGCAATTCATTAAACGTGCCTTTCATAATCAACATGCGACGTATAAAATATTAGAAACACATGCTCAACCAGAAGATTTTCCATTTGATAGAACATTTAAAGAGAGCAATTACTTAAAAGTTGTTTTTATTCAAAAATTAAACTGATATTCAAAAAATCACTAACACCTTTTATCTAAAATGCCCCCACTTTAACTAGCTTATAAGCTAGTTAAGGAGGGGGTGTTCAAAGTTTAAGTTGTTTTTTTATATCTTAATATGAGTCTAAAGTTTAAAAAACTTACTTAAATTTGAATAAATAGTGTGTAAACACATAAAAATGTGATTAATTTCACAAATAAAGCGTTTACATTAGATGTGTTATGTGGTAATTTAAAGAAAAGGGAGTGAGAAATTTGTCGGATACGATACAGCGAAAACCTATGACATTAGCGACTGTAGTCAATCGATTGTTTTGCCAATCAGTTTCAAGTTCGCATCGAAGGCTGAAGTATTTTCTTAATAGTGTATTAAAAGATAGGCTAAGTGGTGCAATTAAAGAAATTGCTTACATTCAAGTAAGAGAAAGGCCAGGAATTAACCCCTATTTAGAGACACAACTGCACATAAAAGCGCGTTCAATTTCACAAGAACATTTGGATATATACCTATTCGTTAAACATGAAGCATATTCAAATCAATTTCAACTATACGAAAACTCTTCGCATTACAACCAAACAATGCTTAATACACCGTTTCAACTGATTAAGAAAACCTACTATATCAAATTAGCAAACTTCAATCTACTTCAAGAATATACCCATTATCACAACGTCTATAGTTATAAAGATATGGATACACATACTCAATTACACGATGCTGATGAACTCCATTATTTAGAACTACCTAAGTTTAATAGTACTCACCTTGATTCGCCACTTCAGCTTTGGATGGCTCTATTTAAATATGTTCTTCAAGGTCTTCAGCTTGACACCCCATTACCATTAGCACTCAGTACAGATGACATTATAAAAGAAAGTTATGAATTGATTAGTAAAAGTCATAATTATGAAGAAGCAATCGAGCAAGATAAAGCGAACCGATATGGATACGACCAAAAACTATTAAGACTAGGTAAGCAATCTGGTGAATGGTCAGAAAAGAAAAAAATCATCATATCAATGATTAAAGAAGGCTATAATTATCAAGCGATTCTTAACGTTATTGATGTGACACAAGAACAGTTAGATCAATTAGTAGTAGACTATTATCATTGTGACTAATGTGTGTAAATCCTAAGTGTTATTTAAGCGCTTACACATTTTATGTAAAAAAAATGACGAATTAAAAGGAATTTTGGCATTGACATTCCCTGTAAACAAGCGTAGAGTAACATGATATGTGAATTTTTAGGGGGAGAAATAATTTTGAACAAACAAGAAGTTAAAATTACAACAGCTGACCCATCAGCATTAGGTTTATTCGGCCTGGCGATGGTCACACTTGTCGCATCATCTCAAAAACTAGGTTTAACCGAAGGTGTCTCAAACATTATTCCATGGGCGTTTTTCTTAGGAGGATTAGCACAATTATTCGCTGCTACTCAAGATGCTAAACATAATAATATTTTTGGTACAACGGCTTTCGGTGCTTTTGGTTTGTTTTGGTTCGGTGTTGGTTTTACATGGTTGATTAACATGGGAGCTCTCGGTGAAGCTTTAATGCTTCAAAGTGATCCCCGTCAGTTAGGTGTTGCTTTTATCGGCTATTTAATTTTCAGTCTTTTCATGACTGTTGGCGCGATGGAAACGCATAAAGTACTCTTTTTTATCTTTGTCTTTATTGATTTCTTATTTATTGGTTTGGCTCTAAGTAGCTTCGGTATTTGGTACGAAGGTACACATTTACTCGCAGCTGTAAGTGAATTGCTGATTGCGTTATTATCATTTTATGGAAGTGCGGCTGTCGTATTAAATACACATTTTGGCCAAGTCGTTTTACCCGTGGGACAACCTTTTGGAGTTTTTAAAAAGCAAGTGAACATTAAAAAAGCGGCCTAACAGTGTATTTGGCAATAGGGAATTGCGTTAAACGGCAATCAATATTGTATGCCACTTGCCATCACTATTTACTCATGAATTAATGACTCTTTATAACGGAAACTATCGCCTCTAAACATTAATAAATGTGAATGATGAATGAGTCGATCAATGACGGCTTCCGTTAATATCGGATCTCCAAAAACGTGATTCCATTGCCCAAATTGAAGATTCGTTGTGATGATTAAGCTCTTGTTCTCGTAACACATGGAAATGACCTGAAAGAGTAATTCTGCTCCCTCTTTGTTGAGAGGGATATAGCCTAATTCATCTAAAATAATCGCGTGTTGCTTGTCTAACTGTTTCATCACCTTCGGTAGCTGCCCTTGTTGGTTTGCTTCTATAAGTTTATTAACTAAGCCTGCCACAGTAAAAAACTTCACCTGGCTGCCATATCTATGTATGGCAGCCAGGGCAATGAGGGTAGATAAATAAGTTTTACCCGTCCCAACACCTCCATAGAGAATGAGATTCTCTTGTCTCTTAATGAAATCCCCCTGAATAATCGTGTCACGATCGATTCCGTGCGGAATCTGAATGTGCTCCCACTGAAAAGGCTGATGGCCTGTTTTAGGCAGTTGTGCTTGCTTTAACAGTAAGTTAATTTTACGCTCTTCTCGATGCTCTATTTCCTTTTCAAACAACTTGATTAAGTAATC
>NZ_FOWN01000028.1 GCF_900115465.1 Halolactibacillus alkaliphilus
CGTTGCTTTAACCGTTGATGGATGGAGATGGAACTTTTCGCTTTCGAGCCCCTAAGCTCCCGGACCTCCGTTTGATAGCGAAAATGTTTGGCTTGATTAAACACCCGGAGGGTGTGATCCATGGACATCACAAAATCAGGATCGATTTTATGCTTATATAAGCGATTTGAAAAAATGGCCTTCATGCCCATGATACCCACCCTCCCTTGGTTTTGTGACGGTCACTGTTAGTGCTTTAATTATACCATGCGGAATATATGTTTGTCACTTCAAAAATATTCAAAACAAGCGATTCATCACCCACCTAGTGCTGACACACTTGAGGAAGGTGTCTTCTCGCCCTAAAGCGATAAATAGTATGAACACCGAAAGGAAGTGTCTAAATGAAAGCAATAGTGGATCAAAATCAAAAGACAGAACTGATTGAAAGAGAAAGACGAAATCCCGTCGGCTATCAGATTGAAGTGCAAATATTATACGCAGGACTTAATCGGCGTGACTTAATGATTAGGAAAAGGCGAGGGGAAGAAACGATACCGGTTACATTAGGGTCTGATGGTGTAGGGATAGTAACGCGTTTAGGAGACGAGGCAGTGCGATTTAATGTGGGAGACAGTGTTTTAATTAACCCTGGTTTGTATTGGGATAACGCAACTGTCGCAGCGCCGGATACGTTAGAAATTGTCGGTTATCCTAATGATGGCACATTTTCAGATTATTATGTTCAAGATGAAAAATATTTTGAGAGAAAACCGTCGTTCTTAACAGATGCTGAAGCAGGTTGTCTAAATTTATCAGCGCTCACGGCTTTTCGAGCAATATTTACCAAAGGTCAGCTGAAAAAAGGAGAAACCGTCTTTATTCCAGGTGGGGCGAGTGGTGTGAGTACATACTTAATACAATTTGCTAAAGCAATTGGTGCGCGTGTGATTACTACTTCAAGAAACGAAGAAAAATTAACACAATTAGCTAAATTAGGCGCGGATTTTTGTCTTATGACGACCTCAGACTGGGAGGTGGCATTGTCAGATGAATCGATAGACCTCGTTATAGATAGCATCGGTGAAGCCACATTTGATCGTTCATTAAGTGTGCTAAAAAAAGGCGGGCGGCTAGTAACGTTTGGCGCGACGACTGATGACGTTGTTTCATTTAATGTTAGACAGTTTTTCTATCAGCAACAAACAATTCTTGGTTCAACAATGGGGAGTCGAGAAGAGTTAAAGAGCATGCTTACTTTCATTGAAACACATAAAATCCATCCGATAATTGATCATATTTATCAAAAAACGGACTACCAAGAGGCGTTTGATCAACTGAAACAGTCGAAACACTTAGGTAAAATTGTCCTAGATTTTAAAATTTCGTAATACAAGGAAGAGAAGCGTTTAATAAAGGGCGCTTCTTTTCTTTGTTAAAAGGCGTTCAAAGAAGAAATCCTCACGCCAAATAGCGCTTGAAAATGTTTTGGAGTATGCATTAACTTCTTGGTTTAAACAATAAGGCACCAATCACACCAAAAACAATGGCTGATGTTATACCTGCACTTGTAAGTTGAAACATACCAATCACTACGCCGATTAGCCCAGATTGTTCGGCTTCTTTTAGTGCGCCATGAACGAGTCCATTGCCGAAAGATGTGATAGGAACTGTTGCGCCCGCTCCAGCAAAATCAATGAAAGGTTCATACAAACCAATCCCGTCCAGAACACTTCCAATCACAACAAAGAGACTTAACATAAAAGCAGGTGTTTGTTTGAACACATCAATAATTAATTGACCGATCGTACAGATTAAGCCACCGACAACAAAAGCGACAAACACTGAGATAACCATATGGCATGCTCCTTTGTTATTTAGATTCAAGTACAATAAGATGTGCAATAGTAGGGATATGTGGTGTTTGTAATAACGATAAAGGTGAATGTAATGCTCCGGTTGCAACAACCAATGCCCGCGTAGGTTTTTTAAAGTATACCTTTAACCCTTTACTTAAGAGAAATAAACTAAGGCAACCGGCACCACTCCCGCCACTAAATATGGGCTGGTTTTTGTTATATATTTCGCAACCAGCATCAATGAGTTGATTGCGATTCACGCGATAGTTTTCTTCTCGTAATAAATCGTATAATATATTCTGTCCAACCGAACCAAGGTCTCCTGTAATAATATAATCGTAATCTTTTGGCGTTGTATTAAAATCTTTAAAGTGAGCTAATAAAGTATGAAAACAGGCAGGCGCCATGGCTTCTCCCATGTTGTAAGGATCGCTAAATCCCTCGTCAATAACAGCACCTAATGTTCCACCTGTAATATGCGGGCCAGTTCCATTTGAACTGAGCAGACAAAAACCACCACCTGTGACGGTTGTTTGGCTAGAAGGTGGTTTTTGTTGCCCGTATTCATTAGGGAATCTAAATTGTTTTTCTACAGCAGCAAAATGGCTCATTGTACCAGCAAAAACGGCTGCCTGTTGTTGGCTTTCAATTGATAGTGCACCATAAAGAAGTGATAACCCGAAATTAGCACAAGCATGATCAAATGTGATGGGGGTAAGAGCCCGATTGGTCAAAGCTAAATGTGTAGGTGTCGATTGATTTAATAAGTCTCCAGTGAAAAGCAATTGAACATCCGGATGCTTTTTTAAAAGTGGAGAGATGCCATCACATATTAATTTTTTATAACAGTTTTCATATGTTTTTTCACCGTCATAGAGATCATCAATAAATGTATCGATATAAGCAGTCAGAGCGCCGTTTTTTTCTAAGGGCCCTGCAATTGTGTGGTATTCATTTATGATGATTGGCGTATGGAACTGATAACTCACCTGACCTACTCGCACTTGTAACGCCTCCTTCATTATGCCAACAATGTTTTTATAATAGCTATTACAAAACTAGAAAAGACACCAGAAACAATGACACTTCCGGCTAGTTTAAACATATTACTTCCAACACCTAGAACAAAACCTTCATTTCTATGTTCAATCGCACTTGAAATCACAGCGTTACCAAAGCCAGTAACCGGAACCATCGTACCAGCGCCAGCTACCTGAGCGATTTTATCATAGACGCCCCAACCTGTTAGAAACATAGTCAATATAATCAATGTTGCAACAGTAGGGTCCCCAACGGTTTCTTCAGAAAAATCAAAGAAATAGAGGTAAAATAAACTAATCATTTGTCCAAGGGCACAAAGACTTCCTCCAAAAATAAAGCTCATCAAACAGTTTTTAGCAAGCGGTCGTTTTGGGTCATGTTTTTTTGCAATGGTTTTAATTGTGTCAGTTTTCATTTTAATCGTCCTTTTCAATGGATTGATCATAGCTTATTAATTGGTTAAGTCGCTCTTGTGTAAGGGGGGAAGTTTGCTTTCTGACTTCGATCGTTGCTTTCATATCAGATGATGTATACACAAGATGATTAGGGTATTTCTTGCCTAAGTCCTTTTTGATATCTGCGGCAATCTTTTGTTCGGAGAACTGTTTTAAAGGCTTGATAATCATAGCGACATAGATGACGTCATCAGTGACGATTGATTCAACGACATGAATATCTGGATAGGTTGCTTTTAGTTGTTGGTTAAAGGGCGTGTCCGTATCTGCTTGACAACTTGTTAATAGAAAGAGCGAGACAATAGTTAAACACATAATCCGCATAGAGTTCACCTGTTTCTTTATTGAGTTAACACTAGTGTTCCCAGGTGAACTTATATATATGTAAAATGAAACTAAAAAAATAAAAAATCTACTTATCAACGAGTGATAAGTAGATGTATCTTTATCTTAACGATTATTAAATTTCTTTTCTTTTACATAGGGTGTTAAACGATTGTTACGCTCATTATGCAATGTTTTGATCATTTGATTTGTCCATGAATCTGTGCGTTTATTTGTTGAGCGTGTACGATAATATGCTTCAATAGTCTGATCAAATTGTGCTAAGACGTCTTTATGACTCGGATCATCTTTATAGCTATTCTCAAAGTAAACAGCATCTTTTGGCAATTTTGGTTTTATTTCTTGTTGCTCGTCAGGATAACCTAATGCAAGTCCGAATAATGGGACAACATGCTCCGGTAAATCAAACAAATCATTGACTAAATCAAGGTCGCGCTTAATGCTTCCAATGTAACAAACACCAATGCCAAGAGATTCAGCAGCAATGGTCATGTTTTGTGCAGCAATTGTAGCATCAACTGTTGCAATCATAAAGTATTCCGTACTTTGAACATTTTGCGCCATTACGGCTTTTTCTTTGTCGCTAGCATAAAGCATATGGCGGTGATAATCACCACAAAATAAAATAAAGTGCCCATTTTCTTCGATATAAGATTGGTTAGAGATTGAAGCAAGCGCGCGCTTTTTATCTGGGTCAGTCACCCCTATCATTGTATAAGCCATTAAATAACTGGAAGTTGAACTTGCGCGTGCCGCATCAATGATGATATCAAGTTGTGCTTGTTTTAATGGCTCGGATTTAAATTTACGGATAGATCGATGACTAAGAATCGTATCAATTGTTGAGTTCATTCTTAAAACCCCTTTGCACATTTATAGTGTATCAGTCTTTTAAAGTTAAGGTGATCAGGTCTTCTGCTTGTTCTTCTGTTTCACGCCACGTTGCTAAAGCGTCAACTGTTGGCTCTTCTACTTGAGGGAGTGTGATGTTAATGGTACCGTCATTTGCAATGTTAAGATCTATAATCGGCCAATGGAAACGGTGAAATGTTTCAACTTCAACAAGTTCTGAATCAGTGATTAAATCAACTGTCTTAAACGCCTCAGCGTTAAAGGCAAGCAGTTGGTGTCTAAGGAGATCGTCATTAACATCACGCTTTTTAAATTGAAAAAGAAGCGTTTGATTATCGATCGTGTAAAAGTCAACAAGTGCGACTTGGTCTTGAATAAGAGCGGATCGTTGTTTTGATGTATCGATTAATAAAAAACTAGCGTCTTGGTCTTTTATCGCAAAAGTGAGTAAATATAGCGACTTTTTAGTCGTATCTAAAGGAGCTAATGTCATCTCGTCAATCGCTGTTTGTCTGTTTTTATGTTGGGCTAAATAATGATCGATTATAGGGAAGTTTTTTAAATTCAATTTGACTATTTCATCAATCAAGTGGAACTCAATCATTTCAACTTTTTCGTCTCTAATGGTTTCTTCTATTAGTTCGGTTTGTTCTGAAGCGTTTGGGTCTGTCTGTTCTTCAACGACGATTGCGTCAGTATCATTGCAACCTGCGAGTAGAACTGTTACTAATATCGTCAACATAAACAAAAGTAATTTGCGCAAAACAATGATTCATCTCCATTCTTATTAATTACTATATACCATTTAGCTAGTTAAACTACCTGTTGTTGATTGTTTGGCAACTTAGGTTGATTCACTTAAAGTGTATTCAATAATTTTAATTTGGTCGTTCTCAAAAGCAATGGTAAAGGTATAGTCTAGTATTTCTGTGTCTTCATCAAGCAGGGCTTTTTCGATTAACACATTGAATACCCATTGATTATCTATTACTTCCGCTGAAACTTGTTCAACAAGGTGAAGTGTTTTTAATGAGACATATTTATCTCTAAAAGCAATGTAATCTTGCGCTGACTGCTTGTCATTACCAAGCAAAGCGTAAGCGTTAATGTAGTCATGAATGGCTAAACTTTCAATGAAATATTGAATTAAATAATAACTATTTTCTTGATAATCTTCAATTTGATCACTGCGCTGATGAATATTTGAAGGAAAGGTGAGTGCATCATTTGATGTATTAGCTGACCAGTCTGTGATGTCATCAATGACATCCTTAATTGGGATGCTAAACCCAATGTCAGTATCTGAAATGCCTGCTGAATTGATACCAATCACTTTTCCAGTCGTTTGATCAATAAGAGGCCCACCACTATTGCCATGTGTAATATTTGATGAAATCTGATATACCTCATCATAAGCATAGCCATTAATATCAAAACTTCTATTTGTACCAGAAATTATTCCAACAGATACAGAGTTTTGATAACCTAGTGGGCTACCTAAGGCGAGGATGGGTGTGCCAACTTCAATATCATCCGTCGTATTTAACTCTATTGGTCGTTGATTCATTAATTGTGGTACACGAATGACCGCAATATCTTTTTCTTTACTCATACCGACAATGGCTGCTGGGTATGTTTCAGTAGATGATAGTGTAACTTCAATCGTGTTCGCACCTTCGATGACGTGGGCATTCGTAATAATATCCCCACGACTATTATAAAGAAAGCCAGAACCTAGGCGATTTGAAGTAGACGTATCGACAGAGATTTTGACAACACTTTTTTGGGCATGATGAATAATCTGTTGCAGTGATTTTGCATCGCCAGATGATGGTTGGTAGCTGACGATCGGCTCAACGACAATCGGTTGATTATACACCATTTGATACGTATGGTACAAAAATAAAGTACCACTTATAATAATAAAAAGTGTAAAAATAAGGGGGAGATGCTTTCGTTGTTGAATCATGTAGCTTCCTCCTCATTTAATAACCATGAAACAGCCAAAATATTGATGTCTATAGCAGCGCTATCAAATGGCTGATGCATATATATATAATCTAATTGTCCCGTATCATATGGGTAAAGCACTTCTGGGTAGACAAATACTTCTCTTGTATCAAGCACCTTTTGATTAGCATCTCTTAGTTCGAATGTCACTTGAATATGATAAATTGGCACCGTTCCTTGATTCTTAACTTGTCCTTCTACTTTTAGTTGATTCGAAGGCGTTTGACTAAGACGAAGATCAGTGACTGATACGGCTTTTGATTGATTAAAAACAACTTCTTCCTCATATGATTGATAGGCCTTTTGCATGCGTTCTTCCAATGCTTTAACGAATTGTTCTTGAGCTAAAGCGATGGTTTGTTTTAAGCTTAGTAACCGCTCATCCTCTGGTAAGTAATAGCGTCCGTTTTCAACTAATTCTGCTGCTTCGGAAAATTGATTATCAGCTAAATACGTGTTGGCAAGACTTGCGATGGAAGCGGATAACTGCTCGCGTAATTGTTGTTTTAATAGGAGAGCATCTGTGGATTGAATGGCTTCAATTTCCCATACGAGTGCTTGCAAGTCTTGTATGGATAAATCATTTTCAAGTTGTTTATTTATTTGCTTCAGTTGAAAATGCTCTTGTAATGATCTGATATGGATGATTAGTTGATCTACAGGGTCCCCCTTAAAATCATCAAGTTTAATTTGTAAGTCATTTAATTGTTTAAGTTGTTCGTGATATGGTGCGTTAGAATCGACATCAATGTCATGAAGGTAAAGTGACATGAGTGTGGCTAAATCACTTGCGGCTTCAAATGACGGAGAAATGTCTAATGCTTGTTCAGCAAGATATAAACTTTCTTCGTACGCTTCATTCGAAAGTGCAACGGTTGCTTCATGATATAAAGCGATAGCTTGTTCATGAAGCCGTGAATAAGTGAATGTAATTAGACCAAAAAACAATCCAATAATAACCAAAAAAATGATAGGCATACGCCATGCTATTAATGAGAAACGTTGTTTTTCAAACCGTAAATGACGGTCATTAGGTAGCTTATCACCGCATGACACACAAAAACTTTCCGTATCATGTACAGACGCACCACATTGAGGGCAATATCCCATGAATTCTCCTGCCTTTCCTTAGTAAATCACTTGCCATTCACTAAAAGGGTAAATGATAAGTTCTGCTCGACCAATAATATCTTCTTTTGCTATTAGACCAAGAGAATTTCTGCTATCTCTGCTGTTACGCCGATTATCTCCCATCACATAAAAATAACCTTTAGGTATATAAGTACTATTAATATTATGTGTCCAATAACTTCTTTGGTCAGAAATAAAGGTTTGACGATAAGGAATTTCGTCTATATATAACTGTTGATCTACATAACTTAATGTTTCATCTGGCAACCCAATGATACGCTTAATAAACGTATCGCCATCAAGGTCAATAACGACAACATCGCCACGATGTGGACTATCAAATAAATAACTCAATCGATTATAAATTATCACCTGTTCATTTTTAATTGTTGGTGCCATGCTTACCCCTTGAACAACGGCGGTTCTAAAAATAAATAAGTGAACAAATAAACCGATGAAAAGAAGCGTAGGTAATGCAAAAAAGAATACTAGTTTTAATGAAACACGAGATTTGACCATGATACATATCCCTTTCACTACTGGGCTAAACACTTTTCAGTGCCTGTATCTTATCTTATCATAAAATAGAACCAATGAATATGTTGTCAATGTTAATTATGTGTTAGAATATACCGTGAATTATCTATAAAAAGACATAAAGAATCAAACGAGCTTTCAATGGACTAAAAAACAGGAGGGAAGTCAATGTGCAGACATAAACTTTTAAAACAAATCAACACGCGTCGGAAGGAAATGATCGATGTCGCAAATGAAAAAGGAATGAACCATAAAGAATCGATTCGATTAAGTGCTGAGCTTGATCGCCTCCTCAATGAGTACCAACAGATATTAAAAAAAGACATAAAAAAAACATCCCTTTAGTCATGTTGATTTAGCATCTGACGATGGGGATGTTTTACTTTAATTATGTTGAAGGTAGCTTTCTAATCGATCGAGTCCTTCTTTAAGAGTAGCCATACTATAGGCGAATGACAAGCGTAAGAAACCTTCACCATACTGACCAAAGCTTGAACCAGGAACTAAAGCCAGGTTTGCTCGGTTGACAAGATCTAATGCCACTTCAAAAGATGGCCGCGAATCTTTAAGTTTAAACATGAAGTAAAAGGCTCCACCCGGCTTTACAACGTCTAACCCCATCTTAGTTAAGCGATGATAAACATAATCACGTCGCTTCAAGTACTCCGCACACATTTGAATAGGAGCATCTTTCGCCTCGGTGACGGCATTAAGTGCAGCATATTGACTTGTAGAAGTCGCACACGATACGTTGTACTGTAAAACTTTTGTGAATTCAGGTATGAGCCATTTAGGACCAAATAAAAAGCCAATGCGCAGCCCAGTCATGGCGTGTGATTTAGATAAGCCATTGATCACTATGAGTTGGTCTTTAATATCCTCAAAAGTGGCCATAGACACATGCGGTGTGTCAAAAGAAATCGCACTATAAATTTCATCAGTAATAATATATAAATCATATTTCTTAGCAACGTCTTTAATATCGGCCAACTCTTCTTTTGTTAACGTTACCCCTGTAGGATTTGATGGATAAGGTAAGATAAGCACTTTGGTTTTATCAGTTATCGCTTTTTCAAGTTGAGTAGGTGTTAATTTAAACTTGCTTTCCGTTGTGTCAATCTCAACCACATGAGCCCCTTGCAGTTTCACAAGTGGTTCATAACCAGGATAAATGGGTGAAGGAAGAATGACCTCATCACCTGGCACAAGAAGTGTACGTAAAGCAATATCAATTGCTTGTGATGCGCCAACAGTGACGAGTACGTGATCTGCTGTCCAATTTGCATGGTAACGTTCATTTATGTAGGCGCTTGTTTTCTCTCTTAGTTCATACAGTCCTTGATTTTGAGTATACGTTGTTTTATTTAAATCTACAGCTTCTTTTACGGCATGTTTAACCGTATCAGGTACTGTAAAGTCAGGTTGCCCAATAGTTAGGGACAAGATGTCTTCTTTATCTTGGACAAGGTTAAAGAATTTCCTAATGCCAGATAGTGCAATATCTCTAACAGCAGGATTCATTGGTTTTGGCATGTGAATCTACCTTTCTCATTCTAATCTGTTTCGTGATTTTAATAACGCTTATCTTGCTTGTGATAAGCATAATTCCATCGCCCAAGAAGTGAGGGCATATAGGAAGATTTTTTATTGGTGGACGAAAGTGGCTCTTTTATTCCTAAATATTGAGTGATAAGTTGTTTCGCCTGTTTTAAGGACATCTTCACTTGAGGATTACGGAAATTTTGATCCAACTCACCGAGGTGATCAAACGTTTTAAAGTCTTTTTTTGTCGGTGGAATATGAAAATAATATTCACCAACTTTGACAAGTAACGTGGAATGTTGACAGGAGAGTTTTGGGCGCTTAGAGTATTGGAGACCAACTTTTTTGGCGTGTTTGTCAATAAGCAGTTTATCAATGGCCTGCTTTTTTAGTGAGTATAATGCTGTAGGATCTAACGCTGTTTTAGCATGGCGATTGATAACAAAAAGTGCTTGGGCAATATCATTAACGTTTGGTTTCAAACGATAGGCCCCCTTTCTATTAAGTGATGAGTCTATTTTTTTAGTTATTACTATTCATCTTACCATGAAATAGAGGTAAAAACTATGATTTGTGTGATTTTTTCGTCAATTTAGGGTCAAATTTTTTTATGGTTTGCAGAGGACTTTGTTTCTCCTTTAATGCGAGATATGATACACTATATAGTGTACAAGTGCGTGATGCGCATGACAAAGGAGTGTGTTAGATGAGCTTAGTTAAAGCTATGCCGCTACTGCAATTGACAGCGGAGTCATTAATGGTATCATCAGAAAAAGTTGCCCATGTTCAACTGAATAATCCATTAGAGCACGCGTTATTAATTTTAGTTAAATCGGGTTATTCTTCAGTACCAGTGCTTGATATGAACTATCAATTTCATGGTATTATTAGCAAGAATGCTATTCTAAATGAAATACTCGGACTTGAGCGTTTTGAAATGGAAAGACTGTCCGAGATTACAGTAAATGAAGTGATGGATCATAAAGTACCAACCGTTTTGCCTTCAGAACATTTCCTAAGATGTCTTAAGTATCTGATTGATCATCCGTATATTGCGGTTGTTAATAAAAATGGAGATTTTGATGGGATATTAACGAGACGAGCGGTCTTAAAAGAAATGAATAAGTATATCCACGTAAATAAGGCGTCATTTAAAGAAGTGTGAGTTTTCAAAAAATAAACTTGTCAAAGGGCTTTGTTTTTTGGTACATTAACACTAGTGAAATATATAGGGGGAAATAAGATGACCAAAATGAATGCAGAAGAAATTATTCGCTTTATCTCAGAAAGCAAAAAAGCCACGCCTGTTAAAGTATATATTAAAGGTGACGGATTAGATACACTTAGTTTTTCAGAAGGTGTAAAAGCCTTTGTTGAACAAAAAACAGGGGTCCTCTTCGGTGAATGGGACAGTGTTAAAGCTGACTTAGAATTAAATAAAGCAAATATCAATGATTTTGTCGTTGAAAATGATCGCCGTCATTCAGCTATTCCGATGATCGATTTCAAGCAATTTAATGCACGCATTGAACCTGGTGCTATTATTCGAGATCAAGTAGAAATTGGTGATGGTGCTGTTATTATGATGGGGGCAGTTATTAATATTGGTTCTGTCATAGGTGAAGGTACAATGATTGATATGAATGCAACGTTAGGTGGACGTGCAACAGTGGGGAAAAACTGCCACATAGGTGCTGGTGCAGTTCTTGCGGGTGTGATTGAACCGCCTTCAGCAGATCCAGTAACAGTTGAAGATGGCGTGGTAATTGGTGCGAATGCGGTCGTCTTAGAAGGTGTTAAAATCGGAGAAGGTGCTGTTGTGGCTGCCGGTGCGATTGTAACCAAAGATGTGCCAGCTAATACTGTCGTGGGTGGTACGCCAGCGCGTGTCCTTAAAGAAATTGATGATAAGACAAAAGTAAAAACAGAAATTATCCAAGCGCTACGGAAATTAAATGACTAAAGGTCAGATGTTTTAGAACTAAGATAAAAAGCAGGGGAGCTTCCCTGCTTTTTTTGATGAATGATGAGAAAAATTGATGGAGGATTGACAATGGATTTAGTAAAGATTAGACGGGCGTTGCATAAAATACCAGAACGCGGTTTTCAGGAATTTAAAACGCAACAATATTTATTGGATCAAATCGAATCCGTTCGTAATGAACGTATGATAATTACGAAGTGGCGCACAGGCTTGCTTGTAAAAGTATTAGGAACGAATAAAACAAAAACAATTGCTTATCGTGCAGACATTGATGGTTTACCTATTACAGAACAGACAGGTCTTGATTTTAAATCGATGGATGAGTCGATGATGCATGCTTGTGGACATGATTTTCATATGACCATCGCGCTCGGAGCTTTAAATAAGCTTATTAAACATCCCATAAAAAATGATGTGGTATTTATCTTTCAACCAGCAGAAGAAGGGCCTGGTGGAGCAAAACCTTTATTAGCATCGGCAGAATTGAAGGCGCTAGAAGTTGATGAAGTCTTTAGCTTACATGTTGCACCAGAGTTGCCGGTAGGCACGGTTTCTACAAAGCCAGGTTTATTATTTGCTAATACAAGTGAGTTGTTTATTGATTTTAAAGGCAAAGGTGGTCATGCGGCCTATCCACATTTAACCCATGATATGGCAGTAGCAGCCAGTACGTTCCTTGTATCGATTCAACAAATTGTCTCAAGACGCACAAACCCGATTGAGGGAGCTGTATTAACAATTGGAAAAATGACAGCGGGGACTGTGCAAAACATCATCGCCGAAACAGCGAGGTTAGAAGGGACAATTCGTACGACTGAGCCAACGACGATTGAGACGATCAAGAGTGAAATAGAGATTTTTAGCCGTGGTTTCGAGTTAAGTCATCATTGCAAAATTAGCATTGATTATGGATCAAATTATTACGGCGTTTATAATGATGCCCGTTATGTCCAGCTCTTTAAAGATACTGTAAAATCAACGAACAATCGCTTTATAGAGGCGAAAGAAGCAATGACAGGTGAAGATTTCGGCTACTTTTTAAAAGATATACCTGGTTTCATGTTTTGGCTTGGTGTCAATTCAGACTATGGTTTACACCATGCGAAACTTAATCCAGATGAATCCGCTTTACAAGTTGGCGCCGACCTCGTTTATCAGACCATGTTGGATTTGGATAATGCAAACATAGAATGACGTGTTAGATAGAGAAAAAGGATGACAAGTTGGATGGGGTACACTAAATTAGGCAGTTTCGTTAAGGTCGGTTAAACTTCTCGGACTAATCACTCGAGGGAGATGCCAAACGTATATTCTGCATGGTATAATTATAGCAATAATAGTGACCGCCAGAAAACAAAGGGAGGGTGGGTATCATGAGCATGAAGGCCATTTTTTCAAATCGCTTATATAAGCATAAAATCGATCCTGATTTTGTTATGTCCATGGATCACACCCTCCGGGTGTTTAATCAAGCCAAACAATTTCGCTATCAAGCGGAGGTCCGGGAGCTTAGGGGCTTGAAAGAGAAAAGTCCCATCTCCATCCATCAACGGTTAAAGCAACGTTACGGATGAAATGATTATTATGCGAACAGTGCTGTTCAACAAGGACGCGCCCTTCTATCCGCGCAAAAAGAGTTGAAGAGCGTGCACATGTGTAATGAAGACGAACAAATCAACGCCGTTAAAAGAAAAATAAAAGCGACGAAGGCGCGCTTGACGACCCTTCAAAAAATAAAAGGCTCTTTTGTCAAAGGAACACCGATGTTCAATAAGACATCACGTGAACAACAAAAAGGGGCCTTTTTTGTTGTGACATATAAGTGCTACACACGCTTATTTTACTGCGCCTACGATTTTGAACATCAACACCTTGATGTTGAGATCAAACGCCTAAAGTCTCGCTTGGGTCAGTTAAACTTTAAGAAAGATCGATACGAAAAACAACAGACACAAAAGACAACCAAAGTGATTGGTGTGTGTTTCGGTAGTAAAAAACTCGTCCGTGGTCGGTTAACACAAAAGACATATCATGCTCATCCTGAGCGTGATGATGTGTCCAAAGCTTTAAGTTCTCGCGCTCTTCCTCAAGGACACTTGTCACGTATTTCAAACGTAATTGAACCCCTATAATGAATTTTTGATGGTACTGATAAAGCGCATTGATGTTATCTTTACTATAAAATCCTCTATCGAGAAGAATGTGTACGTTCTTGTATCCCAACACATCAAACTCACCCATCAGTTGTCGAGCTGTTTTTACATCCGTGATATTCCCAGGGAGCTTTCGATAGTAGAAAGGCAAGCCCGATTTTCCACCAAACAATAACGCCAAATTAATTTGTGGTAAACGGTCATGTTCCTTATCGCGGCCTTTTTTCACTTGATTTAATGTGCTTGAGAAGCTTGAAATAGAGGTGACGTCGAAGATCCAAAATTCATTCCCCATTCGACGTTGACCTTGCTTTTGAAAGAAGGTCATACGACCTTCCTCATCAATCTGCTGAAATAAATCACTGCTTCTCTGAGAGGGTATATCTTGTTTAAACGGATGGTGGTGCAGTTTCTCCCAATGCGAAAATCGACTTAAAGAATTATTTTCTTCAAGTATCAAGTAATATGCAATCGATAGTATTTGTTTATAGTGAGAAGGAAATGTGGCTTTTAAATCCTCATAGACCCCCGTTTGTTTGCCTATTTGATCAAAGAGATAGCTTGCACCATAAAAGGTGTGTCGCATCTGTGTAATAGGCACTGGACCAGATTTAACTTCAATAGCATCAAGTTCTTTTTTATTATAGGCTCTCGTAGGAATAATCTCACCAGTGTTGGGATCCACCTTTCCGATGAGTTTTCTCCTTGCCCGTGATTGTTTCTTTTCTTTATCCCAGTAAGCGTTATTTTCGTATGCGTATGTAATACCTGTTTGTTTATTGGTTTGATAGATTATTCCCACAATTATCACCTCGTTATATATTGCGATATATAACGAGGTTTAAGTCAACACAAAAACCGCTATTTATCAAAGGTTATAGCGGTTTTTCTCGAATTATCGTTATAAAATTCTGGGAATGCAGAATACATGGCTCACTAGGCTATCAAACGCCCGCTGAATATAAGGAAATAGAGCGATACACGCCGTATCATAAAGAGACGCGAGCGTGCTAGCCTGTATGGCAGAACCAGATGATTTGATCATCTGGTTGCCGGGCTCGATTGGATCCGAGCAGAGCGACAGTCAAGTGACAACAAGTTAGCATTGTTAATGTAAGAATTTAAAAAACTAAGAAGCGATAGTCCGAGTTGCGCATCTTAAAAAGTTGTACAGTTTTGTGTTGACATACCAAGTCACGTTTAACGTGGTTTGTCATCCTTTTATTTTCAGTATAAGACCCCAGGCGAATTCCTACGATTTTTCTTTTATAAGGTGAGTAACTTGTTGTGGGAATGGAATTTCAATACCGTTACGATCGAAGGCTTCTTTAATCGCTTTACGCATATCACGCTCGCACCCCCATTGTTCCATATTTTGTGTTTGTCCTATGACACGTAATACGACATCTGAACTACCAAGTGATTGAACGCCAATTACTTGGGGGCCATCAACAAAACGTTCGTCTATACTGAAATTATCGCAAACGGTTTGTAATACGTGCATGGCATGATCGATATTATCGTTATAACTAATGCCAATATCTACAAGGGCACGCATTGTTCCACGTGAGTGATTGCTAATACCTTCTAAATGACGGTTGGGTATATAATTCAGTGTACCGTCAAAACTTCTTATTTGCGTGGTTCTAAGCCCAAGCTCTTCAACAATACCATCATAACCAGCGGTTGTAACATATTCACCGACTTCAATCTGTTTTTCGAGTAAAATAAAGAATCCAGTTACAACATCACTGACCAATCCTTGTGCACCAAAACCAATGGCTAGACCAACCACACCGGCACTTGCGATCAAGGGGCCAATCTCTAATTCGAAAACACCAAAAATCATGGTAATAAAAATAAAAATCAATACATAAGAGTAGATATTTAACAAGAGTTTCTCAAGTGTTAATACTCTGGCCTCGGAGATCTTTTGTTTTTTTGTGGAAGAGTGTAATACTCTTGAAATGATTTTTCTTCCTATTGGATTGATGATGAGATAAGCTGCAATGATAACTAATAATTGCAAACCAATCCCCAAAGCAATCTCTGTGATAGCTTCTAAGTTAAATTGCATAAATGAAACGTCCTTTCTTATTTCTATTAATTTTTAGTCGTTCTTTTATCTACCCTACATGTTTTAGTCTAAAACGTCAAAAAAATCTTTTTATAATAAAATGTCTTGACTACATCATATTATGTCTAATTCTTATGACTGATTTTTATGATTTTTGCAAAAAGTGAAGCAAACCACTAGTAATTTATTTCGATACTCGATATATTAGTAAATGATAAAAAAAGCAAAGGAGGAAAAATTTATGGATATTTTTAAAAAATTAAAATCATTTTATTGGCCTTATAAACGTTATTTCTTATTATCGCTAGTCTTTGTATTAATTGTCACAGCCATTACGGTTGTATATCCGATAGTTCTTCAAATTACCATTGACGATGTCATATTAGCGGAGAATTATGACTTAATTCCTGTATTAGCTATTGGCTTTATGTTGTTAATGATTGTTAAAGGCATAGCGAATTTTACACAACAATATTTAGGGGACTTATTTGGGGTCATTTCTGTTTATCATTTGCGGGATGCTTTATATCGAAAATTACAGCGGTTATCATTTACTTACTATGATAATGCCAGAACAGGGGATTTAATGTCGCGTTTAACGATGGACGTGGAGGGATTTAAGTTTTTCCTAGCCGCAGGGTTTAAAGAACTGATTCGTGTGGTTTTCTTAATGGGAACGAGCATTATGGTTATGTTTTATTACTCTGTCCCCTTAGCACTCGTTACTATGGCAGTGATGCCACTCTTAATAGTGGTTGTGAGGAAATTTGATCGTGAGGTCCATCCAGCTTTTCGTTCGATTCGTAAATCCTTAGGTAATTTAAACACACGTATTCAAGAGAACGTCAGTGGGATGAACACAATCAAATCGTTATCTAAAGAAGATTTTGAAATTGAACGTTTTACGACCGACAACAAAGAATATCAAGATGTAAATATTAGCACGGCGTCTATCTGGGCGAAATACTTTCCGTTCATGGAGTTTATCGGTAACTTAGCGATGATTGCCTTACTCATATTTGGTGGCTGGCTAGTAATGAATGAACAGCTAAGCTTAGGAGAATTGGTTGCATTCTTTAGTTTAGTGAGTTATATTATTGGCCCGTTAATGCACTTGGGCTTTATTGTTAACCAATTTTCGCAGGCTAAGGCGGCAGGTGAACGGCTGTTAGACATTTTGGAAGCGGAGGAATCAATTACAACCAAACTATCGGCAAATACTGGAGATGAAATTAAGGGAGACATTGTGTTCGATCATGTCACACTAAAGTATACAGAAGAAGATGATGCAGCACTAAAAAATATTTCATTTCATGTCCCGCAAGGAAAAGTTGTTGGATTAATTGGTTCAACAGGGGCAGGAAAATCAAGTATTACGCAATTGATGACGCGCTTTTATGAACCCGTTGCTGGGCACGTCTATATAGATGGAAAAGATGTAGCTGATTACGACTTAAAAGTGCTTAGACAGCACATTGGCTTTGTTTTACAAGAACCCTTTTTATTTTCAACAACGATTAAAGAGAATATTGCCTATGGAAATCCAGATGCATCAATGGAAGACATTGTAGCTGCGGCTAAGAGAAGTCAGGCGCATGAGTTTATTATGGAATTGCCAAAAGGGTATGACACGATGCTTGGAGAAAGAGGAATGGGGTTAAGTGGTGGGCAACGTCAACGTATTTCAATTGCACGTGCCTTGTTAATTAATCCGAGTATTTTAGTGTTAGATGATGCTACATCTGCGGTAGATATGGAAACAGAGTTCAGGATACAACGCGCCTTAAAAGAAGTGATGAAAGGACGAACTACTTTTATCATTGCACACCGAATTTCTTCATTAAAACATGCGGATGAAATCCTTGTTTTAGAGGATGGCGAAATTGTTGAACGTGGTGTCCATGAGACGTTGTTAAATAATGGTGGGCCATATCAACGCATTTATGATATTCAGTATCAAGATAAGCAACAAATTATGGGTGAAAGATAGAAAAGAAAGGAGTGAACAGATTTGGCGAAATTAAAAAAGATTACAGCGGATAGTGTTTATAATAAACGTTTTTATTATCCACAGGAAAGCGCAGTGGAAAAGCCGTTTAATTGGCAACAAATGTCGCGCTTATTACATTATTTAAAACCGTATATGAGAACGCTGGTGCCACTCGCTGTTTTAGCGATGCTCGTTAATATGGTCGTAAGGTTAACTGTGCCAATATTAATCGGGGATTATGTCGTTGATAAAGCAATTGCTAATCGGGATACAACGCTCTTAACATATCTTATCGTTGGTATTGGTGTGCTTTATTTGGCTAACTACATAGCCAATCGTTACCGAATTATGATCGTGAATACTTTAGGGCAAAAAACGATTTACGACCTAAGAAAAGAACTTTTCTCCCATGTGCAACGTTTATCACATAACTTTTTTGACAAGCGTTCTGCAGGTTCCATTCTTGTGCGTATATTAAATGATGTCAACTCGCTACAAGAACTTTTTACAAATGGTATTATTAATTTGTTGATGGATGTCATGATGCTAGTGGGGATTGTAGCTATCTTAATTTTCTTAAGTCCACAATTGGCATTAGCTGTGCTCGTTATTTTACCAATCATGTTTTATATTTCTACTAAATTGAGACGTAATATTAGACGTAGTTGGCAAGATGTCAGACTGCAAAAGTCACGTTTGAATTCACACTTAAATGAGAGTATTCAAGGCATTCGTATTACACAATCGTTTATTCAAGAAGAAGAAAATACACAATACTTTAATGGAGTAAACGCAAGTAATTATGAAAAAGAGCGACTAGCAATGAAAAAAAGTGCTTATTTTGGTCCTTTCGTTGAGATGAGTAATGCGATAGGTACCGTGATTCTCATCGCCTACGGCTCGCATTTAATTATCAATGAAACAATCACGGTCGGTATCTTTGTCTCATTTGCTTTTTACCTCGGTATGTTTTGGGAGCCTATCTCAAGATTAGGCCAAATATATAATCAATTACTCGTTGCGATGGCGTCATCAGAGCGTATATTTGAATTTCTAGATGAACAGCCGAATGTCGATGAGAAAAAACATGCCAAAAGATTTAAAGAAATGACTGGTCACATTATATTTGATCATGTCCGCTTTTCTTATGACGATGACCGCATCGCTCTACATGATATTTCTTTAGATATTAAAGCGGGAACGACGGTCGCTTTAGTCGGTCATACGGGTTCAGGTAAGTCGACCATTGCTAACTTAATTAGTCGTTTTTATGATCCTACTGAGGGGGTCGTTCGAATTGATGGATACGATTTACGTGATATGAAGGTCCAAAGTTTACGTTCACATATTAGTGTCGTATTACAAGATACGTTTATTTTTTCAGGATCCATTATGGAAAATATTCGCTTTGGTCGTCCGGAAGCGACAGATGAGGAAGTCATTGAATCAGCGAAGGTTGTCGGTGCGCATAGTTTCATTATGAGGTTATCGAATGGTTATGGAACAGAAGTTGAAGAAAGAGGGAACATTTTGTCAGCTGGTGAACGCCAACTCTTATCTTTTGCACGTGCGTTGCTTGCTAATCCAAGAATACTAATTCTTGATGAAGCGACGGCAAGCATTGATACAGAAGCGGAGATGAAAATACAAGAGGCGTTAAGAAAGTTGCTAAAAGGTCGAACAGCGATTATAATTGCTCACCGTTTATCTACGATTCGTGAAGCGGATAATATTATTGTGCTTGAAAACGGTAAAATATTAGAGCAAGGTAATCACGATGCGCTTATTCAACAAGAAGGAGAATACTATCACCTCGTTAAATCACAATTTGAAATGCTAGATGAACTATAACAGCTAGAAAACGAATAAAATATCAAGCCTATATCTATATTTGATACAAACAGATTTAACCTTTTTAAAAGAGACGCCTTCCATTTGATGAAAGGCGTCTCTTGATTATTTACTCATGTTCTTTTTTTTCTGGCTTGTCAGCTAATAGTTCGCTAACGGCATCGACAAGGGCTTCATCTTGCACGCGTGACTGGATGACTTCGGATATGATATGGTCATCCGTCACTTTTTTTAGTTGTTTTTTAACGGCATGTTCAATTAAAAATTCTTGTCTTAAGCCTAAATATAATGAATATATCATCACCAATAAAATGATAGTGAAGGGGAGGCCAGTGATGATGGAGGCGGTTTGAAGAGCGGTTAACCCACCACCAACTAATAATGTTGCAGCGACAACGCCTTCCATAATAGCCCAAAATATTCGTTGTGGTACTGGAGAGTCTAGTTTTCCACCAGATGTTAAATGGTCAACAACTAAAGAACCAGAATCTGACGACGTAACGAAAAAGACCGTTACTAAGATAATACCAACAATAGATAAAAGACCTGATAAAGGTAAGTTATCAAGCATGACGAAAAGCGCGAGCGACTCATCAAGGTTAATAATACTAGAAAGATCATTTAAACCATTGAGCTGTTGGAAAATGGCCGTACCTCCAAACACACTCATCCATAAGAAAGAGATCACTGTTGGGATGATAATGACGCCAACAATGAATTCCTTAACGGAACGGCCTTTAGAAATACGAGCAATGAACATCCCGACAAAAGGGGACCAGGAAATCCACCATGCCCAATAAAATACTGTCCAAGTCCCTTGCCAATTTGTTGACCTAAACGTTTCAGCCCATAAACTCATTTCCATGAAGTTCGCAATATAATAACCGATATTTTGAGTGAAACCACTCATAATGTAAACAGTAGGACCGGCAATTAAAACAAAAATTAAAAACACACCTGCTAATACCATGTTAATTTCACTTAGTCTTTTTACACCGCCATCAAGCCCCATAATGACAGAAATAGTTGCAAAACCAGTAATGACGGCAATCAGGATAACTTGCGTCGTTATACTAATATTAACATCGAATAAGTGATTTAACCCAGCGTTAACTTGAGCAACGCCCAACCCGAGAGATGTTGCAAGTCCCATTAATGTGGCTAAAACAGAGAGAATGTCAATAATATTCCCCCAAAGCCCATAAATTTTGTTACCAATCAATGGGTAAAATAGGGAGCGAATAGTTAAAGGTAACCCTTTGTTGTAGCTGAAAAATGCTAGACCTAAACCAACGATCGCATAGATGGCCCAGGGGTGAATACCCCAATGAAAGAAAGTAGAAGCCATCGCAGCCTGCGCTGCTGCGGGCGAATTCGGGTCAATGCTGTCAAACATAGGTGATGGTGTTCCAAGGTGAAGGATTGGTTCGGCAACGGACCAAAATAACAGACCAATGCCCATTCCTGCACTCAATAGCATAGCGTACCATGCAAAACGAGAAAATTCAGGCTTGGCATTATATCCCCCAATTACAATACTACCATAACGACTAAACGCGAAAAACAGCGCTGCTACGATAAAAATGTTGGCAGAGAAAATCATAAACCATCCCGTATTTTTGGTGATGGCTACTAACGTTTGGTCAAACAAACTATTCGCCTCTACTGGAAACATTAACGTAAGGGAAATAAAGATCAATAGAATAACAGAAGAGAGAATCGTTACATGTGGGTGGATATCAAAACCAAACTTAACCCAGTTGCGCTCACCGATTTCCTCTTTACCGGATTTATCAAAAAGAGAATCTGTCGGAATGATTTGTAGTCCTTTAAAAGGTTCCCGGTTTTTAATAGCCTCTTTCCTTGCGCTTACTTCTGCCTTACGAAGTTTTTTTGCTAATACTCGCTCGGATTCAAGGCGTTGATTTAGTTCTTTTTTTTCCTTGGTTAAGGGGGGTGTTTTTGTTTGTTTTTTTTCATGCTCAGATTTTTTTGTTGTGTCGGTTGAGTTTTTCTTCAAGTTAAATCAGTTCCTTTATGTTTATTTGACAAGGTCTATTATAACGGTACTATATAATATTGACAATCGTGATGTGAAGAAAGGGTGGGAGATAATGGGCTTCATTTTAATAGTTCGAGCGAACTCTCGTGACTTCAGTCATGAGTCAGCGAGAAGGTTTTAATCTTAAGATGTTTTTATTGTCATTTCTAAAGAATATGCTAGACTAGAGAGTGGAATGAGTAAAGGAGGCAACCCTTTTGAAAAGAGAATTTGCAGTCATTGGACTTGGAAGATTTGGCGGCAGTATTTGTCGTGAATTAAGCAAAGAGGGCATGGAAGTATTGGCGATTGATTCAACAGAAGCTAAAGTAAATGAATACCGAAATATTGCTTCACATGCAGTCATTGCAGACGCAACGGATGAAAAGGTATTAAAAGAACTTGGGATTAGAAATATAGACCATGTCATTGTGGCGATTGGTGAGGATATTCAAGCAAGTATCTTAACAACGCTTATGTTAAAAGAACTAGGAATAAAAAAAATCACTGTCAAAGCGCAGAATGATTATCACGAAAAGGTGTTAACAAAAATTGGGGCAGATCAAGTCATACATCCCGAACGTGATATGGGTAAGAAAATAGCCCATTCCATTATTTCAAGTAATATTTTAGATCATTTAGAACTTTCAGATGACCATAGTATTGTTGAGATTAAAGCAGGGAAGAAAATAGTCGGAAAAACGCTGATTGCTTTAGATATCCGAGCGAATTATGGGTGTAATGTTGTTGCCATTAAATCAATGGCCTCAAACGATATCAACGTATCGCCAATGGCAACTGAGGAGATTAAAGAAGGGGATACGCTTGTAATAATTGGTGCGGATAAAGATATCTCGCGCTTTGAAAAACAGCTGGTCATCGAAGACTAACGATTGCTTTTTTAAAATATGGATTCATAAGAGCGAAGGCTCTGAAAATAAAGTAAAAGCATCAATTAAACATGTGTGTAACATGAGTAATTGATGCTTTTTCTACTGCTTAATTTTATTATACTTCCATAATAATTGGTAAAATCATCGGGCGTCGCTTAGTCTTTTCGAATAAGAAAGGTTGGATCGTATCCGTAATTTCATTTTTAATTTCAGACCATTGCGTCGTTTTTCTTTCCATTACTTTAGAAACGTGTTTTTCAACAAGTTTTTGTGCTTCATTAATTAAGTCCTCAGATTCACGCATATATACAAATCCACGCGAAATAATATCTGGGCCAGAAGCGATTTTGAATTCTTTCATGTTAATGCTAACAACAACAATAACTAGACCTTCTTCAGAAAGGATGCGGCGATCGCGTAACACGATATTACCGATATCCCCGATACCACTGCCATCAATATAAACCGATCCTGAAGGGATTTTCCCAGCTAATTGAGCGTGATCTTTTCCTAAGGCTAAAACGTCACCGTTGTCCATGACGAAACAATTTTCTTGTGGCACATCGCAGCTTACCGCGTGTTTAACGTGTTCCATTTGCATGCGAAACTCACCGTGAATCGGCATAAAGAAACGAGGGCGTAACAAGCGTAACATTAACTTCTGTTCTTCTTGAGCACCGTGACCAGATGTGTGAATATCATTTAATGGGCCGTGAATAACTTCAGCACCTGCACGGTATAAGCTATTGATCATTCTAGAAACACTCAATGTGTTACCAGGGATTGGCGAAGAACTAAAGACAACTGTGTCATTTGGAATGATAGAGATCTGACGGTGTGTGCCGTTGGCGATTCGTGATAGAGCAGCCATGGGCTCACCTTGTGATCCTGTACATAAAATTGTCACTTCATTAGCTGGTAATCGGTTAATTTGATGCGCGTCGATGAATGTATCATCTGGCGCTTTGATATAACCTAGCTCACGACCAATCGCGATGGAGTTTTCCATACTACGACCAAATACAGCGACTTTACGCTTATGGTTAACGGCACCTTCGACCATCTGTTGTAAGCGATAGATGTTAGAGGCAAATGTTGCAAAAATAACACGGCCGTCTACTCTACTGAAAATGTCATTAATACTCTGACCTACAACACGCTCTGACATTGTAAAACCGGGTACCTCTGAATTTGTTGAATCTGATAGTAAACAAAGGACGCCTTCTTTGCCGATTTCAGCCATTTTCGCAATATTAGCTGGTTCACCTACAGGGGTGAAATCAAATTTAAAGTCGCCCGTGTGGACCACATTACCTGGCGGTGTTTTAACGACAATACCATAAGAGTCGGGGATACTGTGTGTCGTTCTAAAGAACGTCACGGATGTTTTTCTGAACTTAAATATATCATCTTCTTGATACGTGTTAAGTTTTGCTTGGCGTAATAAACCATGCTCATCAAGTTTATTTTTAATGAGCCCCATCGCAAGTTTCCCAGCATATATTGGAATATTGATTTCTTTTAGCAGGTAAGGAATACCGCCAATGTGATCTTCGTGTCCGTGTGTAACAAATAGACCTTTAATTTTGTCTTGATTTTGAATTAAATACGTATAATCCGGAATAACATAATCGATACCGAGGAGTTCATCTTCTGGAAATTTAATTCCCGCATCAATGAGAATTATTTCATCTTGGAATTGAACGCCATACGTATTTTTACCGATTTCACCAAGTCCGCCAATAGCGAACACTGCTGTTTGATCATTTTTCACAAATTTCATAATTTATAACGTCTCCAATTTAAAATCTTCAGACTGTTGTTCATAAACAAGGTGCTCACCTTCGAGTGGTTGAATAAACTCGATATTGATGGTGCGATCCTTTAATTTGAATCGAACGTCACGCTCATTTGATGCTTCGATATATAAAGCGTGGGTATTTTCTCTAACAGGTACTTCTGATGCTAATTCTTGATATAAAACTTTAAAAATCATTTCATCTCTCCTTCATTTTTCCTTAAATAAGAATCTGTTTATTTTAAGCATTAGGGACACGATTTTGGTTTAATAATCTTTTCCATTTCTTGCGAAGCTTTTCTCTTAGCCGTCTTAACATGTGAACAGCTCCTTTCAAAAAGCAAAAACTAATAATCCGATCCAACCCTTATACTTATAGTATAGTACGAAATAAGCTTTTTGAAAATAGCAACATCTAAATAATGGCTAAAAGTCTAGCGACAATGTTAGTGTAAACCAACCGTTTTAGCCTTATACTCAATAATTAAAATTATTGTTCCGCATCACATGGCGTGGCATTTTCAGGTGGGGTTAATGGTGTTTCTTTATTAATGTGATCATAGAACATAATACCGTTTAAGTGGTCAATTTCATGTTGAAATACTACAGCGGCATAACCTTTTAATCTAATTTTAACCTCTGCACCATCAAGTGTCGTGGCTTTAACCGTGATTCTTTTATGGCGAGGCACAATGCCGGGTACTTCACGGTCGACAGATAAACATCCTTCGCCAGTTGAAATGTATGTTTGTTCAACAGAGTGACTAACAATTTTCGGGTTTACATAGCCATCACTATATAAGGTGCCTTTTAAATCCTCAAAATGAACAGCAAGCATGCGTTTCTTTATACCTAGTTGAGGGGCAGCTACACCAACGCCAGGTCGTAAATGATACTTTTCACTTAAATCAGGGTCCTGTGAATTTTTAACAAATTGAAGCATGTCTGATAAAGTTTTTTTGTCTGATTCGCTAAGTGGAAGTGCTACTTCTTCAGCGACCTCTCTTAGTGCAGGATGACCCTCTCTTACAATATCTTTCATTGTTAACATCTAAATTCTCCTCTAACATGTTATTTCTTTTTACCGAACAATCAGCTGTTACATAGTGTAACACATTTTTTAATTTTAGGGTAAAAAATAGCTTTCGATTGATATTTTTTGCGTGTAAAAAAGCATGGATATTAAGCCTTTCTTTTACAAATATAGATTTTATCTGTTTTTCCTATTACATGGTATGTTATAATGTTACTTGCATATGAATACGTGAAGGATGAATGGAGGATACAGACGTGCGATTTAAATTATTTATAGTGGTGATTCTTAGTGCGGTAGTACTTGCGGCATGCTCAGGGGAATCGACACAAGAAGAGATGTATCAACACCTTGAAAAATCAGTTGAACTAGAGACGACGTTTGTTGAACAACAACAACCGATTAGTGAACTAGAAGAAAAAGAACAAGAGATTTATCAGCAAATTAGCGACTTAGGTATTGATCAATATGAAGAAATTAGTGCCCTCGCAGATCAAGCAATTGAGAGCATTGTTGAACGTAAGACATTAGCAGACAATGAACGTGAGAGTATTGATAGTGCCAAGGAAGAATTCGATAACGTCATTCCGCTTATTGAAAACCTTGAAGATGAGGAACTTAGAATGGCTGCAGAAACGATGGTAAATGAAATGAACGCTCGATACGATGCGTTTGTTGAATTAAATGAGGCATATAAAACATCTCTGCAATATGATGAAACGTTATATGACTTATTGAAACAAGAAGAGCTTGAAGAAGCGGCGTTTACTGAACAAGTTAACGCAGTGAATGAGCAGTATCAAGTTGTTATCGATAAAAATCAACTATTTAATGAAAAAACGGATGCTTTTAATGAAGCGAAGCGTCAGTTTTATGAAAAATCCGAATTGAATATTACTTATGAGTAAAATAAAGAAGCTGTTTCACATTATGTGAGGCAGCTTTTTTTAATGGGGAAAGAAAAGATGTTAGAATAGATCTTTTATAGGAGCTAACGATGAGTGGTTCGGGACTTAAAATTAAAATAAGTGGATAATGCCATAGTTATACGTAGAGGGTTAAAACATAAAAGGTCACCGTCTGAATTAACGGAAAATTAAAACTTTTATAATGGCCGAATAACTTTTTTGAACACTAAGAAAAATGGTCGCGATATACTATAACAATTATGTGAGTAAATTAACAAAAGAGCAAAAGATGATAATATCGACGTTTTTCTGTATTACACAGTGTACTTGTTTTGTAATACAGTTGTATAAATTTTAGTGAAACAGTTCACAAGGGGTGGTTTTTTAAACCTTTTAGTATAATTATTTTCTAAGTTATTAAGGCAAAGTGATTGACCGTTTTCAATAATTGCGATAAGATAGGGTCAGATAACAAATTGTACTAATCGTTTCATCCGTTTTGAGTATAACAGTTTTCTTTTTTCTCAAGAAAAGGTTATTTTTTAAAAAAACAGGGTAATGAAAGGATAGGTACAATTTAACTTCGGATTGACTATGTCAATATCCGAAACTATACATCAAAAAATTATGTGTTGAAAAGAAAGGAAGAGGTGAGATTTTTGAAACGTACTAATGAAAAGATTGCAGAACAGTTTCCAACGTTTCAAATTCTGAATGAAGAAGGCAAGATTGTTAATGAAGAAAAAATGCCGAATCTTTCAGATGACGAATTAAAAGATTTAATGACAAGAATGGTGTACACGAGAATTTTAGACCAACGTTCAATCGCATTGAACCGTCAAGGTCGTTTAGGATTCTATGCGCCAACAGCTGGCCAAGAGGCATCACAACTTGGTTCACACTTTGCGTTAGAGAAAGATGATTATATATTACCAGGCTATCGTGATGTGCCTCAACTTATTTGGCACGGTCTACCTCTTTATAAAGCTTTCTTATGGTCAAGAGGACATTTTGTTGGTGGGCAAATGCCAGAAGGCGTTCACGCAATGGTCCCACAAATTATTATTGGTGCCCAGTTTGTTCAAGCAGCTGGCGTTGCCCTTGGAATGAAAAAACGCGGTGAGAATCGTGTTGCTATAACTTATACGGGAGACGGTGGTACATCTCAAGGTGATTTCTATGAGGGAATGAACTTTGCCGGTGCGTTTGATGCCCCTGCGATCTTTATTGCTCAAAACAATCGATTTGCGATTTCTACACCTGTTGAAAAACAAACAAAAGCTGTAACACTTGCTCAAAAAGCAGTTGCCGCAGGTATTGAAGGTATTCAAGTGGATGGTATGGACGTATTGGCTGTTTATGTGGCAACAAAAGAAGCGCGTGAACGTGCTGTTAATGGCGAAGGCCCAACATTTATTGAAACTTTAACTTATCGTTATGGACCACACACTATGGCTGGTGATGATCCTACACGTTACCGTACAAAAGATTTAGATGAAGAGTGGGAAAAGAAAGATCCACTTGTTCGTTTCCGTAAATTCTTAGAAGACAAAGGTATTTGGTCAGAAGAAGAGGAAAATGAAGTAATAGAACGTGCGAAAGAAGAAATTAAAGCAGCGATTAAAGAAGCTGATGGTGTTCCAAAACAAAAAGTAACAGATTTAATCGGGAATATGTATGAGACACTTCCACAAAACTTACAAGAACAAATGGAAGAATATAAAGCAAAGGAGTCGAAGTAGATTATGGCTCAAATGACAATGATCCAAGCAATTACTGATGCATTACGTGTAGAACTTAAAAACGATGAGAATGTGGTCCTTTTTGGTGAAGACGTTGGTAAAAACGGCGGGGTTTTCCGTGCGACAGAAGGACTTCAAGACGAATTTGGTGAAGATCGTGTATTTGATACACCGCTTGCGGAGTCAGGCATTGGTGGTTTAGCTATCGGTCTTGCAACACAAGGGTTCCGTCCGGTACCTGAGATTCAATTCTTCGGCTTCGTATACGAAGTAATGGATTCAATTAGTGGTCAAATGGCGCGTATGCGTTACCGTTCAGGGAACACAGTCAACATGCCGATCACATTACGTTCACCTTTTGGTGGGGGTGTTCACACACCTGAAATGCATGCTGATTCATTAGAAGGGTTAATGGCACAACAACCAGGACTTAAAGTTGTTATTCCATCAAATCCATACGATGCAAAAGGTTTATTAATCTCAGCTATTCGTGATAATGACCCTGTTATCTACTTAGAGCATATGAAACTTTACCGCTCATTCCGTGATGAAGTACCTGAAGAAGAGTACACAATCGAGCTTGGTAAAGCTAATGTAAAACGTGAAGGTGCAGATATTACATTTATCGCTTACGGTGCGATGGTACAAGCATCATTAAAAGCGGCTGAAGAACTAGAAAAAGACGGTGTGAGTGCAGAAGTCATTGACTTACGTACGATTGCGCCACTTGATGTTGAAACAATCGTTGAATCGGTTAAGAAAACAGGCCGTTGTGTTGTTGTTCAAGAAGCTCAGCGTGTAGCTGGTATCGCTTCTCAAATCGTTGCTGAAATTCAAGAACGTGCGATCTTACATTTAGAAGCGCCTGTTCTTCGTGTAACAGCTCCTGATACCATTTTCTCTTTCCCACAAGCAGAAGATGTGTGGTTACCAAACCATAAAGATATCGTGAAAAAAGCAAACGAAGCTCTAAACTACTAAATAACAATCGAACGGATAAAGAATTAACCAAGGAGGTTAGCTATAATGGCTTTTGAATTTAAATTGCCTGATATCGGTGAAGGTATCCACGAAGGCGAAATCGTCAAATGGTTTGTAAAAGCGGGCGATGAAATTAATGAAGATGATGTACTATGTGAAGTGCAAAATGATAAATCAGTTGTAGAAATTCCATCACCAGTAGGCGGTAAGGTTAAAGAGGTACGTGTCGGAGAAGGAGTCGTTGCTGTTGTTGGCGACGTGCTTGTTACAATTGATGCGGAAGGTTATGAAGATACTGGTTCTGAAGAATCAACAGAAAATGCAGCATCATCTAACGAATCAACAGCTAATCAAGGTGTCTTCGAATTCAAATTACCTGATATCGGTGAAGGTATTCATGAAGGTGAAATCGTTAAGTGGTTTGTAAAAGCGGGCGATGAAATTAATGAAGATGATGTACTATGTGAAGTACAAAATGATAAATCAGTTGTAGAAATTCCATCACCAGTAGGCGGCACGGTTAAAGAAGTACATGTCGGTGAAGGTGTTGTAGCTGTTGTTGGTGATGTACTGGTGTCAATTTACGCTGAAGGCTATGAAGCTGAAGCAAATGAAGAAGCACCTAAGCAAGAAGAGAAAAAAGAAGACGTTAAAACAGAGAAAAAAGTACCAATCGCTGGAGGTACGGTGATAGCTATGCCATCTGTGCGTAAGTTTGCTCGTGATAACGATGTGGATATTACCAAGGTACAAGGATCAGGTAAAAATGGTCGTGTACTAAAATCAGATGTAGAAGCTTACTTAAGTGGCGATCAAGCACCTGCTACTGAGCCAGCTAAAGAAGCGGCTAAAGAAGTAGTGGCAGCTGATTCAAAAGCTGAAACTAAAGAAGCGCCTAAAGCAAAAGCTATAGCTTCAACGGGTGATTTACCTGAAACACGCGAAAAAATGTCAGGTATCCGTAAGGCGATTGCTAATGCAATGGTTAACTCTAAGCACAAAGCACCTCATGTAACATTGCATGATGAAATTGATGTGACTGAACTTGTGAACCACCGTAAGAAATTTAAACCAGTGGCACAAGAAAAAGACATTAAATTAACATACTTACCGTATGTTGTTAAAGCGCTCGTATCTGCATTGAAGCAATTCCCTGTATTAAATGCTGAGATTGATGAAGCAACAGATGAAATTGTTTACAAGCACTACTATAATATTGGTATTGCAGCAGATACTGATAAAGGTTTACTTGTACCGGTTGTTAAAAATGCAGATACAAAGTCAATTTTTGAGATTTCTAAAGATATTAATGAACTAGCGAAAAAAGCCCAAGATGGTAAGTTGGCTTCTGATGAAATGAAGGGTGCAAGTTGCACAATCACAAACATTGGTTCTGCTGGTGGACAATGGTTTACACCAGTAATCAACTATCCAGAAGTTGCAATTCTTGGTATTGGTCGTATTCAAGAAAAAGCTATTGTAAAAGATGGTGAGATTGTTATTGCACCAGTATTGGCTCTTTCATTAAGCTTTGACCACCGTATCGTTGACGGTGCGACAGCACAATTTGCATTAAATCAAGTGAAGCGTTTATTAAACGATCCACAATTAATCATGATGGAGGCGTAATCTGATATGGTAGTAGGAGATTTTCCAATTGAAATAGATACGCTTGTTATCGGTGCGGGACCTGGTGGCTATGTAGCTGCCATCCGCGCTGCACAAACAGGCCAAAAAGTAACAATCGTAGATAAAGGTGCTCTTGGAGGTGTATGTCTTAATGTGGGCTGTATCCCATCTAAAGCATTAATTCAAGCTGGACATCGTTATGAAGAAGCTCATGGTGCCGAAGAGATGGGCATCACTGCTGAAAACGTAAAAGTTGACTTCTCGAAAGTTCAAAACTGGAAGAACTCAGTTGTGAATAAATTAACATCAGGTGTTGAAGGTTTACTTAAAGGAAATAAGGTTGATATCGTTAAAGGAGAAGTGTATTTTGTTGACCAAAACACTGTACGTGTAATGGATGAAACAAGCTCACAGACGTATATCTTTAATAACTGTATCATTGCTACAGGTTCAACACCGATCGAGATTCCTACATTTAAGTACTCTAAACGTATTTTAGATTCAACAGGTGCACTTAACTTAAAAGAAGTGCCTAAACGTTTAGTCGTTATTGGTGGGGGTTATGTTGGTACTGAGCTTGGTACAGCCTATGCTAACTTCGGAACTGAAGTGACGATTCTTGAAGGTATGGATGATATTTTAGGTGGATTTGAAAAAGATATGTCTGCCATCGTTAAAAAGCGTTTGAAGAAGAAAAACGTTAAAGTGGTAACAAAAGCAATGGCGAAAGCTTCTGTAGAAACTGAAGATAGCGTGAAAGTAACTTACGAGGCTAATGGTAAGGAAGAAACAATTGAAACAGATTATGTATTAGTTACAGTAGGACGTTACCCTAACACACGTGAAATCGGTCTAGAAGAGCTAGGTATTGAGATGACTGATCGTGGTGTTGTGAAAATCGATAAACAATGTCGTACAAATCTTGATAATATTTATGCAATTGGTGATATTGTTGAAGGACCACCACTTGCGCATAAAGCTTCATATGAAGGTAAAATTGCTGCTGAGGCTATTGCTGGACATAAGTCTGAAATTGATTATCGTGGTATTCCTGCGGTCGTTTTCTCAGATCCAGAACTAGCAACAGTTGGCTATACTGAAAAAGAAGCAAAAGAGCAAGGTTACAATGTGAAGTCTGCGAAATTCCCATTCGCTGCAAATGGTCGCGCACTATCTTTAGGTAGTGGTGATGGTTTTGTCCGTCTTGTTACGCGTGAGGAAGATGGCTTAGTCATTGGCGCTCAAATCGCTGGTACAAATGCTAGTGATATGATTTCTGAACTAAGTTTAGCGATTGAATCGGGTATGACTGCAGAAGATTTAGCGTTGACCATTCATGCTCATCCAACACTTGGTGAGATTACGATGGAAGCTGCTGAAGTTATTATGGGTACACCTATTCATGTTGTAAAATAATTTTACACAACAAACACCAAAATGATTTGATTCATTTTGGTGTTTTTTCTTATTGTTTGTTTTATAATGGAAATAGAAGGGGGCGTTTTTTTTGAAGAAAGTCGTATTAGGGATTGTATTAGTAATGACATTAGTAACGTTAGTGGCATGTCAAAATAATGGTGTTAGTGAGGAGGAATCCAATGACGATGATTTAAGTGTAACAGAAAATGATAGTGAAGGGACACCAGATGATGGATCAACAGACCTTGATGAATCTACGTTGAATGATGAAAAAGCAGGTGATGAGGTGGAAGAAAAAGATAATCAAGCTGAAGAACAAAAAGTTGTTGAAGCTCTCTATGAAATTAATCAAGGAAATTGGCGTGTTCAACCTATTGATGAATCAAGTGACGGTAAAGTGGCGCTATTAACAATTGATGATGCACCAGATAAACATGCGGTTGAGATGGCGCACATATTATACGAGTTAGAAGTTCCAGCGATTTTCTTTGTTAATGGTCATTTTCTAGAAACAGAAGAAAAAGAAGAGCAGTTAAAAGAAATAGTATCATTAGGGTTCACTATTGGTAACCATACATATAATCATCCTAATTTGAGAGACATTTCTGTTGATGAGCAACGTGATCAACTTGTGTCATTAAATGATAAAATCGAAGAGATTATCGGTGAAAGACCAAAATTCTTCCGTGCACCATTTGGAGCGAATACTGAGGAGTCACTTGCCATAGCGAAAGAGGAAAAAATGGTCGTCATGAACTGGACTTATGGTTACGACTGGGAAGCAGATTATCAGGATAGCAAAGCGCTCGCTGATATTATGGTAAACACTGAGTACCTAAGTGAAGGGGCTAATTTACTCATGCACGACCGTGAATGGACCAAAGAGGCACTAGAGGATATTGTTACAGGGTTAAGGGAAAAAGGCTACACGTTTGTTTCCCCGGAACAAATAAAAGGTGTTGAGTAACTTAATAGCCAATTTTAATGCCGTAAGCCCATAAGGTGCTTACGGCATTAAATTAGCGTTATGGGTTACTTGATTGCTTGCATTTCTTTAATAACATGAATTGTTTTTAATGTATCATCCTCTAAACCTTGAACAGGTAAACCGGCTTTTATATTGGCCTCGATATAATCTAAACTCTCTTTATTGATTATCTCACCCGGAATAAAGATTGGGATTCCTGGTGGATAAACCATAATAGACTCTGCGCTGACTCTTCCAACAGCTTCTTTAAGAGGAATCGTCTCAGTGTCACTATAAAAGGCATCTCTAGGCGACATCTGTAGCGCTGGTATCGGTGGTGCACTCACTTGTATTTTCTTTTCGAAAGCTTGTGGTTTATAAGTCTCAACGAGTTTAGTTAGTGCTCTAAGCAGGTAATTGATCGTCTCATCACTATCACCAGGTGTAATAATGCAAAGAATATTGTACATATCTGATAGCTCGACTTCAATATGATAGTGTTCACGAAGCCAAGTCTCAACATCATAACCATTTAAACCAAGTTGTTTCACGGATACTAAAATTTTTGTAGGGTCATAACTGTAGGTTGCATTCGTTCCGAGTATATCTGTACCTGGGCAGTATAGGTATTCAAGAGCATTGATTGCTTTTCTAAGGTCATTTGCACGCTTGATTGTTGTTTCGATGAGTGCCTGACCTTTTAACTTCAAATGTTTTCTAGCGGCATCTAGTGAGCTTAATAAAATATATGAAGTTGATGTTGTAGTTAGCATGGATAATATTGCTTGTACGTGTTCACGGCTAACAAGATTGCCTTGCAGGTTTAAAACAGAACTTTGGGTCATGGACCCACCTAACTTGTGAACGCTTGTGGCAGCTAAATCAGCACCGGCAGCCATCGCTGAAACAGGGAGTTGATCGTGAAAATGTATGTGAACCCCGTGGGCCTCATCAACGAGCACTGGAATGTTATAGCGGTGACTGATGTCAACGATTTGTTTTAGATCACAAGCTACCCCGTAGTATGTTGGATTGATCACGAAGACGGCTTTGGCATCTGGGTGTTGTCTAAGGGCATGTTCAACCGAAGTAGGGGTGATACCATGGGCGATGCCTAGGCTTGTATCTAATTCTGGGTGAACGAAAATAGGAATAGCGCCAGAAAATATAAGTGCTGATGTAACTGATTTATGAATGTTTCTCGGAACAATGATTTTATCGCCTGGTTTACATACACTCATCACCATGGCCATAATCGGCGTACTCGTTCCTTGGACTGAGAAGAAGGTATGTTCAGCACCAAAGGCATCTGCAGCAAGCGTTTCTGCTTCTTTAATCATCGCAGTTGGGTGGTGTAGGTCATCGAGTGGACTAATATTAATTAAATCGATGGATAAAGCATTTTCACCGATAAAATCTCTAAAAACAGGTTCCATACCTTGACCGTTTTTATGTCCGGGTATATGAAACGGGATCGGCTTTGATTGTATATGATTTAATAAACCATCAAATAATGGTGTGCGTTCGTGTGCTTGCATTTAATGAACTCCTTTAATAGAATAGACGTAGTGTAAAACAAAAGAATTATAGCAAATTTAAGCTGAAATAGCTAGCAAATTTAAGAGGTGACTAAATGAATTTTCAATTCCCCATTGACCTGGATTGGTCAACAGATGAGATTGTGAAAGTAGTAGAGTGTTTAGACTTAATTGAAAAGGCCTATCATCAATCTGTCGAAGCAAACGCGATATTGGATAAATATCGAGCATTTAAGACGGTTGTTCCATCTTTAGGTGAAGAAAAACGAATAGGCCGAGCGTTTGAAGTGGATACAGGTTATTCTCTTTATCAAACAATTAAAGCAGCGAGAAGTCAGCCTAATCGAAAAATAAAAATGACAGCACATTAAAACTAATAGCTTGCGACATAAACAACTCATGACTTAAGTCGTGGGTTGTTTATGTTCAATCGCTTAGTGTGACCACGTGGAAATCCTCTTTATCAAATCATGTATAAGTCGTCTCTTTGTTGCTCCTCATTTTAGTAATAAAATTATATGGCTCACATCCGATTAAATCTGTTAATTTTCGTCTAACATAGTAATGTAGCATCAGCTCGTTAAATGCATGAGCGGTCATTATTTGATATGATGGTATGAGAAGTTAAGATTAACTAACATTAGAAAAGGGGTATCGAGGTGTTTGATAAAGAAAAAGCATTTCAAACGGCACGAAAGTGGATTAAAGAAATCGGACATGTTATTCGTGAGGAAATTGATCAACCAAGAAATGTTGATACAAAGACAAATCCGAACGATTTAGTGACAGAAATGGACCGTAAGGTTGAACGTTTCTTTGCATTAAAGATACGTAATGCGTACCCTAATGATAAGATATTATCAGAAGAAGGTTTTGGCGATCATGTGACGTCGTTAGAGGGAACAACGTGGATTATTGACCCTATAGACGGAACGATGAATTTTATTCATCAAAAGCGAAACTTTGCGATTTCACTTGCGATTTATCATGAAAAGCAAGGTGAGATAGGCTTTGTTTACGATGTTATGGCAGATGTGTTATACGCTGCGAAACGCGGAGAAGGTGCGTATAAAAATGACCAAAGATTAGCGACGTTAGATGATGAGAAAAAATTTACTGAATCCATTTATATGTTAAACACAATATGGACAACAGATAACGATATCGTTGATGCTGAAAAAATTCGCGCGTTAGTTAAAGATGTTAGAGGTGTTAGAACGTATGGATCAGCAGCTTTAGAATTTTGTTATTTAGCTGAAGGAATTGTCGACGGCTATGTATCGTTTAAGTTGCATCCGTGGGACGTTGCTGCTGGAGCTGTGATTTACAAAGAGGTTGGCGGTGTTGTTAAGCATGCTGACGGGTCTGAATTAAGTTATCTTAAACAAGAACCCTTAGTTGCAGGTCATAAAGAGATTGTTGCTGAAACATTAAAGCACTATCTGGTTTTAACGCACTTCCGAAAGAAGTCTCCCTCTTCAAGCGTGTGAAGGGCGTAGCCGACGATAAGGGGGAGATGAATGTCGGTTGGGCGACAGCCCAAAGGTTTTTTATTTTGTCTTTTTTCTTATTATGGTATAATCAGTCTTATTAAGTATAAGGATTGAGATAACAATGAAATTAGACAGTAACAATCATTCAGTATTTTTGATGCATTACCATCTTGTGTTAGTTGTGAAGTATCGAAGAAAAGTAATAGATGATACGATTTCGGATTATGCCAAAGATAAATTTGTGTCATTGAGTGAAAAATATAATATCACATTAGTTGAATGG
>NZ_FOWN01000029.1 GCF_900115465.1 Halolactibacillus alkaliphilus
CTTGATGAATGGTTGAATGAGGATTCTAAAAAGAAACGGAAATATCGCCGCACGGCGAAACGTTTATTTCAACAGCTTGTGGAAGATCATGATTTTAAAGGATCTGAGAGAAGTGTTCGCCAGTATGTTTCTAAACGAAAAAAAGAATTAAAAACAATGGTTGATCAAGCAGCTTTACCTTTGGAATCTATCCCGGGGACAGCACAAGTTGATTTCGGAACGGCTCCTTTTGTTTATCAATCAGAATCGATGGAGTTACCCTATTTGGTGATGTCGTTTCCTTTCAGTAATACGTTTTATTTTCAGGTTTTTCCTTCGGAAAATGCGGAGTGTATCGCTCTATTTTTCTTATATTCAGCAGGCGTTTGATAGCCTAGTGAACCATGTATCCTGATGTTGTTATACCAATTGACATAGTCAAATAAACCAAGGTTTAACGCTTCTTGCGAAGCAAATTGTTCACCTGAAATAAATTCTGTTTTTAGTGTTTTAAATGCAGCTTCTGCGACGGCATTATCATAAGGGGTGCCTTTTGCCGAAAGAGAACGTTCGATACCGAAGGTATCTAATGCTTGATCAATACTTTTGTTTTTGAATTCACTACCTCTATCCGTGTGGAATAATTTAAGCCGATGTAGATTCGTTTTTACTGAAGCAAAGGCGCGAGTGACTAGCTCTGCAGTCTTGTTTGGACCAGAACTATAACCTATCCACCTTTAGCAGGGTATACAGAATGTATTTATCAATACCATTATATACACGGTAAGTTGTTGATTCTTTCGTTACTTGAAAAGCAACGGCTGATTTCGTTTGTGTTTTTTGGTTGTGCATTTGATACTGCGATTCATTCTTTAAAGAGACTGGCACAATATCCTGTTTATCGGACATAAAATAATCCTCCATTCAATAAAGTTAACTTTATTGTAAATGGAGGATTCAATATGGGGTATATACCCGTTCAATTGGCGCTTACCATATATTATCCCCAAAATTGCGTAAGAACCATTTCAATTATGCCATATACAGTCGGCACGACAAATAGCCTTTGCTACAATGTTAAGTGTAGTGAAGGCTATTTGCCATGCTGACCTATCTAATGGATTGACGCTTACTTATGAAATATGGAAATCAAGAGAATAAGTAAGTATAAAACCATTATTGAATTTTTATATAGTTGCTGTTAGGTCCTGAGCTAATCCAAAGTTCTTTCCCTTGATAATGTATTTTATACCACTCTTCATGTGTAACGGGTTTAGAGTCATCATCAAGCACCATTAAAACAAAATCGCCATTACTTAATCTTCCTTGTGAAGGATTTCTAGTACTAGGATCTAGACGTACATTTAGGCTTGATGCAGTAACTTGAAGGACGTTAGATAACTTTACAAAATCTTCAGATATCCAACCAGTTTTCCCTTCAAATCCAGCCTGATACCAACCTTGATTGTTTGTGCCAAGAATGTCTAATTTAGTGTTAACACTTCTTATTGTCGCAATTATCGTTTGGTTAGAAACTGTTGAAGGTTCTGATCGAAATCTAACATTAGAACCTGTTGTCAATCCTATTGCACCATTAGGATAATTTGATGATTCTATTGTGTTCTGTGGTGGAGTAGCCCCTTGGAATCCAGGCTGATTATTAAATTTGGGAACATCGAATGTCTGCACATAACTTTGTAGGGAATCATAGATGCGTGAAATTCTTTGAGTTGGAATTTGTGCCCATGCGACGTGAGTAGCATATTGGTGAACCCCTGGATTTGCAGGGTTCCATCTCATCTTATATAAAGTATCTTGACCTCGATGAATATAGTTTTGTGCAACGAATTTAGCTCCTCCGATTATAGCAGCTTCTGGTGTAAACCATTTTTGATTGTAAGCGTGTTGAGAGCCACTTGTAACAGCTGAGTTATCGTATGCAGCTATACCATAAACGTTATAAACGGTTCTTCCATTCACTTTAACACCTCGTGCTAATTGAGAGGTGCCATTTCCAGTTTCGTGTAGTGCATGCGCAATAAGATATGCTTCATTAATTCCATATCTATTGCCGGCTTCAATAAAGGCACCAGCAGTATTAGCAAGCGAGCCTGTCCGGCTATTTAGTACGTTATTATTTACTTCCGTTGCATTCAACCCAGCTGGTGTTGACAAATCTAAAAACTGATAGAATCCAACTTCATTCTCTCTAAAATTGGATGGGTTAGCATAGTATTCAACTAATGGTCTTGAGGCGAGTATAGTTCCTGTTCCATTCGCTTTCGGTGTGCGTGTCATTTGAATATCAACAAAATTACTGAATCTTATGTTATAGTTTGTTGTTTTAACCTGTCGAACAGGCTCAAAAGTAACATCGCTCTTGTGAATATACCCCGTGGTTCGTTTTCCATTTATAATGACCATGGCCTCATACCATGAAGATGAAAATGATTTAAAGTATAAAAATTGACCTTTGTTATAAGAACGTAATACTTTAGAATCTCTAGATGCTCTACTATAAACTCTAGTAGGAGAACTATCAGCGTATCCAGTGTAGTCTATTTGCTCAGAAGAGATAGTTTCAACGTCACGTGCATTTATATACCCAGTTCTAGGCGTACCATTTAAAATGACTATAGCTTCGTACCAGTTGGTAGAAAAAGTTCGATAATATAATAGGTGCCCTTGTGAATAAGATCTGAGTACAGGTGCGTTCGTAGATGCTCTAGAATATACACTCGTATTATTTAACGCAACTCCCCTTAGTGACTCGGAAGATGTATTCTCGATATTATCAACATCATTTTTATGAATGTAACCAGTGCGTCCTATTCCGTTAATAATAACATAGGCTTCGTACCATTCCGAAGAAAAGGTTTTGTACTGTAATACACTTCCTTCTCTATAGGTCCTTAAGGTAGAGGATGACTGAGCAGGATTTGAGTGAACTTTAACATTATCCAATGCAATTCCTCTAAGAAGCTGCTGATTAGATAAATCGATGTTCTCAACATCATCCTTATGAATAAAACCAGTGTGTCCAACTCCATTGACGATGACATAAGCTTCATACCAATTATTAGAGTAGGTTTTATAAATTAGTGAACTTCCCTCTCTGTAAGAACGATGGATAGTGGAAGAACGTGAGGCTTCTTTGTATACATCTACCCTCGTCGTAGCAATACCTCTTAAAATCAATTGGTTTGAAAGATCTAATGTTTCAACATCGTTACGGTGAATATACCCTGTTTGACCCTCTCCATTAATAATGACATACGCCTCATACCAATTTTTTGAACTGTCTCTGTAGAGTAAAACTCTACCTTGATTATATTGTCGAAGTATATCACTATCAGTAGATTTTTCACTGTATACTGCAGTTCTGTCTTTAAGTGCTATACCACGCAATACTTCTTGAGCATTTATCTGATATAAATTATCTGTATTATTAATTTTTTTGGGGATTACTGGGTCTATAAAAAAGAATAATACGAGCAAGACAAATACAATTTTTCTCATCGGTTTCATTTGTATCAAAATTTAGCCTCCAAAAAGATTCAAATATTAAGATATTGTTAAACTATCGTTTTGAACGCTAATTACCCACCTCCTCAGCTTAGTTTGATAGTCTTATTCAGTATTATCTCAGAATTTAGTGCGTTTGTTAAGACTATATCAGATAAATAATGAAAGAATAGTATTTAATACCTGTTATCAGGATATTAAACTTTTCCTATGTAACTAGAATAATCTCTTGACATCTTTAGCCATATAAAGTTATATAGAGAATGAGGTGATTTGAATGGAACTAGTATCAATTATAATGCCTGTATTCAACGCTAGAAATTTTTTGAAGGAGTCCTTACATTCGGCATTAAAACAGACGTATAAGAACATTGAATTAATTATTATTAACGATGATTCAGCTGACGAATCTCTAGATATTATTAATTCGTTTTCTAAAAAAGATGATCGCATAAGGTGTTTTACTAATTCAGAAAATAAGGGAGTGTCTTTCTCAAGGCTAGCGGGATTGCAAAAAGCAACAGGAAGCTACGTCTATTTTTTAGACAGCGATGATTTTTTAGATGAAAGAGCAATTGAAAGGCTAATCAACGCAAAAGGTAATAATTTGGTAGCAGTTGGTAAGATGGTAAATGCGACAAAATTTGAAAAACTTCAAATTATAAATGATTATGAACCGAAAATATATAAGAAAAAAAGACCCAATCTATTCAAAAAGCGTTCTATTTTACATGCTCTAATTCAAAAGGAGTTATTACTTTCTAGTATAGAACAATTAGAAGTTGATGCCCGGCATTTTACGGACTTAGCGTATATTGCTAGGATAATTGAACAAACATCAGAAATAACATATGTTAAGGGTGCGATTTATTACAAACGTCTGAGGAATGATCCTTTGAATGACCCTTCGATAATGCAAGAGAATATGTTAAATAAGGTCCAATCATACTTGGTTGTGATGAGCACCTTAAAAAAACGTTATAGAAGTAATCAAATAATCAAAAAATATTTAGATCAGCAATTTTTAAATTACTATAGGAAATCAATTGTGCTTTTTTTGAAAAAAAATGGTCAATCACAAGATGTTTTCGATTTATTAGTGCGGATTTCAAGAGATTTAGAAGTTAAAGCTTTGAAAAATAAATCTATAATTCTGAAGCGAGAATTTAATCCTATACTAAAAAATAATTACTTGAAGTACTCTAAAGTGATGAATACACATAATAAACTAAGAAATATAAAACAAGCTTTTAAAGGTAAGCACCATCTATACACTTACCTATATCGCAATGTGTTTATTAAAACCCCTATGAATGATAAATTAATTGTGTTTGAAAGTTTTCTTGGGAAGAATTACTCTGACTCCCCAAAGTATATATACGAAGAATTATTAAATAGTAAAGCTGAGTATAAATATGTTTGGATTTTTAATGAAGTTGGTAAAAAAATCCCAGGTGATGCTAAACAGATAAAGCGTTTTAGTTTTAAACATTATTATTATTTAGCAAAAGCTAAGTATTGGGTAAGTAATTCAAGAATTCCTAAAAGGTTTGATAAAAGAGAAGGAAATATTTACCTTCAAACATGGCATGGTACACCACTTAAAAATCTCGTATTTGATATGAGAGATGTTTACTCAGCGAATCCGCATTATAAACGAGACTTCTACACACAATCGAGAAGATGGGACTTTCTTATTTCACCTAACCAATACTCATCTGAAATTTTCAAAAGAGCATTTATGTTCGATAAAAAAATGTTAGAGATTGGTTATCCAAGGAATGATGTCTTGTATAAAAAAAATAATAAAGATGATATTAGTAAACTAAAACAAAGTATGAAGCTACCTCTGGACAAAAAAGTTATTCTTTATGCGCCAACTTGGAGAGATGATCAATTTTATGAAGCCGGTAAATATAAGTTTAATTTGGAGCTTGATTTGAATAAAGTAAGGAGTGAGCTATCAGATGAATATATTGTTGTGCTTAGGATGCATTATTTCATTGCTAATCAACTGGATTTGAGTGATTATGAAAGTTTTGCATTTGATTTTTCTAAATATGATGATATATCCGAGCTTTATCTGGTTTCAGATATATTGATTACAGATTACTCATCAGTTTTCTTTGATTATGCTAATCTAAGACGCCCAATTCTATTCTTCACATATGATTTGGAGAATTATCGTGATAAATTGAGAGGTTTTTATATAAACATGGAAACAGATTTACCTGGACCGTTGTTATACAACACAGATGACATAGTAAAAACCATTCACAATATTGAGGATAATTTTAAAAGATTTGATGCTAAATACAATCTGTTCTATGAAAAGTTTTGTTCTTGGGATGACGGGCACGCAGCGGAAAAAGCTATAAAAGAAGTGTTTGACTGATTAAGGGAGAATAGAAAAGTGATAAAAAAGTATATTAGAAAAATCGTCCGACAAATGATTAATATTTTGTATCCTATAATGTTCAAGTTATTCCTTACTCTTCCTCAACGAAATAAGATTGTGTTTGAAAGTTTTCATGGAAAACAGTTCAGTGACAACCCGCGTGCTATATATGAGTATATACAAAAAAACCATTCATCAAATTTCAAACTTTTATGGGCAATTGATAGAAGATCATCAGAACTGTTAAAAGATAACCGTATTACTTCTGTGAAACGGTTATCTCCAATGTGGGTCTATCATATGGCTACAGCAAAGTACTGGATTACCAATACAAGGCTCCCGTTTTGGGTGCCAAAGATTGCTGAAATTAAATATGTGCAAACATGGCATGGTACTCCTTTAAAGAAGTTAGGTATAGATATTGCTGATGTAAAGATGCCGGGGACTAATACAGATAATTACAAACAAAGTTTTTTAAAGGATGCTGACAAATGGGATTATTTAATTTCTCAAAACGCATTTTCAACGGAACAATTTCAAAGAGCATTTAATTATAACGGGAAGATTTTGGAGTGCGGCTATCCAAGGAATGATTATTTGATTAATAACGATAATTCTGACTATATCAATATACTAAAGCATTGCTTAGGAGTTGACCCCTTTAAAAAAATTATAATGTATGCTCCAACATGGAGAGATGATGAATTTATTGATATCGGACACTATAAGTTTAATTTACAACTTGAATTAGATTTATTAAAGTCTAACTTAAAAAATGATTTTATGATTTTAATCAGAGCTCATTATCTTATTGCTGAAAATTTAGATCTTAATGATTTTGAGGGATTCGCTATTAATGTTTCGGAATATGAAGATATAAGAGATTTATATCTTGTGTCGGACATGTTGATTACAGATTACTCTTCTGTAATTTTCGACTATTCTTTGCTAGAGAGGCCTATTGTTTTGTATGCATATGATTTAGAAAAATATCAGTATAATTTACGAGGTTTTTATCTTGATATTGAAAAACTTCCTTTTCCGATATGCAGGACAACTGAAGAAGTCTCAAATTTAATAATGTCAACTGATTTTAATAAGAGAGTTAACTTTTCAAGAGAATACAAAGAACGCTTCAATTCAATTGATAATGGATCTGCATCGAAGTGTGTTGTTGAACAAGTGATATTTCCAGATATTTGAACTAAAAACCTCGGTTCTTTGTCAAACATACTAAGATTAGTAGTGTAATATCCACGACGGTGGATTTACACTACTTTTTAATTTAAAGTAGGAAGTGAAGATGAGGTCGTCAACACCATAAGACCTTTAAGTCTGTATGTCAAACTGGCCCCTTCACTAACCTTAATGAAATCAGATTAAAGTATGTTGGTCCATGGAGACCGTGTGAGGAAAATGGAATGTTAAGGATTAGTGGAGCACTTCAGAACTTAATGAGAGGAGGTCTAACGTTAAGAGTCATTGCCCTCGATGTAAGTAAAGGTAAGAGTTATGTTGGTTCTTACGCAATTTTGGGGATAATATATGTGCCTAACAAATATAAATGCGTTTTTTTTGAAATTAGGGATGATAGAGAATCCTTAGACGTAAGAGAGGAAAACTTGCTCTTCCATACAACATGCGTTTAATTGTTTTCAAACGATTAACCTGACCTTCTAGGAAACCATTGTTTTCATCAAGTTCTATGGCATTTAAAGTAGGTGGAAAATCAGATAATAGTCTTGAAATGACGTGTGTAGTTAATGGATCCTGTCGATCTTTCTCATATAAAATAAGTTCGCGAAACTCTGGCATATCTTTGTCCTTTAGTGCTTGTCGAAAACTCGTGATGAATGCATAGAACGGTCTAAGCTTAGGATATTTCGTTAGTATCTCATTCATTATTTTCCTTTTCTTCTCATCTTCTAAATCATTTTGCCATAATATTTTTCTAATGTTTTTTCTATCGTAATAACTACCAGGCTGTAACGTTTGGCCAGCCTTTTTCTTTTTACGTAGACTCGCCACATAATATTTTAAAGCACCGTAGGTCCCGGTATAATTTTTTTCTTTTAATTTATGATACATAGCGCTAATGGTGAGACCGTCGGTCTCCCACTGTATAACCTCTTGTTGAAAAGCGTCTAGAGGTTTTGGACGTTTTGTGCGTTTAAGAGATGGTGGTTCTGTCATCTCAATGTATTTTTTAACCGTTCGCCAGTCTATATTTATGAGATTACTTATTTTCTGTAGAGAATAGCCTTGTTTTTTCAACTCTTTCATATGACAAGCCTGCTCCCATTTTTTATTAGCATTTTCTACTCGAACTTTTTCACTTTTAGTTAATGGTATCTCTTGTGGTGTTGATATGTTTTCCTGCGTATCTTTCTCTATACGATTAGGTAACAGTTTTCTCAGTACGTTATCATGTAATGTCCATAAATTTTGTATAAGGTGAACGTCAATGTAAAAACTGCTATTTATCAACGTTTATAGCGGTTTCCCATGAGATATCGTTATAAATTTCGAGAATACAGGTTTATGAGACGTATAGCTTTCTCAACAGGGCCTACATTTGAAAGCATTGAGGCAGATTATGAAAGAATCGTCGTGAAATTAAAGACAATCAATGACAGATCTCATCCTCAACATAAATTGTCAAGAAGAGAATTACTATTAGCTGAACGTGAGGCAATTGACGTAATGATGATTCAATCATTTGATGCTGCTTTTTTAGTAGATTGTCGAATAAAAATAGATACTAAAACCATGACTTGTTACATCGATGGTAAATGACACTGTAAACATAAACACGACTGAGTCCTTCATCAATTTCATATTGATATCACTCACTATCTAGAGACATCAATAATAAAGAAAAAAAGTGTCTTGAATCATAGTGAATGTCTGAAACAGGCTCCAAAAGAAATTTTTAAATGGACTCTCTTATTTGAAGTATTATCTGTACAAGCGCTCACGTGCTTGTCGGAATTAAAAACCTTGTTCTTTATTGAATTAGGTCAGAATATCATTTTGATTGGTCCACCTGGCACAGGGAAAAGTCACATTAAGATAGGGTTTAGAAACGGAAGCTTGTTTAGCGGGCTACCGTGTCTATTTCACAACCGTTCCATCCTCTATTAATCAATTAAAAGAACATCGTTCAGAACGCACCTTGCGGAGCTTTGAGTTAAAGTTCGAAAGATACGATCTCGTCATGCTGGATGAATTAGGCTATATTTCTTTTGATAAAGAAGACCTCGAATTACTCTTTTGTTACTACGTGCGGGAAGAAAATTAATGATAATAACAAGTAATCTTTCATTCACTGACTGGAAAGAGGGCTTTCACGTTCCCTTGTTAACCGTTGTATTAACTGATAGATTCACACATAAATCATATGTGTTGAATATGAGCGGTAGCTCATATCGTATACAAAAAACGAAAGAGGGGCTAGAATTACAACATCGTCAGGCGGTTCAGAATTAAATTAATACATGGTTCACATTTCAGTTGATAAATGCAGCGCTCAGTTATGTATAAGCAAAAGACATGAAAATAACTGTCCATATATCCCATCACTTTTCACAGAAAACATATCCATCCGCTGTTGCTACACAAGGTAACCTATCCATCAATGATTGAAACTCGAACGCGATCGGACAACTGGTTAAGAGCTCTTCTCTTAGATAAACTTACCGAGAACAACTTTACATAAACCTTGCATTCTTTTATAAAAAAATATATACTTATCAGAGTATATATTCACTATCATAGATTTAATTTGGAGGAAATTATGAGAAAAGTAATTACTTACGGAACGTTTGATTTAATTCATCATGGTCACATTAATATACTTCGCAGGGCAAAGGATTTAGGCGATCATTTAACAGTAGCTATTTCTTCAGACGAATTTAACGCTATAAAAGGTAAAAAAGCTTACCACTCTTATGAAACACGAAAACTCATTTTGGAAGCAATTAAGTATGTAGATGAAGTTATACCAGAAACCGATTGGGAACAAAAAGTCACCGATGTAAAAGCACATAATATTGATGTTTTTGTTATGGGTGATGATTGGACTGGAAAATTTGACTTCTTGACTGACTACTGCGAAGTCGTTTACCTGCCACGTACCGAAGGCATTTCAACCACACAAATAAAAAAAGAATTGCAGGGTTTAAAAAATGGCTAGAGAGTTATTTATCTCTAGCTATTTGTTTATTGTAAAATGTCTATTCTCAATCTTCAGTCGCGGTGAATTACAAGAAAAAACAATTCTAATTGCCTCATTCGGGGATAATATTGATTATGTACGTCAAGAAATCCTAAAAAAAACAGATGATAGTATCGTTGTATTAACAACAAATGCCGCTCGACTTAAATTCAAGCCATCCGACAGAGAAAAGAAATTGTCATTTGAAGTGTACCATCCGATTCAATTTGTTCAATCAATCTATCATATTGCTACGGCAAAAACTATTTTTGTAGATAACTATTTCGGATTTCTTGCAACAACCTCATTTAAAAAAGAGGTTAAAGTCATCCAACTGTGGCATGCTGCAGGTGCTATCAAACAATTCGGCTTGCTAGATCCAACAATAAAGAAAAGATCAAAACGTGCTCATAAGCGCTTTAGAACTGTTTATAGGCGATTCACTCACGTTATCGTAGGCTCAGATAAGATGGTTAGCATTTTCAAACAAACGTTCGATTTATCGGAAAGACAACTATTACTCACTGGTATACCAAGAACTGACTTTTTCTTTGATGAACTAGCCATAAAAAAAGCTAGATCAAAACTAATTCACTTCTATCCTGGCATTAAAGATAAAAAAGTCATTTTATATGCGCCTACATTTCGCGATCAAGAAATAGCTAATTTTAATTTAAAGTTAGATATTGATATGCTAAGAGAAGCATTATACGACACTCATATTATATTATTGAGACTACACCCTGTTGTACGCACAAAGTCTTCTTACGAGAATGATGCTTTTGTGATTGATGTATCGAACTATCCAAACTTAAATGAGTTATTGACTATTTCAGATTATCTCATTTCTGACTATTCATCTATACCTTTTGAATATGCCTTACTTCAGCGCCCAATGATTTTCTTCAGTTATGATTTAGATAGTTATATAAAAGAACGTGGCTTCTTTGAAGATTACCACGAACAAATGCCTGGGCCTGTCGTGATCTCTACAAAAGAAATTATACACCATATACAATCTAATACATTTGACTTGAGACAAATTAAGTCTTTTTCTGATGAATGGAATAAATATTCTGATGGAAAATCAACTACACGCCTAATAAATGAAATATACACATTATAAAAAAAGAGTTAGCATCTTTATGAGATGCTAACTCTTTTTTATTTACGATAGTGTCTACCTATAGCATTTAATAGCGGTCGATAATTGTACCCTACCAATCCCGTCAATTCTATAAGCAATTCAACTAAAATTGCAACTAAGAAGAACAGCAACGTTGATCCCCACATAACTGAGCGACTAAACAGAATAGCTGCAACACTAAACAGAGCACTCATTGCGTATATCAAAACAACGGTTTGACGATGACTAAAACCTAAATTTAATAAACAATGGTGCAAGTGTAATTTATCCGGAGCATAAAGAGGTTTTTTATAAGCTGCACGTCTAACAATCGCAAACAATGTATCAATAATAGGTACACCTAAAATAGCAATTGGTACAATTAAAGAGAAAATGGTCGCATTTTTAAACCCTAAAATAGATAAAACACCAATCATATATCCCAAAAAAAGTGCCCCTGTATCGCCCATAAATATTTTTGCAGGATAGAAATTAAATACTAGAAACCCTAAAGTTGCCCCAACTAACATAAATGCAATCGTCGCAACGAAAAAATCGCCTAACATGATTGCTAGCCCTGAAATAGTTAAAAGCGCAATAGTAGATACGCCACCAGCAAGACCATCTAATCCATCAATTAGGTTAATGGCATTAGTGATACCCACTACCCACAAAACTGTTATTGGTATACTTAAATACCCAAACTCTAATGTGTAGCCAAAAGGTAAATTAATAAATTCCATTACAACACCGTTCAGTACAACAATAAACGCTGCAATAAATTGAACAAAAAATTTATAACGCGCTGATACTTGGTACATATCATCAATAATTCCGATTGCCATTATGAGTAACGCCCCTATAAGCATTGGCCACTTATAATGACCATCAGGATTAAATATAACCATGCCTACAATAAAACTACCGATTATCGCTAGTCCACCTAATCTGGGCATGATTTTCTGATGTATTTTTCGTTTATTCGGTTGATCGGTTGCGCCAATTAAAAAGGCTAATTTTTTAACTAGAGGGGTTAAGACGAGTGCTATGATAAAACATAACACAACAACAGTAAAATAGAACATTTTCCCCTTCCTTTCAATATGCAAATTCATAAGTTAAAACAACGTATCTGTTAATGACTCACTTAATTAGACGTTCGGTCAGTCTATAAGTTACACAAAGTTAATAAACTGTTCATATCATCAAATAACTATAACATATTTCAACTATGGATGCATCAAATATGTTAATAGATCTTAAAAAGGACAACTTTTCACCTAAGTAAAACGTTGTCCTTTTGTATTTTTAGTTAGAGTTATTAAAACATGATTTATTTACTGTATCGCAAACATAATCTCAGCTTCACAAGCTAACTCACCATTGACTGTTGCTTTTGCTTTCCCTTTACCAATTGGCCCTTTTAGGCGCGTAATCTCAACTTCTAACATCAACGTATCACCTGGAATAACTTGACGTTTGAAACGACAAGAGTCAATTCCCGCTAAGAAACCGATTTTTCCTTTATTTTCTTCTTTTTTAAGCATAGCTACAGCCCCTGCTTGCGCTAGAGCTTCTACAATTAACACACCTGGCATCACGGGGTGCTCAGGGAAATGCCCTTGAAAAAACGGTTCATTGATGGTTACATTTTTCTTGGCTACGACACGTCTCCCCTCTTCGATCTCAACGACTTGATCGATTAATAAAAAAGGGTAACGATGGGGAATCACGTCTTTAATTTGATTAACATCTAACATTAGTACCAACTCCTAATTTTAATTTAAAAAGAAAAAGCAGTTGCCTGCTTTTATTATTCAACACCTGTAATGATATCTATCATATGTTGCCAAAAGTCAAAAGTCAACACGTTAAATGGCTCTTCACTTCCGCCTAAGATACCATAACCGACTAAAAGGCCTAAAATAACAGCTAAAACACTTAATACAACAACAACAATGATTCTAAGCCAAATAGGGAACATCCGATGAACAGCACGGCGTTCTTTTCGCTCTAAACGTTTTTGTTTGCGTTCTGCTTTCTTTTGTTGTCGTGTTTCTTTTTTATCCTGTGTTCCTTCAGTTACTGCCACGTCGTTTTTATTCATTTGATTATCCATAATAAACTCCTTAGCGCATTTGATTAATTAATCCTTGCATTTGATCATGCATTGAAATCGTCCGTGCATTGAACTGATACGCACGTTGTGTTTGGATTAATTCTGTCATTTGCGTTGATAAATCAACATTGGAACTTTCTAACCTACCAACGGCGACATTGACATTTCCCACTTGGCCAATGATCTCATTCGCTGTATAACCAGCCTCAGTAACATCAGGTAACCGGAAAAGGTTTTGACCTGTTTGTTCTAAGAACTGCGGACGAATCGCCTCAACAACTGAGATCTCTGCTTCAACATTTTCTATATTACCACGTCTAATGACCACTTGTCCCGCTTCATTAAGCGTGACACCATCAAAGCCACCTGCAATGATAATTGGGTTACCTAATTGATTGAGAACCGCATGACCATTACTCGTCACAAGAGCGGAATCACCAGTTTCTGTAGGCTGTAAGTAGAGGGCACCATCGCGTGTGAAACGCGTTTCTGTTGCACCATTTTCCGTTACGGATACTTCAAAGAACTGGCGCTCTTCAGTTAAGGCAATATCAAGTGCCCGTTCAGTATTTATTAGTGAACCTTGAGAGAAATTGTTATTGGTATGACCAATCCTCGCTCCTGTCCCCTGTCTAATACCAAGCGGTGTTACACGGCCGACACTGTTGGCTCTTTCATCGCTAAAGTTATCAATATTTTGATAGAGTAGTGAACTGAAATTCGACATTTGCGATTTGAACCCTGTCGTATTCGCATTCGCCACGTTGTGACCGATGACATCTAATTTTGACTGTAGTTCCCGCATCGTCGTTGCGGCTTGTAATCCCATTCGACTCATTACTATTCACTCCTTTTAACTTAAGCGACCGATTTGATTCACCGCAATTTCCATACTTTTATCATACGCTTTAATGACTTGTTGATTAGACTCAAACAAGCGATAAGCTTGCATCATCTCTGTCATTGTCTGGCTCGTATCAACATTTGACGCCTCAAGGAATCCCTGGCTAACTGAGAACGTTAAACCAGCGACACCACGTGCATTGTTCATCTCTCCTACGACTTCACCATTTTCTTCTATCAAAGCAAACAGGTTCTCATCATCTTTTATTAAGTCAAAGTGATTGGCTGTATAGTTGACTTGTAGTGGTACTGCCGCCGTTGCGGTTGTAAGGACACCTTCCGGCGTCACGGTAAAGTTTTGCCCGTCAGTAAAAACAGGATTTCCCGCATCATCTAATACATAATGACCTTGATTTGTCGTTAAGAAACCTTCTCCGTCTACCGTAAAGTTTCCGTTTCGTGTATAGCGGACATCACCATTCGCATTTTGAACAGTGAAAAAGAGTGCGCCTGACTCATCTGGTAAGGTACCATTGATTAGTGCCATGTCAGTTGTCATATTTGTTTCTTGCATTAACCCTTGTGTTTGATCAGCCAACGTCTCATGAACATAAACACCCGTTGTGAGAGGACCAACACGACTCGATAAGGCCATTTGCTTATCGGTTCTTGTTTTTAACGTCTCATCGCCCATGCGCTTGACGAGCAACTCTGGAAATGATCGAATCATTGCTTGGTCTTGTTTAAAACCCGGCGTTTGGGCATTTGCGATATTATTTGATAATGTGTCTTGACGGCGTTGTTGTGTTTTCATGCCACTAGCGGCCGTATAGTATCCTCTTAGCACGTCTCGTTCACCCTTTCCTTGTTCATTTTAAAACAATGAACGTCGGTCAATTTTATCGATATTTTCAAGCATAATGCCTGTCCCTTTAGCAACACAGCTCATCGGCTCTTCCGCAAGGAAGACAGGTACTTTTAATTCCTCAGCAAGTAGTTGATCTAATCCGTGAAGAAGTGCGCCACCACCTGTTAAAATAACACCACGGTCGATAATATCCGCTGATAATTCTGGCGGTGTTTTTTCTAGGACGTTTTTAGCCGCTTGAACAATCACATAAATCGATTCATGCAAGGCTTTTTCAATCTCATCAGAATGAATGGTAATGGTGCGTGGCAAGCCTGTCATCATGTCACGGCCACGGATATCGATTGATTCATTACGCGCACCAGGGAACACCGTCGCCACTTGAATTTTAATATCTTCTGATGTACGTTCACCAATTAATAGCTTATATTCTTTTTTTACATAATTTAAAATTTCTAAATCGAATTTATCTCCAGCCATTTTAATCGACTGAGACGTTACGATATCACCCATTGATAAAACAGCTACGTCTGTTGTTCCACCACCAATATCAACAACCATATTCCCACTTGGCTGGAAAATATCCATGCCGGCACCAATAGCTGCTACTTTTGGTTCTTCCTCAAGATAAACTTTCTTACCGCCAGATTTCTCTGCGGCTTCTTTAATGGCTTTTTGTTCTACTTTAGTAATATTTGTTGGGCAACAAATGAGCATGCGTGGTTTCGAGAACATGCCACGCACATTAATTTTATTTATAAAGTGCTTAAGCATGGCTTCTGTAACATCAAAGTCTGCAATAACACCGTCTTTTAATGGGCGGATAGCTTCAATATTTCCTGGCGTACGACCAACCATTTTCCAAGCCGCTTCACCAACTTCTAATACTTTTCCTGTATTACGATCCATTGCTACTACTGATGGTTCATCAAGTACAATGCCTTTACCTTTAACGTGAATCAATACATTTGCTGTTCCTAAATCAATACCAATATCTCTTGCAAACATTAATGTTATCCTCCTACATCTCATTTAGTGAATTTATTATAAAACGCATCAATTTTCGACTTGTCTCTAATAATATATAATATCATAAATCAAGAATGATACCTACCGGAATTTGATAATTCTTATTCGTTCATCGTGTTTTTTTTCCTCTTGTCAAGACATATTTAAAATTAACTTCTATCAGCCCAAAGAATGACTTTGCTTAAACTCACCCCTATTTTTTCACAGCAAAAAACCTTTACCAAAGACCGCCTTAATAATAGACGTCTTTAATAAAGGTTAAGTTACACATGTAGCTGTCTGAAAAGAGGACCTCTTCTTAGACATTAGTTACCCCGTGATATGTTTATTTTAAAAAGAGTGGACGGTTTACTCACCTTCAAATTCAGCCGCTTCACTTTCTTCAGATGTAGGTAAGTGATCAAATGATTCATCTGCCGTTACTTGTTGATCTGATATAATTTTAGCCACTGGCTTTTCAAATGCCTGATTAGGGTTAATCGCTACATCATTCACTCTTATTTCAAAGTGAACATGATTCCCTAGATCCTTCCTGAATTCGCTTTGTCCCATTTGCCCAAGGACATCCCCTTGTTTTACTGATTGCCCAACTTCTACTTCCATGTCAGTAAGTCCGGCATAATATGTTTTAAGTTTATTGTCATGTGTTAATTCAATGACACCACCAAGTAGTGGATCATTTTTTACCGATGAAACATCCCCTGCGAGTACACTGATCACTGGAATGGCAGTATTATTTGACGCTGTCAAATCAATACCTGTCGATTGGTAATATTGCTGATTATACATCACAAGTGCCGCCAGTTGCTCATTCTCGTCCATTGTATACTCATAAAAGTTGGTTACTTGTTCGACATCAAACGCTTCACTTACTGGAAAACTTAAGGTTTCTACAGGCACTAATTGATCTTTACTGACACTGATACTCTCTTGTTGTTCTTTTTTACGTAAGACATCTCTTACATCGTCAGTTAATGCATCCTCTGTCTCTAAGTCAGGTAACGCATCGTTTAATTGATTCATATTGAATTGCCAAATCACCCCGGTCACTAGTGTCATCATCACAAAAACATATAATGCAGGGTAAAAGCCTTTTTTCCGTGTCAGTTGTTTTAAATAATCACGGAATGATTGTTTTTCTTCCATGTTCATCACCTCATCACTAGTGTGAACAATAAAAAATGGTTTTATACATAGGTCACTTTATATTTTATAGGATTTAACTAAAAGACCCTTGTTTCTTATCGTAAGTTCGATAATGACGTGATATCCACGCCTTGATAATAATGTTTTAAGATATCCACATGTGTATAACCGTCTTTGGCCATCCCGTCTGCGCCGTATTGACTCATCCCAACACCATGGCCGTATCCTTTCGTCTGAAAGACGACTTCTGCCTCTACGACTTTAACGGTAATGTCACTTGATGGTAATCCGAGCGCTTCTCTTAATTCCCGTCCGGTAAAGATAGATTGTCCAAAAGCGATCCACTTGAGTCTCCCACTATCAGTATAAACGGTCCGAATCATCAGTAAAGCATCTTCTGTCAGTTTGAGTTGTTCCATGACCTCTGCTTTTTTAAACGTGACATGTTCGGTGAATTTTGGTGATGTTTTATCCCAAGGACTTTCCACACTCACTAAATAGGGGAGGGGATTTGTCCAGTAGTCTTCTGCATTTTCTGTATAGCCATTACTCGTTGAGAAAAACGCTGGAAAAATAGGTTCCTCTTGATAGACAAGAATCTGATCACGCGTTGCCTCTACAGCTTCAGAAATCCTATTCCGATAAGTTTCATAATTATCTTGCCACAACGCTTGAAGCTCTTCATCAGTCTTATACACTTGATCAGATACCGTATCTGTCACATAACTTTCCTTCATCTGTGGATCGTTTTTCAAGGAATGATGAACAATATATGTCCGGGCAGCAATCGCTTGTGCTTTTAATGCTTCAATGTGAAAGCTTGCCGGCATTTCGCTAGCCACAACACCAAAGACATACGACTCTAAGTCAAGTTGCTTTTTTTGATTATCTTTTAACACCGTAACAGAGTATTCTGGCTCTGGTGTCGCTTGAGCTTGACTTAGACTGGTAACGGAACTGGTTGTTTCTTCTGAAGCAAGAAGGATGACAACGGCTGGAATAAGATAGATACTTAAGAACAGCAGAAACACAAAACGACTGTATTTTTTAGCTGGATGTTTACTAAAGTGACGTATCGTCATAAAGACATAGGCTCCTTTTTTGTGATATTTACACAACGATAGTCTATGTCTCTTTCATCAATTATATGTTTCGCTTTATCTAAACAGATATCTTTCTTATGCCGCTTTTCTCTTCACCCTAAAGGTTTACAAGTATAAGTGTCAACAAACTGAAACCGAACGCTAATGTCATAAGGATGACATTTATCATTAACCTCCACTTATCAGAGCGTGCACCTAAGCTTAGTAGTTCATTCTCCCCTTTAAGATAACCACCCACCATAAAACTCATAAAGAACCAAACAAACCCGTAAGATAAATTAAAATCCATTACACTATGACACAAAATTAACAACACAGGGAGGACATGCATGATTTTCTCTCGTTTATGACCCATCAACTGTTTTGCTAACAGACCAAATAAAACCAGTGTTATTGTGAGTCCAACAAGCCCCGTTTCTATAAGGATATCTAAATAGGCGTTATGTACTTCAAGAGAATGATAATCATAACTTTTCACTGCTTCATAATTTAGCGCCCACGCACGCCCTCCTTGCCCGACTAGTGGCGCATCTCGAACAATGTTTAATCCATCTTTAATGAAGGCCACACGTTCTTTGAAGGTGTGCCATCCTGTGAGTTTGGCCATATCAAAGTCAAATACAGTATCCAATATTGTATAGAGCGTACCTCGTTGTAAAAGATTAAAAATAATAACCGCAAGAGCGACAATCATGACCGTTGGTACGACTAATCTAGAGATGTTAATACCCTTAAAGTGAAATTTAGTAATATATATGCCGGTAGCACTAGATAACGCCGCACAGATGCTTACTAAACCAATAAACAGCCCACTATTAAATTCACCCATTAAAACAAAGAGGACAATTGCTAGTAAAAGCGAGGTTATTGTTACAATAACTAATCGTAGTTGTTTTTTCACTTCAAGCATTAGAAGTAATACAATATAAAAAATAACTAGAAATAATAAAACGCCTCGAGATTGTGATTTTAAGATACTTAACATATAGAGCGGCAATAAAGCAGCATGAACTAACTTCATATGTGTAGTTTTAGCTACTTGTCCTTGAATTAAACCATATAAATAGAGACTCGCTAACACAACAGCAAAAGTATTGGCATATTCCAGTAAGCCAGCATAGCGCCCCATCATGATGAACTCTCCGTTAGTCAAGATACCTAAATCAAACAAGATCATATGGCCACTAAGTATTAGCCCAATCCCATGAAGCAGATAAGGGAGAACACGTTGAGATTTCAAGTTATCCGTTAGGACATAAACCACCATAATAAAGAAATTTATCGTCGTACTTGCACGCATAAAGCTCTGAAGCGTTAAAGCAACGGAAGACGGTTGAAAGAGTAACGGTATAAGATATGTTAGTGGGATCAACAAAAATATAAAGTAAGACGTGATTGCGTGTTCTTTGTACAACCAGATTCTAACTAAAAAAATCATAAATAATAGTTGAATGATGATGTGATACGGATAAAAAGAGGCATCAAAATATAATCCTTGATTAAATAAACTACTAAACAATAGACATGTTAAAAACCAAAAGTATAACCCTTTCATCTCTTCACCTCTTTTTTTGCTCTGAATGATTGACTTATAATGCTGTTATCGGTTATTTGTTAAAAACATCAAGTGTTCTGTCATTATTGGCATCCTTAATTTAACCAAGATATGAAGGGTAACACCAACTATTATACAACTGAAATAAGCTGTGAGTAAGTTGATTTCTCAGCTTACTCACAGCTTACATTTTAAAGTATCTTATAAAATAATTACTAATCAGGCCATCGAAACAGCAGCCACTGCAACTTTTTCATCCTGAATGCGATCAATTTTAGCACCAAGTGCTTTTAATTTACCGACAAAGTCAACATAGCCGCGATCGATATGATAAAGATTCGTAACGGTTGTTTGACCGTCCGCAATCAAACCAGCTAATACTAATGCTGCACCTGCGCGCAAATCGGTTGCTTTCACTTCGGCACCTTGTATGTCTGATTCACCGTCAATAACAACACTACGACCTTCGATTTTTACTTTAGCATTCATACGGCGGAATTCATCGATATGCATAAAACGGTTTTCAAAGACCGTCTCTGTCACCATACTTGTTCCCTTTGCTTTTAACATCAGCGTCATCATTTGTGACTGCATATCTGTTGGGAAACCTGGGTGTGGCAAGGTTTTAATATCGACTGCCACGAGTTCATCCGTCGGATGAACCTTCAACCCACCTTCTACTTCTTCAACAGCAACACCCATATCCGCTAACTTCAAAATGAGCGCACGCAAATCACGTGAGCGCGCACCGAGTACTGTCACTTCGCCACCTGTTAAGGCACCCGCTACCATAAACGTTCCGGCCTCAATGCGATCAGGAATAATCGTATGATCTGTTCCTGCTAATTTATGCACACCTTCAATTGTAATTGTTGATGTACCGGCACCATATACACGGCCACCCATACCATTAATATAGTCAGCCAAGTCAACAATTTCTGGTTCTTTTGCCGCATTTTCAATCACAGTCGTACCTTCTGCTAGACTCGCAGCCATCATAATATTCTCTGTTGCCCCAACACTTGCCATATCTAGATAAATAGATGCCCCTTTTAGGCGTCCTTCACTTTTCACTTCAACAAAACCATGACCAACTTCTACGGTTGCCCCCATCGCTTCAAAGCCTTTTAAGTGTAAATCAATTGGTCGAGAACCAATCGCACAACCGCCAGGCATTGCAACGTAAGCATGTCCGTAACGTGCTAACAACGGTCCTAGCACAAGAACAGATGCACGCATTTTTGTGACAAATTCAAACGGCGCTTCTGTTGTTAAATCAACCGAGGCATCCACAACAAGCTCATCACCTGTCATCACAACTTTTGCTCCAATATTTGATAGGACATCATTCATTGTATAAACGTCTGCCAAGGCAGGTACATTCGTTAAAACAGACCGACCCGTTTCGCCTAAAATCGTTGCCGCAATAATCGGTAACACCGCATTTTTGGCACCTTCTACTCTTACTGTTCCCGTTAATGTCTTACCACCGTTAATAATTATTTTCTCCATGGTTATTCTCCCCATTCTGTAGAAAACACTATATACTATTAGTATTCAGTCGTTAGGATGGGTGTGCCAAGTGTTACTTTGACAGTACCGTCAGACCTTATCCGACTGGCTAATTGAACATTCTTCTTTTTTGTGTTCTCAAGGTAATATTGTGTTAATTTCTGTGTATATCCAGTCATCATATGTAAATCTTGATCTTTTAATTGATCAAGCTCTGTTACATCTAATGCGTTTAGTATGATTGTTAAAAACTCATTGCTCTCTATCATATCATAAAATACGAAACTACCACAACTATATATCTTTCTATTATCTGTGTAAATAGTCGCAATGAACGAATTGAGTCGTTTGTAATAGCTTACAATCGTTTTTTTCTCTAGGTCTTTTAGCGCGACCTGGTATTGTATTTTAAAACGTTCGTTTGTCTCATGTGTTTTTGTTATCGGATAAATGCGAATGGTTTCTTTTCCTAGGTCACTTGTTCGAGCAAAAGTATCATGACTTAATCCAGCTTGATTATTTTTTACCGTTGTAAACCCTTGGCTTAAAATAGTTGAAACGAGCACATCCAACTCTTTTTCTTGTGTTTCCGTAACGACTGTCTCGACCTCTGTTATCGATAAAGCATCGTCTAAATGGTCGGATAAGATTTCCAGTGGATAATTAACACTTCCCACCGCTGTTACTTTTAAAACCAATATATATAATAAACATAACGAAAGGCACAATTGACGCATAAAAACCACCATCCTCTTTAGTTATTTAGCAGTATAACTAAAAGGTGGTGGTTTTAATCAGCAAACGCGACTTTTCACACATCTGAATGGCTATTTGTTTTTTTATAATAAATAAAGCAGCTGTCTCGACCAGGTCAATAAATCTATGAAGAAATGACTTAAGACGCTCGCTATCACAATAGTTAAAATGATCATAAATAATTGTATTTCTTTCTCTTTATGCTTCTTAAATAGCACATCTAACCTCAAGGATTGTAAAGCTCGCCACGTAATAATAATAAAAACAACGTGTGAAGTAATATTAATTGCGGCTTGAACACCCAAATCAACAAACATATTTTCACCTACTTTCGACAATTTCCCAGGAAATAATGACCTTTACATGCAGGTTTTCTACTTAAAAAGACTTTAACACAAGTGACGCCTTATGTTAAAGTCTTTTGTATTTATTGTGGCCAACGTTCTTGATCGTAATTTATTCTTCACCAACTAAATCAAGACGGTTAATCGCACGTTTTAACGCTAACTCCGCTCGTCTAAAATCAACGTTATCTCGGCGCTGTTTAATGCGGCGTAAGGCACGTTCTTTTGCTTTACGTGCTCTTTCTACATCTATTTTCTTTGGTGTTTCCGCTGATTGAACAAGAATCGTCACATGATTATCATCCACTTCAATAAAACCGCCACCAATAGCTACTTTCATTGATTCGTTATCTTTTTTTAGCCGTGCCGTACTTATAACTACTGGTGAAATCATTGGTGTGTGATTAGGTAATATCCCAATCTCACCTTGTTCCGCTTGGACGACAACCATATCAAACATATCATTAACGATTTGACCATCGGGTGTCACTACTTCAACTGCCAATTGTTGTTTGTCCATATAAACGGCCCCCTACTCTGACAGACGCATAGCTTTTTCAACTGCTTCATCAATCGTACCAACAAGTCGAAAGGCTTCTTCTGGTAAATCATCGTATTTACCTTCAAGAATTTCTTTAAATCCACGAATCGTCTCACTTACCGGCACATATGAACCCGGTTGTCCAGTAAATTGTTCAGCCACGTGGAAGTTTTGTGATAAGAAGAATTGTACTCTACGGGCGCGTTGAACAATTTGTTTATCTTGGTCACTTAACTCATCCATTCCGAGAATAGCAATAATGTCTTGCAGTTCACGGTAACGCTGGAGCGTTTGTTGTACAGCTCGCGCTGTGTCATAATGCTCTTTACCGACCACCTCGACATCTAGAGCACGTGAACTTGAACTAAGCGGGTCTACCGCTGGATAGATCCCTTGTTCTGATAGTTTACGGTCAAGACTCGTCGTCGCATCTAAGTGTGTAAACGTCGTTGCTGGTGCTGGGTCAGTATAGTCATCGGCAGGCACATAAATTGCCTGAATTGACGTAACAGATCCTTGTGTGGTTGAAGTGATGCGCTCTTGCAAGCGCCCCATCTCGGTGGCAAGTGTCGGTTGGTAACCAACAGCTGATGGCATCCGTCCAAGTAGTGCTGATACTTCTGATCCCGCTTGAGTGAAACGGAAAATATTGTCAATAAAGAGCAACACATCTTGACGCTTAATATCTCGGAAGTACTCTGCCATTGTTAAGCCCGTAAGGGCTACACGCATACGTGCCCCTGGCGGTTCGTTCATCTGACCAAAGACCATTGCAGTTTTAGCAATAACGCCTGAAGCTTTCATCTCAAAGTATAAATCGTTTCCCTCACGTGTCCGTTCACCAACACCGGCAAAAACAGAAATCCCACCATGTTCTTGAGCAATATTGTGAATAAGCTCTTGGATTAATACCGTTTTACCTACACCGGCACCTCCAAAGAGACCGATTTTCCCACCTTTAATATACGGGGCAAGTAAGTCAACCACTTTAATCCCTGTTTCTAAAATTTCTGTTTCAGTGGAGAGTTTTCTAAAGTCAGGTGATGGGCGGTGGATGGCGTCACGTTTCACGTCTTTACTTACGTCGTCGCCACCATCAATTACTTCACCTAGCACATTAAAAATACGTCCGAGTGTTTCTTCACCTACCGGCACCGAGATCGGTTGGCCGGTATTGATCACTTTATCTCCTCTTCGAATACCTTCTGTTGCATTCATCGCAATCGTTCTTACTTTATGGTCACCTAAATGCAGCGCCACTTCAAGTGTGACTTTTACATCTTGGTCGTTTTGATGCGCTGTGACGATTAACGCATCATTTGTTTTGGGTAATTCTCCGTCTTCGAATTTGACATCGATGACCGGTCCAATTACTTGTACGACTTGTCCATTATTCATCGATAATTTCCTCCCTCAACCGGCAATACGTTAACCTTGTTGGGCATTTGCGCCACCCACAATTTCCGCTAACTCTTGAGTAATTTGAGATTGACGTGCCCGGTTATACTGCAGGCGTAAATCTGAAATCATTTTGTCGGCGTTATCTGTTGCATTACGCATCGCATTCATTCGCGAGGCATTTTCGCTTGCTTTACTTTCTAAAAAAGCACCGTATATTAGACTCTCCGCATATTGCGGTAAGAGCGTCTTTAATATTTGTTCTTCGCTTGGCTCAAATAAGAACGGGCTGTGCATTTCATGACGTAATTCTTCCACAGCTTCTTCTGTAATCAGAGGCAAGATTTTTTTAACGACGACTTCTTGACTAATAGCTGAATAGAAATAGTTGTAGACGAGTTCAAGTTGATCAAATTCTCCATCAACAAAAAATTGCACCGTATCATATGTTAAGTCTTCCAAATCACTAAAATATGGTCGATCTGGTAAACCTGTTACCGAACGTAATAGTGGCATATCACGATTTTTAAAATACTCTTTCCCAATTCGTCCTATCGCAATAATCGTGTACTCATTTTTATGACGGTGACGTTCATTGATTAAATTCTCTACTTTTCTTAGGACATGTGCATTAAATGGTCCAGCAAGACCTCTATCAGAAGTCATAACGAGATACGCTACTTTTTTCACGCGACGCGGAATTAAGATCGGGTGATTATGATCACCATAACTTAAGACAATATGCCGCACCATTTCTTCAATCTTCTCAGCATAAGGAATGAACGAACTGTTAGAAATCTCCGATTTCCCTAATTTAGAGGCAGCCACCATATGCATGGCATTGGTAATTTGCTTCGTCTTTTTCGTTGATTCAATTTTCTTTTGAATTTCTCGTGATGACAAAACCATTATGCACCCTCCTTAATATGAACGGCTAAATTGTTTTTGGAATGACGAAATAGCCTCTTTCATATCCGGTTCGTTCGTTAATTCGCCTGTCTCTCTAATGTCCCTTAACACTTGTGGATAGCCCGCGTCTAGATACTCATAAAATTCCGTTTCAAAACGACGAATATCCTCAAGAGGAATCTCATCTAAATACCCTTTAATCAATGCATAAATAATCATTACCTGCTTTTCCATCGATACAGGTGTGTGTAAACCTTGCTTTAGCACTTCAATTGTTCGTTTTCCTCGATTCAGCTTTTGTAACGTTGCTTTATCTAAGTCTGAACCAAACTGAGCAAATGACTCTAATTCACGGTAACTTGCCAAATCTAAACGCAAAGTTCCTGCTACTTTTTTCATTGCTTTCGTTTGAGCTGATCCACCAACACGTGATACAGATAGACCAGGGTTAATCGCTGGTCTTACCCCACTAAAGAATAAATCAGATTGTAAAAATATCTGTCCATCTGTAATAGAGATAACGTTTGTTGGGATGTAAGCTGAAATATCACCTGCTTGTGTTTCAACAAATGGTAGTGCCGTCATTGACCCACCACCAAGATCATCATTTAATTTTGCGGCACGTTCTAATAGACGTGAGTGCAAATAAAATACATCTCCCGGGAAAGCTTCACGGCCTGGCGGTCGTTTTAAAAGTAATGAGAGTTCTCGATAAGCCGCAGCTTGTTTTGATAAATCATCATACACAACCAAGGCATGCTCACCGTTATACATAAACTCCTCGCCCATCGCAACACCTGTATACGGTGCTAAGTATTGAAGTGGCGCTGGTGCACTTGCCCCCGCATTTACAACAATCGTATATTCCAATGCTCCGTGACGACGGAACGTTTCCACTGTTGCACGCACAGTCGAGTCTTTTTGACCAATCGCAACATAAATACAGTACATATTTTGATCCTTTTGATTAAGAATCGTATCAACTGCGACGGTTGTCTTACCTGTTTGACGATCGCCAATAATTAACTCGCGTTGTCCACGACCAATCGGCACAAGGGCATCAATTGCCTTTAAGCCGGTTTGAAGTGGTTCGTGAATTGATTTACGTGCCATAACGCCAGGTGCTTCATGTTCAATTGGGCGAGATTTTCTCGTTTTAATAGGCCCTTTACCATCGATTGGTTGACCTAACGGGTTCACAACACGACCAACAAGCGACTTACCTACTGGCACTTCCATGATTCTCCCCGTACGAGACACTTCGTCCCCTTCACGAATCGATAGATGCGAACCAAGAATAACAACGCCAACGCGGTCTTCTTCTAGACTCTGAACAAGGCCCATGGTGCCATTTTCAAATTCCACAAGCTCTCCAGAGAGCACGTTATTTAGTCCATATATTTGCGCAATCCCGTCACCTGTTTCAATAACGGTTCCAATATCCTTTATTTCAGTATCTTTCTGATAGTATTGGATTTGTTTTTTGATCAGGGCACTGATTTCTTCCGCTCTGATTTCCATCTCTTGTCACCCCTATCATCGTTTATACAACGGAACAAATTTCCGTCTAACATCTTCTAATTTTGCTTTTAATGACGCATCATAGACGCGGTTATTGATAACGACCTTAAAACCACCAATAATGCGCTCATCAATTTGATTTTGTAAGGCTAAACGCTTATAACCGAAACGCTCAGCAAAATGTGCTTCAATATCCTCTAACTGGCGCGGTGTTAACATGGCAACAGAGTATACCTTACCAACACCGATACACCGTGCTTCATTAATCAGATACGTGTAATGGTCAACCATTCCTGGCACATCTTGTTCAGCATGGTCTTCGACCATAATCAGTAACAATTTAACGAGTTCACTTGAAAAGGTCATGAGTGTTGATTTAATAATCCGTGACCGATTCATCCACTGTTTCGGATCTTGTAAAAAATCAACTAATTCTGATGGCGCACTAAAAACTTGCCTGATCGCAAGAAGTTCACGTTCAATCTGTTCTTCATGTCCATGTTCTCTCGCCACATCATATAATGCTTCAGCATAGCGTCTTGCATTACGTGAATTTTTCATAGAAGATCGTCTCCTAAAGTATCAAGGCGTTCTTTAATTAAACGTTTTTGATCTTCCTGGCTCATCTCTTTTTGAATAATGTCCATCGCAATTTGGAACGCAATTTCTGCGACGGTTTCCTGCATCTCTTGGAAAGATTCGCGTTTTTCTTGTTCAATTTCATCCTCAGCATCCATCCGCATTTGTCGCGCACGGTCTTTTGCTTCTTGAATAATACTATCTTCTAATTTCGTTGCGGTTTGTTTGGCTTCTACAACGAGGCGTTTAGCTTCTTGACGTGCCTCTGCTAATTTTTCATCGGCTTCTTTTACCGCCATTTGTGCTTGGCGATTTTTTTCTTGAGCCGTTTCAATTTCTGTCGCAACGAAGTTTTCTCGTTCCTCCATCACTTTAATGAGTGGTCCCCATGCAAACTTCTTCAGTAAGACCATGAGAATCGAAAAACTTACTAATACAACAATTGTATCTAACGGTTGAAAACCGCCAACAGTTGCCCCAAGGGTAAATATGTTCGTTGTCAGCATGTCCCATGCACTCCTTTCTTTCCGTCACCTTTGTTGAGGTATTATTTATTAAAGAATCATAAAGGCAACAACAACGGCTAAGATAGGAATCGCCTCAACAAGTGCGATACCGATTAACATAATTGTTTGGAGTGGCCCACGTAATTCTGGTTGACGAGAAATACCTTCTATTGTACTTTTAACGATAATACTGTTAGCGAAACTTGCACCTATTGCAGCAAGTCCTACAGCAATTGCAGCAGCGATAGCGTTCATGTGTGTTTCCTCCTAGGAATGATTAAATTTGTATTTGGTTTTTCTTTGCTTAAATAAATGCATGACCTTGCTTTTATTTAATATCTCTTGATCGGTTCGTACGAACCGACGATGATCGAACGGTGAACGTCCAAGTCCAAAAAATCCGTTCATTTATTCTCGTGCTTAATGATCATCCATTACTTTGTGCGACATATACACCATGGATAATGTGGTAAAAATAAAAGCTTGAATAGCCCCAACAAATAAACTAAATCCTTGCCATATAATCATTGGAAGAATCGCGCCAACTAACGTCACCGAAGCCATACTTGCAAGAAGTGATAATAAAACTTCCCCTGCAAAAATGTTACCGTATAAACGGAAACCAAGCGTCATCGTGTTAGTGAATTCTTCAATAATCTTAAACGGTAACATAAAGGATACCGGGCTAATAAACCCTTTAGCATATTTTTTTGCGCTACGCATTTTAACACCGTAATAATTTGTCAGGATAATAATAAAGGCCGCAAGTGTTAAAGTGACGCCTGCATCAGCTGTGGGTGATTTCCACCACACATCTCCATTAAAGATCCCCATCACAATAATCCCTAAGATGTTACTAATAAAAATAAACGTGATTAATGTAAGTGCGAGCGGCAAAAACTTTTTTCCTGTCCGCCAGTCCATGGAATCATTAATAATCCCTTTAACGAAATCAACGACAAATTCAATAAAGTTTTGTTTTCCTGTCGGTTTCATTTTTAAATTACGTGTCAGAAAGAACGCAATGAAAAACGTAATGGCACAAGAGACAACCATCATTAATACCGTTGATAAGTTCACACTAAGCCACGGAATCCCAAAGATATTTTCAACTATTGGTGCACCATGATCCATCTGTTTTTCCCCCTTCTCTATAGATTATCAGTTAACATTAATGACCAAAAACCGGCGATAAGAACAACGACGTACTTAAACATTAAACCTATAATCACTGCAACGATTGGAATGTACGGAAGATAACGTTCGACTAAAATAACGACAAGTAAAGCTGCGCCAATTCTTAAAATTGTCCCAGCCATCGCAAAACCTTTTCCGTTTATTGCTACACGTCCTAGACGTGTCACATTCAATTGTAGTAAGCATAAGTTTACGTAACTTACGACTCCACCGAGTAGTAAACCAAATAAGATGGGCTGCCCTTTGGATAACAGTGTCCCCGTTAGTATGAAGAGAAGTATGACGAAAAAAATTTGGTGATGTTTTTTTGTCATGACGTAATAGGTCTCCACACAGATTCACCTTGCCTCTCATTTGATCATTTAAAGCCAACTATTCACATTATATCACCGATTTTAAAAAATGCATCCCTATTACTCTAATTCTTTGTTATTAAAGCGTTTACATTATAATTTTGTTGATATAAAGCAATTTAAATGTTTAAAGACATTAAACCTCAGTAATTTCGTGTGTTTAATGTACATTAACCTTTGTGAAAAAACATGTTATTTTCTTTACTAAATTCTTAAACATTCACAAACTTATCCAAAAAACAAACGAGAAAACAACAATAAAAATAAACATCCCTAGCGCTAAGTAAATAGCTATGGATGTTTATTTTTTATGCCCCTCTGGATTAGTTGACTGTAAAGGGTGCTGGTTGTTTATAGTGTGGATCAAAGTATGACCGAATCGCGTCACAAATACGTTCACTCGCTTTACCATCGCCATATGGGTTTGATGCCTTCGCCATCTGCTCATAAGCTGTTTCGTCACTTAAAAGAAGATGTGCTTCACGATAAATCGTCTCTTCATCTGTTCCAGCTAACTTAAGCGTCCCGCTTTTAATCCCTTCTGGTCGCTCCGTTGTATCACGTAACACTAACACAGGCACACCAAGGGATGGCGCTTCTTCTTGTACACCACCAGAATCCGTAAGGATTAATGTTGCGCGTGCCGCAAAGTTATGAAAATCAACCACGTCAAGTGGCGCGATTAAATCTATCCGCTCATGTTCACCTAAAATATCTTTTGCTTTCTCTTGGACTTTCGGATTCAAATGTACAGGATAGATGACATGAATATCTTCGTGTGTATCTGCTAAACGTTTAATCGCTCTAAACATTTGTCCCATATTCTCACCCAAGTTTTCTCGACGGTGCGCCGTCATTAATACGAGACGCTTGCCTTTGATATCATTAAGTAATGGATGTGAATAGTCATCTGTAACTGTTGTTTTGAGCGCATCAATCGCTGTATTACCCGTCACATAAATATGTTCTTCCTGCTTATTCTCTTCTAATAAATTAGTTTTAGATTCTGACGTTGGAGAAAAATGCAGATCTGCCATAACACCTGTCAATTGTCGATTCATTTCTTCAGGGTATGGTGAGTACTTATTCCATGTCCGTAACCCTGCTTCCACATGCCCAACAGCCACTTGATTATAATAAGCTGCAAGAGAAGCTGAAAATGTTGTTGTTGTATCTCCATGTGCTAAAACAATATCGGGTTTAGCTTCTTTGATTACCTCATCAAGTCCTATTAAAGCACGTGTTGTTACTTCTGCTAACGTTTGGTTTTCTTTCATAATATTTAAGTCATACGTTGGTGTAATACCGAAAATATCAAGCACTTGGTCTAACATCTCTCTATGCTGGGCAGTTACTGTGACGATTGTCTCAAATTCATCTGATCGCTTTTGTAATGCCAACACTAAAGGCGCCATTTTAATTGCTTCAGGCCGTGTCCCAAAGACAGGCATGACTTTGATTCTTTTTTTCATTTGAACACTCTCCATCATAGCTATTTTAAGATTAATCACTTTCTCATTCACTGACTACTTTAACATAATTTGATTCCTTTTCCTATGTATTAAAGAAAGGACCCTACATAAAAAGGAATGCCTCTATTAATGATAGAAGCATTCCCATTATATTAGTCTTCACTTATTTACGCTTTAATTCACTCTTCAACTCAATTTTGGCGAATTACTTCGTACCGTAGAGACGGTCACCTGCATCTCCTAGACCAGGAACGATGTAACCTTTTTCGTTTAGTTTTTCATCAAGTGCCGCAAGGTAAATATCAACATCTGGGTGCAATTCTTTTACCGCTTCGACACCTTCAGGTGCAGCAATTAAGCACATCAATTTAATATTCGTTGCGCCACGTTTTTTTAATGAGCTAATGGCATCATTCGCACTACCGCCAGTTGCAAGCATTGGGTCTACTACAATTAATTCACGTTCATTAATATCTGTTGGCATTTTAAAGTAATATTCATGTGGTTTCAATGTTTCAGGGTCACGATAAAGACCTACGTGGCCTACTTTTGCTGTTGGGACGTGACGGAGCACACCTTCCACCATACCTAAACCTGCGCGCAAAATAGGTACAATCCCAATCTTTTTACCAGAAATAACGTGTGATGTTGTTTTTGTTACGGGTGTGTCAATCTCAACTGGCTCAAGTGGTAAATCACGTGTGATTTCATACGCCATAAGTCCAGCAACTTCATCAACAAGTTCACGAAACTCTTTCGTACCTGTTTCTGTTTTTCTGATATACGTCAATTTGTGTTGAATTAGTGGATGATCTAATACATATACATTACCCATCTTATCCGCTCCCTTTTTTGTATTTTGTGCATAGCTATTAAGAGTTTACATGTAATGTTTATGGCTTTCAAGTAAAAGTTGAAATTTCCTGCCATTTGTCGAACGCACGAGCTTTTTAAAAATCAAAGAAACACGCCTCATAAGAGGCGTGCCTAGAAATTATTTATATAACGGGAATCGATCAGTTAAAGCTTTCACACGTTGACGCGCTTCTTCTTTAGCTGCTTCATTTTCAACATCTTTTAAAACAAGTGCAATAATTTGACCGACTTCTTTTAATTCGTCTTCTTTAAAGCCCCGTGTTGTTACAGCTGCCGTACCAACGCGAACACCACTTGTGACAAATGGTGATTCCGTATCAAATGGAATCGTATTTTTATTTGTCGTAATACCGATATCATCTAATACTTCCTCAGCTACTTTACCCGTCAAACCTAAACTCTTCACATCGAGTAAGAGTAAGTGGTTATCAGTGCCACCAGAGACAAGACGCACACCTTCAGCTGTCAATGACTCGGCAAAGGCTTTCGCATTGGCCTTAATTTGTTTCGCATAGTCTTTAAATGATGGGTCAAGTGCTTCTTTAAATGCCGCTGCTTTAGCTGCAATCACATGCATTAAAGGACCACCTTGAATCCCAGGGAAGACCGCTTTATCAATTTGTTTCGCATACTTTTCTTTTGTAAGAATCATACCACCACGTGGACCACGTAATGTTTTATGCGTCGTTGTTGTCACAAAATCACTAAAAGGAACCGGATCTGGATGTTCACCCGCCGCAACAAGCCCAGCAATGTGCGCCATGTCGACCATCAAGTAAGCACCAACCTCATCCGCAATCTCACGGAATTTACTAAAATCAATCTCACGTGGGTAAGCACTCGCACCTGCCACAATTAATTTTGGTTTAACGGCTAACGCTTTTTCACGGACAACATCGTAATCAAGTGTTTCTGTTTCTTTATCTACACCGTACTCTTCGAAGTTGTATAGCTTCCCACTAAAATTGACTGGACTACCATGTGTTAAGTGTCCCCCGTGTGAAAGATTCATACCTAAAACCGTATCACCAGGTTCTAAGAAGGCATGATAGACAGCCATATTCGCTTGTGCCCCTGAGTGAGGTTGTACGTTGACATGTTCTGCACCAAAGATTTCTTTTGCACGATCTCTCGCCAAGTTTTCTGCAATATCAACAAATTCACAGCCACCATAGTAACGCTTTTCTGGGTAACCTTCAGCATACTTATTTGTTAAGACAGACCCTTGCGCTTCCATGACAGTTTCTGTGACAAAGTTTTCTGAGGCGATTAGCTCAATCTTGTCATTTTGACGGCCACGCTCTAACTCAATTGCTTCGAATAACTCTACATCATTTGCTTGTACATGTTTCATCCACATCGTTCCCCCTGAGTATTGTTTGATTTTTTTATAAGAAAGACAGCTTGTCTACTTATTGATAAATAGCTCGTTCCCCACCAATCAGTTTCGGTCGACTATAGGCACCTGCAAGTCTTGCTTCACCTAAATATTTCGTTTTAAATCTGAGCGGCACAGCGACAGGCAAAAGATGCATTCCTATCATTGTCTCACCGATATCGATACCGGCATTCGCCTCAATTGTCTCTACAATGACTGCCTCATCAAAATGATGATAACTGTACGTGGCCATTGACCCACCGGCATAGCGATGAGGTACGACCGTTACCGGTCTTTTACCTTCTGCTATGAGTGTTGTCTTTTCAACAACCAATGCCCGGTTTAAATGTTCACAACATTGAAAGGCGAGTCTTACCCCTGTTTGATCGACTAAGGCGTTTAAACTTGTAAATATAATTTCTGCCACGTCCATACTCCCAACCGTGCCAATCCTCTCGCCAAGCACTTCACTCGTAGAAGTGCCTACAACAAAGATATCGTTCGGCTTAAGTACATTCAGTGCGACCCACTCGCTGACAAACTTATCCATCGTTTCTTTTAATGCGGCTTTGTCAACTGTATGTGTCATTACTTCATCTCATAATCACGGAGTTTATTGATACGACGTTCATGACGACCGCCTTCAAACTCTCCTGATATCCATGTTTTAACGATTTCTTTCGCTAAGTCCACACCGATAACGCGCGCACCCATAGCTAAAACGTTTGAATCATTATGTTCACGCGTAACACGTGCTGTATAAACATCGTGTACTAACGCGCAACGAATGCCTTTTACTTTGTTTGCTGCAATGGACATGCCAATACCTGTGCCGCAAATAACAATCCCTCGATCGTATTCACCTGCCGCTACTTTTTCAGCTGCAGGTATACCATAATCTGAATAATCACAAGACTCTTTTGAGTCTGACCCGATATTATCCACTTCTATCCCTAGCTCACCTAAAAACGCTTCAATTTCTTTTGCTAAATCTACCCCACCATGATCTGATGCTAAAACTACTTTCATTGATTAAACACTCCCATCGATTGATTACACGTATTTTAAATTGCTTAATTCATATTGTAACTGATTTTGAGTAAATGTGAAGTATTACGTACGTTTTTTTGTAAATTTCTTTTTTTGTTCGGTTTATAGATTATTTTGTTCGAGGAATAAGTGAATCGCTGCGCGTATTTCTTCAAACGTATTTAGATAGACGGTTTCACTTTGACCATAGGGATCGGATATATCTCCTGTTTTTTCAGATTCAGATGAATAAACAAGTGACTTTAGCGCATGCACCTTTGTTCTTCGTTCGGGATTTAATGCTAAAAGTGCGTCCTTATGACTTTCTGTCATCGTCAAGATAATATCTGACCAATTTAATAACTCTTCGGTTATTTGCGTGGACTCTCCTTCAAAGTCAATCGCATGTGCCAATAAGGCAAAGCGCGCCCCTGAAGATATTTTTATGCCGTTTGTCGTATAAAGTCCGGCGGACTTTACATTTACTTTATCTGTTTGATTCGTTTTCTTTAAATAATCACGCATGATAGCTTCAGCCATGGGTGATCGGCATGTGTTGCCCGTACAAATAAACAAGACATTCACCTTATCGACATCCTTTCATCGAGTAGCTTTTTTATGCTATTTTACCACAACTCCATCCTTTAGCGCGAAGAAACACGCGCGCTCATTAGTCACTGCGTTCATGAGAATAGGATGACTGTGCCAAAGCCAATAAAGATAAGACCTCGAACAACGTGAAAAAATGGCCCAATAACTTTTTCTATTTCCCCTCCTATAAAAAATCCCATCAAACAAAATAGAAGACTCATCAAACTAAACAACAGCGATAGACCAAACGTATTATCATATACTGCCAAACCAATAAACAAACTATCTAAACTCACTAAAAGTGCTATCAGTATAACCGACTGATTTATAACTTCTTTTGATTGATCACTGAAGCTATTAAACAAATTAAATAAACCTAGACTAAAAAAAATAGAACCACTCACGACGTCAATGACGTTCGTGAGTAAATCAAAGTGAGTAACCATTAAAACATTCCCAATATACGGAAACAAAAAATGACAGCCACTAACTAAAACAACAAATAACCGTTTTCTTTTCACCGATACGTTAGACATTGTAATAGAAACGGTGAGGCAATCGATGGAGACGGCAACAGAAAGTAAACTATCAAATAAAAAACCCATAAACGAAACCACTCCTCTACCCTGAATGATTTAGTCTATGCGTCATAAATTTGGGACACGACATTGAAAATCCTTTGCCAACCGAATAAAGAGGCATATTATCACTGTCACAATATTTACCTTATTTCTAAAGAAGCTATTGTCGTGACTAAGTTTATTTAAATGAATCAATTTCATAATTACTCTTTTTAAAAAATCAAACACGACCAGAATTTTAATATTTGTCTTAAAAAATTTTTATGCTATTTGATATTGCTTTAGGAATGAGCCTAAACGATCTGCCGCTAGTTTTGGTCCATTATAAATAAGCGTCACTAAATCAAAGTGAGCTTTTGCACGTTTTCCTGTACGGTAACGAACATTATTAAGCTGGAAAAACTCCTATAAGATAGCCGTTTACTCTTTCGACAGAACTACGACGTTTAGCAATCGTTTTCCATGCCTGTGAACCACGAGCCGGAGCTGAATATTTCCGAAGATCTGTTGTTATTTTAACCTTGTACACTTTTTGACAAATGCCTTCGGCATTTAAAGGACAGTATTACATCCTACATTTCTTCTGTGCTGGAATCAACACAAAAAGCATTTCCTTAACGAGACGATGTCACATCATCTAAGTGAACTACTCCCACCACTTACCACCCGTACGGGTTGCTTGAAGTGGGGGCTTCTTGGGTAATCGCCACTTTTGATAGCTGACGAAATTGACCAAGCTAACCCTCTTGTTCCAAGAGTTTATATTTTCATTAGGCACTTGCTAATAAGTGAATACCTTCTTTTTTGATATTGAGTGCTGAATTATAATCTCTATCAAGGTTTAATCCACAATCACATCGATAAGTGCGCTCTGATAATTTGATTTCTTTTACAAAACCACAGTTAGAGCAAGTTTTTGTAGAGGGGAACCATTTGTCTATTTTGACAAGCTGTTTTCCTTGTTCTTTTAGTTTGTACGCTAAGAAAGAAGTAAACATTCCCCACCCAT